>DASZPQ010000030.1:0-11209 GCA_035550275.1 Gaiellaceae bacterium | reverse complement strand
ACTCGTAAGCGCGGCAACCGCTTGGGAGATTGCCGTCAAACGAGCAACAGGAAAGCTCGAGCTGCGCGGTGACATTGCCCAATCCATCTCGGACAGCCAGTTTGCGGAGCTGCCGATCACAGTCGAGCATGCGGTCGCGGCGGGCGAGCTTCCAAATCTGCACCGCGACCCGTTCGATCGAGCGCTCATAGCCCAGGCTCGGATCGAAGATCTCACACTTTTGACCCAGGACGACCAGATCACTCAGTACGACGTGGCTGTTCTCGACGCGCGGGCCTAAGCGACGGAGCCTGCGCGCTCGGCCCAAGCCTGTTCTAGCGCCGACAGGATCAGATCCACCGGCTGTGCGCCCGAGACGCCGTAGCGCTCGTCGATTCCGAAGAACGGGACGCCGCTGATCCCGAAGAGCTGAGCGCGATGCTCGTCGTCGCGAACCTCCGCAGCAAAACGGTCGCCTGCGAGCAGCTCGGCGACTTCGTCTGCAGGGAGGCCGACCTCGATCGCGAGCCGCTGCAGCACCTCCGGCTCGCCGATCGCGGCGCCCTCGGTGAAGTAGGCGAGCATCAGCCGCTCCTTCATCTCGTCCTGGAGCCCATGCGCGGCGCCGAGGTGGATCAGGCGGTGGGCGTCGAAGGTGTTGCCGCCCGCTGTGGCATCGAGGTGGTATTCGAGGCCCTCGGCAGCCGCGAGGCCCGTGAGCCGCTCCTGCGAGGCGGCGACCTGCTCCGGGCTCATGCCGTACTTCGCCGCCAGGTGCTCGGCGGCTGTGCCTTCGCGGCGCGCGGGCGCGTCGGGGTCGAGCTCGAAGCTGCGCCAGACGACGTCGACCTCGTCGCGGTGGTCGAATCGCGCCAGCGCGGACTCAAAGCGGCGCTTGCCCACGTAACACCACGGGCACACGACGTCGGACCAGATCTCGACCTTCATATGGCTTCCAGGCTACTCGCCGGTGATGTCGCTGCGGAGCACGATCAGGTACGAGGCGAAGAGGGGCGGGAGCGCGTACGCGGCTGTCAGCCACGCCGCGCGGATCACCGGCGACCAGTCGACCGGGACGCGCAGGAACCCTTGCCACGCCTGGAACTGCGTCGTCAGCAGGTACGGCGTCACGCCTTGCAGACCCGGAAGGATCCCGATCAGCTGCATCAGCAGCGCGAACATCAGCGTCCCGACAACCGCCGCCGCGCTGTTCCGCGTGAGCGCCGAGAGCAGCAGGCCGAAGCAGACGATCGCGATCAGCGGGAGCATGTAGACGGCGAAGCTCGCCGCGACGAGGCCGAGCGCCCTCTGCGGCGAGATGCGCGTCCCCGACAAGTCGACGAGCGGGTTGAAGCCGGACTTGATCACGCCTGCGACGACGGCGGTCACGCCCATCGCGACGAGCGCGACGAGCGCGTAGGTGAGCGCCGCGATCGTCTTCCCGGCGAAGATCTGGCCGCGGTCGAGCGAGCGCGTGAGGATCGTCTTCATCGTGCCGTTGTGATGCTCCGAGGCGATGATGTCGCCGGCCACGAGCGCGGTGATCAGCGGGAAGAGCCAGATCGACCCGAAGAGCAGCAGCACGAGCGGGATCGCGAGACCCGACTCGCGCACGTAGCGGCCGAAGTCGACGTCGTTCGGCTGGCCCTTCTGAACGGTGAGCGCGGTCACGAAGATCAGCGGCACGAGGATCGCTGCGCCGATTCCGAGGTACGTGCGCTTCTGGCGCAGCAGCTTGCGCAGCTCCCAGCGATAGACGACGAGCGTGCCGCTCATCAGGCGACCGCCACCACGGGTGTGTCCGATTCGGTCAGCTCGAGGAACAGCCGCTCCAGCGAGGCGCCCTCGGCGACGAGGTTGTAGATCCCGATCTCGGCCTTGCCGAGCGCGATCGAGAGCGTCGCGACCTGCTCCGGGCCGGCGCTGAAGACGAGGCCGCCGTTCTCGACGGCGGCGCTGACGCCATGCGCCTCGCAGACGGCACTCGCGGCGCCGAGATCGGTGACCTCGAGCCGGTACAGGCCGGCGGCGCTCGCGAGCAGGGCACGCAGGGTGCTCTCGCGGATGATCTTGCCGTTCGAGATGATCGCGACCCGGTTGCAGAGCTCTTCGACCTCGCTCATCAGGTGGCTCGAAAGGACGACGGTCATGCCGTCGTCGGCGAGCCGGCGGACGAGCGCGCGCATATCGCGCATCCCGGCCGGATCGAGCCCCGTCGCGGGCTCGTCGAGCAGCAGCAGCCGTGGCTTTCGCAGCAGCGACGCGGCAATCCCGAGGCGCTGGCGCATCCCGTGGGAGTAGCCACCGACCCGGTCCTTTGCCCGGTCACGCAGCTCGACGACATCGAGCGCCGCGTCGATCTCGGATCTCCCGGCGCCGAGCAAGTCGTACGCAGCAAGCAGCTCGAGGTTCTTGCGGCCGCTCAAGTACGGGTAGAAGCGAGGGCCTTCGACGAACCCTGCGACCCAGTCGAGCGCGCGGGCGCCGTCGACCAGCGGATCGCGGCCGAAGAGCCTCACCGTCCCCTCGCTGGGCCTGATCAAGCCGAGCAGCATGCGCAGCGTCGTCGTCTTCCCGGCCCCGTTCGGGCCGAGAAAGCCGTAGACGTCACCGGCGGACACGGTCAGGTCGACGTGGTCGACCGCCGTGATCTCGCCGTACCGCTTGACGAGGCCCCGAGCCTCGACTGGACTGGAATCCACGCTCAGGATGTCAGCGCACGCGCCGCCGATTCGGCGTCGGACTGGGTGACCGACCCGGCGATCGTGTAGGCAACTCCGCCGCTCGTGACGTGCACGATCGTCCCGAGCGCGGTCACCAGCTCGTGCCCCGTCGCCCCGTTGATCGTGACACTCGGCAGCATCGAGAGCGGGCTCGAGGCGTCCTTTGCCGCCGGCGCGTGCTCGAGCACGGCGATCGTGCTGAGCCCTTCGCCATAGGTGACCAGGGCGCCGGCGTCTGCGCCAGAACCGGTCAGCCGCACCTCGTTGCGGGCGAGACCGTCCAGCGTGTCAGGCGCCGCCAGGGTGAACGGAACCGCCGCGGCGACCGCAGCGAGACCGGTGACCGGCGTCCCGCTCTTCTCCGTTCCAGCCGTCGGCAGCGACAGCGTTTCGATCTTCGCGCCGGGAGGCGGCGTAACGTTCACGTCGGAGCTGGCCACCGGGCCGTAGCTGATGTCGGTCACGGTGAGGTCGAGCACGGGCGTCGTGTCGCCTTTTGCGTAGATCGCGGCGTGAAGCGGGACACCGGTCGCGGCGTCCCAGCCGAGCTCAGCCGAGCTGACCAGGCCGCCATTCGCCTTCGGTGAGACCGAGACGGTGTACGACGGCTGGCCGGCAGTCGAGCCGGGAACCGCGTCGGAGACGGTGGCGAAGCTCTCGAGCTGGGTCAGCGCGGTGTCGATCTCGGACAGACCGGGAACGGCGTGATCGGCCGGAGTCGTCGAGTCGGGCCCCTGCGCGGGGAGCGCGAGCTCGTACGCGGTGTTCGACGACGCGTCGTAGACGGTGAGCGTCTTCCCGTCGGAGACGATCTGAGCATCGCCCGAGCCCGACTGGAGCTCGAGCCGGAGGTGGCCGTCGTTCGTCAGCCAGATCCGGCCCGAAGCGCCCGAGAGCAGCGGCGATCCCGATCCGGCGGCGAGCGAGCCGAGCGCGCTCGAGCCGAGCAAATTGTTCGTGAAGGTGACGCGCGCGGTGACACCCTGGACGGGCGCGGCCGACAGGCCATCGTGGATCGCCTGCGCGAGCGGCTCCGCGGGAGGCGTCGTTCCGCCTCCACCGAGAGCTGCGACGGTGGCGACCGCCGCAACAACGCCAAAGGTCGCGATGGCGCCAAGCAGGACGGCGAGACCACGCGACGACAGACGACGAAAAACGTTCATGCTGCTGAACCCCCTACGTTGCTAGGCCATGTTCTACCGGGCAAACGTGAGAGCCACATGAATGCTGCCCTGCGGCGGTCGGGCGGCCTCACGGCGATGCCGCTCGGGACTAGATCCTTGTGATTACCGCCGTCGCGATCGGGGTACGAGCCCATTTCAGTCTTAGGCAGTTCTTAGCCAGTCCACAACAAACCTTCAAATCTCGGTGAGAGTCTCTGAGCACCACGAAAGGAGTTGAGCACCATGACACTTCACATCCGCCCCCGCCCCCACCTCTCTCGCTTCGATGAACGGCGAGAGCACAACGAGATCGAGCTCGAGCTGCAGCACATCCGCGACCTCGTCAAGCTCCGGTCGATCTTCGAGCGCCACGGGGTGACCAGGGAAGAGCTCTTGAACTACGACGCCGAGATCGAGCGCCACCGCCGCGATCTCGCCGTGATCGCAGGACGGCACGCGGGGCAGCATCTGACTGCCGCGTAGAACAGCAAAGGGCGACCGGGCTCGCTACTACCCTCGACATGGTGAGGGAGCTCGACATCGTGGTCGGTGACGAGACGATCGTCGCGCATGTGCGCGAATCGGCACGCACGCGGCGGCTACGGATGACCGTGCGCCCAGGGCGCCCGCTCGAGTTGACGGTGCCGCGCCGAACCAGCACCCGCGCGCTGCGGCAATTCCTCGAGGACAACTCCAACTGGCTGGGCGAGAAGCTCGCGGCCGCGCGAGAAACAGCAGCGCGCCGGCCGGTGCTCGGGCTTGCGCAACCCGGAACTGTGTGGCTCGCCGGCGAACGGCTTCGAGTCGTGCGCGCCGGCGGCGTGAAATCTGTCGCGAACCGGAGCGGCGCCACGCTGCGCGTCTCCGGGCCGCTGGACGAGATCGCCGGCGCGATCGATCGCTGGTATCGCCGCGAGGCGCGCGACCGGATCGAAGCGTCCGTCGCCCAGCAGTCAGCCCTTCTCGGCATTCCGTATGCGCGCGTCTCGATCCGCGACCAGCGCACGCGCTGGGGATCCTGCTCGACCAGAGGCACCCTCTCCTTCTCCTGGCGCCTCGTCCTCTCCCCTCCCGACGTGCTCGAGTACGTCGTCGTCCACGAGCTCCTGCACGTCAAACAGGCGAACCACTCGCGGGCGTTCTGGGCGCTGCTCGACCTTCATCGCCCTCATTGGCGCGAAGACGCCCAGTGGCTACGGCGCCACGGCCACGAGCTGCTCGATTACGAGCCGTGGCCGAACGGGACGTACGGCTCGGGCTCCGGCTCGAGCAGCGGCTCGTTCCGCGCCACCGAGTAGCCGAGGAGCAACGGCAGATCGAGCACGACCAGCACAAGCCCCGCCGAGAGGATCGCGAGCGAGCGGCCGCCCGTCTTGTCGTAGAGGAACGCGAGCTCGATGATCACGGCCGCAGTGCCGACGGCGAAGAAGGCAGGGCGTGCGACCGCGAAGAACGTCGGCCACGCGAAGGTGCGAGTCGCGAAGAGCCGCCAGACTGCCGCTGCATACGTCACGACCGCGATCTCGATCAAGGGCAGCGTGACGTCGAGCGGCCCGTTGAACGGGAGATACGCGGCGAGCGTGCCGATCGCTCCGAGCACGAGCATCAGCGTCACGGCGGCGAACGCGTCCGGCGGCGGCAGCAGCACGCCTTTTTCGGCCGGACGGGCGAACGGACCTGCCATCTAGAAGGTCGCCAGCCTCGACATGACGACGATCGTCGCGACCTGCAGGCAGCCGATCACTGCGGCGATCGTCGTGTAGCGCCCCATCAGCCGGCCGATCAGCTCGGCATTCGGGATCTCCTTGCGCAGCTCGCTCAGCACCTGCAGGTTCGCGGGCAAGAGCAGCGCGAAGTTGATCGTCGCCATCACGCCCACGATCACGAACGAGGCGACAAGCCACCAGTGGCGCGGATACGACTCGGTGAGCACGCCGGTCTCGCGGGCGAGCTGCCAGCCCGCGACCAGCGTGACGAGCGCCAGCGTCGGCATCAGCACCATCATCCGCGGCATGTAGCGCTGCATGAACGCGCGGCGCACCGGTGGGTCGAGGCGGCGGGCAATCGGGCCGATCAGGAAGCCGGCGAAGAGATCTGCGCCCGTCCAGAGCCCGCCGAAGAAGACGTGCAGGAAATCGAGCGGCCATTCGCGGTTCCAGGAGACGCCGATCACGAGCAGCGTCAACGCGACCGCGGGAAGCAGCAGGAGCCGGCGCGGGATCAGGCTCGGGACGGCAACGCCTGCTGCAACCGCCTCACTCATCGACCGAGCTTATCCCGAGAAGTATCTGCCCGGAACCGGCGGGCGGTGCCGGTTCCGGGCCAGACAGAGCTATGACGCCGGAACCGCGGAAAACTTGCGCGGGATCAGTGAGCGACGAAGAAGACGCTCGTTGCCGTTCCGGCAGCTGTCGAGACGGTCACGGGGCCGGTCGTCGCTCCGCCCGGAACGACCGCGGTGAGCTGCGAATCGGAGTTGACCGTGAAGCTCGCGGTGACGCCGTTGAACTTGACCGACGTCGTTCCGGTGAGATGCGAGCCCGAGATCGTCACCGACGTCCCGACGCGCGCGAACACCGGCGAGAGACCCGAGATGACCGGCGTCGGGGCGGTCACCGTGAACGGAGATCCGGAGACCACGGTGCCGGACGGCGTCGTCACGGCAATCGTCCCTGAGGTCGCGCCGGCCGGCACGGTGAGCGTCAGCTGGGAGTCGGAGAGGACGGCGAATTGCACCGCCGCGCCGTTCAGCGTCACGGCGGTCGCGCCGGTGAAGTGCGCGCCGAAAACCGTCACGGAAGCTCCTACGACACCGCTCGCCGGGGAGAAGCCGCCGATGGCCGGCGGGACGACGACGGTGAAGCTCCCGGCGGTCGTTGTGCCGTCCGAGGTCGTCACCGTGATCGCGCCGCTCGTGGCCGACGATGGAACCTGGACGGTGATCGAGGTGTCAGAGCTCGCGAGCACGCTCGCCCAGGCGCCGTTGAACCGAACCGATGTCACCCCGCTGAAATGCGAGCCGCTGATCGTCACCGACGACCCGGGAGTGCCGCTGGCCGGTGAGACCGAGGACACGGCCGGCGGAGCCGGGATGGTGAAGATCACGCTCGACGTCACCGACCCGTGCGGTGTCGTGATCACGACCGGCCCGGTCGTCGCCCCTTGCGGAACGCGCGTCGTGAGCTGTGAGTCCGAGCCACCGGTCACGCCGGCGGAGACGCCGTTGAACGTCACGGAGGTGGCGCCGGCAAGATGCGAGCCCCAGATCGAGACGGTCGCGCCGGCAGCTGCAGACTGCGGCGAAAAGCCGGAGACGACCGGTGCGGCCGGCGGCGGGGGTGGCGGCGGGGTCACAGGCGGTGGAGGAGGCGGCGGGGTCGGATTGGCGACCACCGTGAAGCTGCCGGCCGACGTTGAGGTTCCGGCGCTCGTCGTCACGGTGATCGGGCCGCTCGTCGCGCCGTTCGGAACCTTCGCGAGGAGCACCGGGCCGAAGCCGCCGTACGACGCGGGAACGCCGTTGAACTTCACCGAGCTCACGTTCCTGAACGGCCCACCGGTGATCGAAACGGTCGTCCCGACCCGGCCGCTGGATGGCGAGAAGCTGGCCACGGGCGGAGCGACTGGCGTCACCGACGCGACAACTGGCGGCGGAGTCGGCCGCGCCGTCGTCGTGGTCTGAGCGGTGGTCGTCTGCGCGGTGGTCGTTGTCTGCGCCGTCGTGGTTGTCGACTGAGCGTCGGTCGTGGTCGTCGTTTGGGGCGTGACGACCGTTGGCGCGACGGTCGTCGTCGTGACGGCGGGCGGCGTCGCAATGACCTTCTTCACTGGCTTCGTCACACGCGCCGTCTTCACGCTGTGGTGCACGGTCGTTGTGGTCACAGCAGGCGTGGTGTGAACCGTGTGGGTCAGGGCAGCGTGGTGAGCAGCGGGCTTCGGCTTTGGCGGCGCGGTCGTCACGGCCGGCGCAGCCGACGCCAGCAAGCTTCTCGGCTTGCGCTTGACGGCATGCGTCACCTTCGGCTTCACGTGCCGCGCAGCGACCGTAGGCTGGGGCAGCGCGGGCGCGACGAAGTGGACGACGTCGTTTCGAACGGTCGGAGCCGAAGCGACAACCGTCGTGGCCGCAACCGTCGCCAACGTGGCCGCGACCTTGATCCCACCGCTGAAGAAGAGCGCCTTGATCGCCGCGCCGAGCGACCCGTAATCGCCGGTCCGGCCGAGCTTGCGGAGCTGGCCTTTCTCGGTCGGCTCTTCGGTCAGGCGTTCGGCAAGGCCGCGGCGCGCACGGAAGAGGAGCGTCTCGACGGCGGATTGCGAAAGCTCGAGCTCGGCCGCGATCTCCGCATAGGAAAGCCCTTTCCATTCGCGCAGCAAGAGCGCCTTGCGCTGCTGCTCCGGCATCGATTCGAGCGCCGGGCGGAGCCCGAACAGCTCGTCGTCGTCGCTCTGGGGTGAGGCGATGATGTGCTGGATGCGGTCGAAGTCGCCGTCGCTCTCGACGCGGTTACGCCGGTACCACGAGCGGCGGCGCGTCTGGCAGACGTGATGCGCCGCCTGATAGAGCCACGCAGACTCGTGCTCGAAGACCGTCCCGCTCTCCAGTGCCCGAAAAGCGTTCAGGAAGGTCGACTGCGTCGCGTCCTCCGCCTCTTCCCGGTTTCGCAGCTCTCGCAGGCAGAACGCGAAGATCTGCCCGTGGAAGCGCGTGTAGAGATCCGACGCCTCGTCGGATGACCGAGATTGGATGGGGGCGGGGTGAACGGACGGAACCGCAGCCATGGTGTCTCCTTGGTCGCAACGCACCGCCCGCCCGACGGTGCAACTCAAGTCTTACTCGGACATCACCCGGATGTCTACGACGCATTACGAAAACTTCACGAAGTTTCATTCTGGGTTTCGGCAGATCCAGGCGCGAGCTTGAGCGCTAATACGCGGCGCCGACTGCGTCGATCACGGAGTCGACGACCTCCGTCGCAAAACGCTCGCCAAGCGGCGCATGACCGTGGAGGAGACGGTGGTAGATCGGGCCGTAGAGCAGATCGAGCGCCAGCTCGAGGTCCGTGCGCGGCCGCAGCTCGCCCCGGCTGCGGGCGCGCTCGAAGACTGCGCGAGTCGATCCGCGGCGGGCAGTGACGAAGCGCTCGAGATAGAGGCTCGCGAACGCCGGATCGGCCTGCGCCGCCGCCACAAGCCCGGCGACGACCCTGCCATACGGTTTGGTCGCAAGCAACGTGACCCAGGGGACGATCCGCGCGAGCAGGTCACCGCGGAGCGAACCGGTGTCGATGCTCACGTCCGGGAGCGTCGCCTGCCAGTCGGCCGCGAGCGCATCGAGCGCCAGCAGCTCCTTGGACGGCCAGCGGCGATAGATCGTCGCCTTGCCAACGCCCGCACGCTCTGCGATCTCGTCGACGCTCGTCCCGGCGAGCCCGCGCTCGAGAAAGAGCTCGGTTGCCGCTCGCAGGATCGCCTGCTGGGCCCGCTCGCTGCGAGGGCGGCCGCTCACGGCGTCCCGGCCATCTCCGAGAGCACGTCGAAGACGGAGGCGATGTCGGATTGCGCGTAGCCCATCGCCCGCGCCGCGTTGAAGAGCTCGTTCGTGATCGCGGTCGACGGCAACGGCGTCTCGAGCTCGGCACCGGTCGCGAGGGCGAGCATCAGGTCCTTGTGCATCAGCTCGACGTCGAACCAGGCATCGTCCGGTGCATCCACGACGAGCGGCCCGCGCGACTGCAGCATGGGCGATCCGATCGCACTGCCGGTAATCACCTCGACCGCGAGGCTGCGAGCGATCCCGGCCTTCTCGGCGAGCAGCACGCCTTCGCTGAACGCGAGCATCTGGACGCCGAGGCTGATGTTGATCGCAAGCTTCAGCAGTAGCCCGTGCCCGTTCGGGCCGACATGCCTGACGTTCTGGCCGAGCTCTTGAAGCACCGGCAGCACGCTCTCGAACACGTCGCGATCGCCTCCGACGACGATCATCAGCGTGCCCGCCTCGACGGCGGGAACGCTTCCCGAAACGGGCGCGTCGAGCATCCAGGCCCCGGTCGAGCGCACGCGCTCGGCGAGCTGTGTGCTCGCCTGTGGACTGACGGTACTGAGATCGATGTACGTCTTGCCCGGGCCAAGGCCGGCGAGGATCCCGTCAGCCCGAGCGGCGACCTCGTTCAGGGCGCGGCCGTCGGTGACCATCGAGAAGACGATGTCGGCCGCCTCGGCCACTGCACGGGGCGTCTCGCACAGGATCAGCCCGCGTTCGACGAGCGGCCCGGCCTTGCTCGCCGTCCGGTTGAAGCCGTAGACCGTGTGGCCTGCAGAGAGCAGACGGCCGGCGACGCGGCTGCCCATGGTTCCGAGGCCGACGAAGCCGAGGTTTGGCCTGCCGTCCATGGTCATCGCCCCTCGATCTCGGCGATGTCGGCGGGAGTCAGCTCCAGGCTCGCGGCCGCGATGAGTGGGTCGACCTGGGCCGGGCGGCGGAAGCCGACGATCGCTCCATCCACGGCGGGATTCGTCAAGGTCCAGGCAACGGCGACGGTTCCGGGAGACGTGTCGTAGCGGTCGGCAACCGCCCGCAGCCGCTCGACCAGAGCGAGGTGGTGCGTGAGCTCGGGCTCGCGGAACCGAACGCTGTCCTTGCGCCAGTCGTCGTCGGGCAGGCTCTCGATCCGCTCGCGGGTCATCGCTCCCGTCAGGAGCCCCGAGCCCATCGGCGAGTAGACGATCACGCCGATCCCCTGCTGCTCGGCGAACGGCAGGATCTCGTGCTCGACCAGCCTGTCGACCAGGGAGTACGGCGGCTGGAGCGTCTCGACCGGAGCGATCTGCTGGATCCGGCGGAGCTGCTTGACGTCGAAGTTGGAGACGCCGATGTGACGGACGAGGCCTTCCTCCTTCAATTCTGCGAAGGCCGACCAGCCCTCTTCGATGTCCGCGTCGGGATTGGGCCAGTGGATCTGGTAGAGGTCGATCGCATCGACGCGGAGCCGGCGCAGGCTCGCCTCGACCTCGCGGCGGATCGAGTCGCGCTTCAGGTTGTGCACGACGCGCCGGCCTTCACCTTCGACCAAGGACGCCTTCGTGAAGATCAGCGGTCGCTCGTCGAGGCCCTCGAGCGCCCGGCCGACGACCTCTTCCGAACGGCCGAAGCCGTACGCGGCCGCCGTGTCGATCCAGTTGATCCCGAGCTCGAGCGCGCGCTGGATTGCGGCGATCGACTCGGCGTCGTCCTGCTCGCCCCACGCGAACTCCCAGCCTCCGCCGCCGATCGCCCAGGCGCCGAAACCGATCCTCGTGATCTCGAGCCCGGTCTCGCCAAGTTGGGTTGTCCTGAGCCTTGTC
>DASZPQ010000029.1:0-3537 GCA_035550275.1 Gaiellaceae bacterium | reverse complement strand
GGGCTGGTACCCGGCCACGAAGTCCTTGAGAGCGGCCCGGATCTCATCCGGGCTGATGCTGATGTCTGCCATTTCGTTTTCCTTGATGTGTGCGTCGTGCCGGGTCAGCCGGCCAGTTTCAGTCGCAGGTCGGCGAGGCGATTCGCCACGCTGCCGTCGATGACCTCGTCGCCGATCTGCACGCGGAGGCCGCCGATGAGCCGGGGGTCGATGGTGATCGCGAAACGGGGAGTGCGTCCGTACCGCTTGCTCAGTGAGGCGCGCAGCCGGTCGAGCTGCGATTCGGTCGGCGGGGCGGCCGCAGTGATGGAGACGACCATGGCGCCGGCATCCTGTGCGACGATCTCCGCGATGTGCGCGATGACCTCGACGAGGCGCCGGCCGCGTTGCGTCTGCACCGCATAGCTCAACAGCACCAGGGTGGCATCGCTCGCCTTGCCGGTGAGAAGTTGTTCGACGATGGCGATCCGCTTCGCGGGATCGCCGAGCTTGCTTCCGAGCGCAAGCTCGAGCTCGTCGTCGCTGTCGACGGCGCGGGCGAACGAGAACAGCTCGGACTCGATGGATCCGTCGTCTCCGGAAGCACGCGCCACGGCCCGGATGCCGATCTCCTCGATCCCGTCGATCAGCTGCTCGGGGCTCGACCAGCGCGATTGCGCGATCCCGCTCAGGATGCGCACGGCGGCTGCGTCGTACGAGCCGAAGATGCGGGTGACGATCGCGCCCTTGTCCGCGAACTCGATGGAGGGATCGGCGAGCAACGCTTTCAGCTGCGCAGTGGTGTCGATCGTGCGACCGGCCGACAATACCTGCTCACCGGTGCGCAGCGTCACCTCTGGCGCGTCGGCCAGTTCGGCCTTGGCGCGATCCAGTGCTTCGCGGGTCGCGGATCCCACTTACTCGCCCGCCTTCGACAGCTGATCCTGCTCGAGGTCGGCGAGGAACCGGTCGACGAGCGCCTCGGAGCGCTTGTCGTCGGAGAGCACCTCGCCCACGATGCGTGAGGCGAGGTCGACGGCGAGCGTTCCGACCTCGGCGCGCAGCGAGGCCAGCGCGCCTGCCCGCTCCGACTCGATCTGCGCCTGAGCGTTCGCGGTGATGCGGGCGGCCTCCGCCTGCGCGTTCTCCTTGAGCTCCGCCAGGATCGCCGCACCCTCGAGGCGCGCCTGCTCGCGGATGCGACCGGCCTCGGCGCGAGCCTCGGCCAGCTGAGCGGTGTAGCGCTCGAGCACGGCATTGGCCTCGGCCTGCGTCTTCTCGGCCCGCTCGATGCCGCCGTCGATCACGTCGCGTCGCTCGTCGAGCAGCTTGTTGATCGCCGGCAGCCCCTTCACGATGAAGAAGACCAGGATGATGACGAAGACGATCGTGCCCCACAGAAGGTCAGGAATCGTCGGGATGAGGAGGTTCCCCTCGGCGACGACGGCTGTGGAGAGCATTAGGACTCCTTCGAAAAGTTGCTTCTGGCCGGCTGAGTGTTACGGCTGGGGGAACGGGATGAACGCGACGGCGATCGCGATGAAGCAGAGGGCCTCCGTCAGCGCGACGCCGAGGAACATGAGGCTCTGCAGGCGGCCCTGCAGTTCGGGCTGACGGGCGACCGACTCGATGGTCTTACCGATGACGTAGCCCACGCCGATACCGGAGCCGATGACGGCCAGACCGAAGGCGAGCGGAGCGAGTTGTCCGACGATATTCACGTGCGTTGTTCCTTTCGAGGGGTGGATGATGCGGTGCCGCGAGCGGATCAGTGCTCTTCGGCCACCGCGAGCTGGATGTAGATGGCGGACAGGATCGTGAAGACGTACGCCTGCAGGATCGCGACGAACAGGTCGAGCAGCGTGAACGCGATGCCGAAGGCGAACGATCCGATCCCCAGGACGCCGAGCAGGTTCCCGTCGGCGAGCAGGGTGAAGAAGAAGAACTGCGTGGCAGCGAAGCAGAGCACGACGAGCATGTGCCCGGCCATCATGTTCATGGTGAGCCGCAGGGTCAGCGTGACGGGGCGCACGATGAACGTGGAGAGGAACTCCAGCGGCGTGAGCAGGAAGTACAGCGGCCACGGCACACCGGGCAGGAAGAGCGAGTCCTTCCAGAACCGCCAGCCCTTCTCGCGCATGCCGGCGATGATGAACATGAACCAGGCGATGATGGCCAGCACCAGCGGGAGGCCGATGATCGCTGTAGGAGCGATCTGGAACCCGGGTATCGAGCCCATGAGGTTCATGCCGAGGATGAGGAAGAAGAACGTCATCAGGATCGGCTCGTAGCGCTTGCCGATCCGCTCACCGAGGTTCTGGTAGATGATGCCGTTGCGCACGAAGCCGACCATGTACTCGAACGCGACCTGCGTGCGAGACGGGCGGAGCTTCATGTTCCTGGTGCCCAGCCAGAAGACGAGCAGCACGAGCACGGTCACCAGGATGCGGATCAACATGACCCGGTTCAGCGCGAACGGAGTGCCTGCGAACAACACGTCCGGCGGGAAGAAGTCGCTGATCGACGGACCTTCGAAGCCACCGGAATCGTCGCCTTTGACAGACAGCACTGTGGAAATGAGCATGGGCGTTATCAGGGGATTCTCCGGCATCGGTGTTCAACGAGGAACGAGGAACAGGTCGGGGTCTGGGTCTGAATCACTCTACCAAACGTAGAAGGCGTTTCTGCACGCGCGGCTCTGGCCGCATCCGGGGCCCGGAGACCAGTCGTCGACTGGTCAGGGACGAGCACCCGCATCGTCGTCCGTGCCGGCAGACGGTGCGGAAGGACCGCCGGCGGACGGCAGCTCGACGTCGACGTAGGGCACTCGGGCGCGCACGTACGCGACGCAGTCGAGGATCAGAGATCCGAGAACCGCGACGATGATCGTGAAGAACATCACACGTCCGTCGACCCACTTCTGCGATCCGACGAGCAGCACGACGACGACGAACACGATCACCTTGAGCAGCCAGGCGCCCATCACGGTGCCGAAGTAGATGGGCGACGTGAGGTCGCCGCCTGCCAGACGGTAGGCGACGAGCATGGTCACCGCCGTCAGCCCGAGGTAGACGGCGGCGACCACGGCGCCCAGGAGCCCGCCGAGCAGGCCAGGCACTCCCGAGACGGCAAGGCCGATCAGCCCGGCGACGACGGCCACCGCGAGCGCGAAGATCGCGCCGTATTTGAGCGCGAGCACCAGCATCGGCCGTGCTCCGATCGGCCGCGGGCTCCGCTGAGCAGAGCTCGTCGGTGGGTGGGGATGGGTCATGATGCGGCTTCCTTCCGTGGTTCGTGCCGGATCGAGTCACGACCGGGCAACTGGGAGGCCGCGTCGCGCGGATCGAAGCGGGCGGCGTCATCCGCTCCGCTGGATTCCGGCGGGGTGAGTTCTGCGGCGACCTCGCTGCTCTTGCGTCTGCTCAGCGGGGCCAGCGTGATCGCCGTGCAGACGACGAGCCCGACGCACAGGAAGACGACCGCCGGCCAGACGGGCTGGAAGAAGAACAGCAGGCAGCCGATCGAGACCACGGCGGTCCATGCGTAGAAGATCAGCAC
>DASZPQ010000028.1:0-19691 GCA_035550275.1 Gaiellaceae bacterium | reverse complement strand
TGTCCTGAGCCTTGTCTCTTGCATTCTCCACCTCCGGATTTGATTACGAGACTGATAGTATCGAAATCAACGACGGCGCCGCTGGACGAACGCTCTAAGCTCTCGGAATGGCACGACCTCCGTACGCCTCGGTGCTCGCGGACGAGCTGGAAGCCGATGCGCTCGAGCGGTTTCTCCGTTACGTCCGCATCGACACGCAGTCGTCTCGCGAGTCCGACAGCTACCCGTCGACGGCGAAGCAGCTCGACCTGTCGCGGCTCCTGCTCTCCGAGTTGCAGGCGCTGGGTCTCGAGGACGCGGAGCTGACGCAGCACGGCTACGTCTTCGCCACGTTGCCCGGCACCAGAGAAGGGCCGGTCGTCGGCCTCGTCGCGCATGTCGATACGAGCCCCGACGCGCCCGCGTCCGGCGTCAGCCCGGTCGTGCATGGGAACTACGCCGGTGGCGAGCTCGTGCCGGGGCTGTCGCCCGCGACCTCGGCGCTCCTCGGGGAGCGGCTCGGGCACGACATCGTCACGAGCGACGGCACGACGCTGCTCGGCGCGGACGACAAGGCCGGCGTCGCCGAGATCATGGCCGCGGTCGCGTGGTTCCTCGCACACCCCGAGGCGCCGCGCACGACGGCGCGGATCGCGTTCACGGTCGACGAGGAGGTCGGGCATGGAACCGACCACTTCGACCTCGAAGCCTTCGGGGCGGAGTTCGCCTACACCCTCGACGGCTCGGAGGTCGGCGAGATCGAGAACGAGACGTTCTCAGCGGTCGAGCTGACGGTCACCTTCCCAGGCATCGGCGTCCATCCGGGCACCGCGAAGGGAAAGCTCGTGAACCCGGTCAAGCTGGCCGCCGCATTCATCGAGCGCCTGCCGAAGGACACGCTCTCGCCCGAGACGACCGAGGGCCAGGAGGGATTCGTGCATCCGTACGAGATCACAGGGAACGCCGAGCAATGCACCGTCACGTTCATCCTCCGCGACCACGACGGCGAGAAGCTCGCCGGGCACGAGGCGTACGTGCGGGCGCTCGCCCAGGAGATCCATCCCGGCGTCACCTTCACGCGCTGGGATCAGTACCGCAACATGCGCGAGGCGCTCGACGCCGTCCCGCATGTCGTCGACGCCGCGCTCGAGGCAACACGGCGCGCCGGGCTGGAGCCTCGGCTCGCATCGATTCGAGGCGGCACCGACGGCTCACGGCTGACCGAAAAGGGCCTGCCGACTCCAAACATCTTCACCGGCGGCAACGAGTTCCACTCCGTGCGCGAGTGGATCAGCGTGCAGGACCTGGCGATCTCGGCGGCCACGATCGTCGAGCTGCTGAAGCTGTTGGCCGAGCCAGACTGGCGGTGAACGGGCTCGAGCGGGCGAAGGCGCGACTCGACCGGCTCGATTTCTATCCGCGGCCGGTTCGCATCGAACGGGTCCACGTCTTCACGCTGCCGCTGCTCTTCAAGCTGCCGTGGTTTCGCCAGTTCGACGGCTACGCCGCGTGGGGAACGATCTTCCTGCGCGAGACGCCGGCCGACGAGGATCTGCTCTGCCACGAGCTGTGCCACGTCTGGCAGATGCAGCATCACCCGGTCGCGATGCCGCTCTCGTACCTCCGGCACGGATATGCGCTGAATTTCTATGAAACCGAGGCGCGCCGCGCCGTCGAGGAGACGCGCTAGTGGCTCTGCGACTGGTCTTCTGCTTCCGGCTCCTGTACGAGCAGCCAGTAGCGCGCCTGGGCGATCGCCGTCCGGCTCTTCACGAGCTCGTCGATCACGCCGTCCAGATGCTCCAGCTCGGCTGAGAGCCGCTCGAGCTCGCTTCCTTCTGTCTGCTCTGGCCGGAGCAGCATCAGATCGCCGCTCGCCCCGGGCTCGCTCTCGTCCTCCTCAGGCTTCTTTGCGCCGTGGCGGAGCACGGCTCCGAAGGCGATGAACGCGGCGAGGCCGGCCAGCACGAGCGGCGAGTGCAGGAGCTTGATGAATCTGGATGCCTGCGGGATGTGCACCCACGCGCTGCCGACGACGTCGGTCGTCTTGGGACGCCAGACGTCCGGGGTCGTGCGGTTGTCTCCCTGCACGAGGAAACCGGTGCGCCCGTTCCCGCCGATGATGCGGTGGATCACCTCGAGCCCCGCACCGACGTTGCCTGCGGGGATCCGGTAGGCGATCACCTCGCCCCGGTGATAGCTCGAATGGCGGTGCACGATCACGACATCGCCCGTGTGGTACTTGGGCAACATGCTCCGCCCCGAGATGAAGGCGTAGCCGGCCGGCCCACCCCACGCAGCGGGACGAAGGGCCACGAACCAGAAGACGATCACTCCGAGGGCGACTGCGATCTGGAGCCAGCCGAGGATCCGCCGGATGCCGATCTTCCTGCGCGGTGCGGCACGCATGGCGGCGTTGCTCCAGCTGGCCACGGTCAGGTGAGCGAGATCGTGACCGCTCGGGTCACCGTCGCGGTATAGGACGTCACATCGCCGGGGTCAGGCGCGCCGACGATCGCGACGATCGCAGTCGGGTCGCCGTCAAGCTCTGCCTCGCCTGATCCGATCGACGAGTCTTCGGCGTCGTCCAGGCTCAGGTTCAGCGTCGTGCCGGCGCAGCCGGAGCCGATGCCCGTGACCTCGACCGCGGTGACGACACCGAGCACGACCGTGTTCGAGTATTCGAAGCTGCCCTGGTCGCAGGGCTCGATCGTCGTCGCGCCGGCTCCGAGCGAGCCGGTCGCAACGGTCAGATTCGCCGCCGCTGCCAGTGTGGCCGCGACTGCGAATACGACGACGAGCACGATCACGACACGAAGAAGCGACGGCGATCCTGAAGAGCCGCTCGACCGCTCCTCAGCTTCTTCCACTCCCTCGCAGTTCGTCCAGTCCACTTACGAGACCCCCGTCTCACCTCGTTGTTTCGATCAGCCTCCACCTGCGACGGAGGCGGCCGTGGGTGGGTAAGCGCCAGGCTCACCCACCCACATCCACAGCTCCGCCGTCATTCGTCGATTACGCGGCTACTGCACCAACGGCAGAGACGCTGACCGTCGAAACCGAGCTCACGGGGACTTTCTCCGAGAACTGAAGCGACGTGTTGTCAGACGTGGTTCCACCGCTGTTGTAGGTCAGGGTCACTGCCGCTGCGGTCACCTCGCCGGAGGTGAGCAGGATCGGCTTTGTCACGAGCGATGCGGACGAGCCATCGGACAGGGTGACCGAGAGCAAATCGCCGGCGGCGCAGGTGAGGCTCGGCAACGCCAGCACGATCGTGTTCACGCGATAGCCATTCGTCACGGTGCTGTCGTAGGCCGTCGTGTAGGTCGCATCTGCTTCGGCTGCGCACGATGTGACTGCCTTGGAGCCCGCGCCCAGCGTGGCCGTCTTGACCGTCAACGTGGCTGCGAATGCATACGCGCCTGAACCGACAACGACTGCCGCAATTGCCGCAAGAACCCACTTCTTCCTCAGGATTTTCCCAACGTGCTGCATTGTCGTCCTTTCATCTCCTTGGGGGATGCGAAATCAACCTTCAATCTCGTAGATAGGAATCCAACGCAAATTAAAAGCCGCGCGACTAAGCTAGTTGAGAATTGTCGAAAAATGACAAAAATAATTCAAACGGGGGCGGCAATCACTCTAAATCGATGTTTGAATTCCAATTTGAGGTATATGGACGGTTTACCGGCCTACCTCAATTCGAGATGGTTGTGAGCCGGAGCCGATGAGAGCGTTGGTTTCGTCGCTGACCTGGCTGACCGTCAGGTGGGTTGCGGTCGTGGCCGCAGGCCTGACAGTGGGCGCGATTGGCGCGTATGCGGCCGATCGGCTGACGACTCCCTCGCACCGGGCAATTCAGGCCGCGACCGACGCGGACACGTCTTGCGATGACGATGGCGTCACGGTGACCTACGGCGTGGCGTACCAAACGGCGACCCGCAGCTACGGCGTCGTCTCGGTGCGCGTGGCCGGAATCGCGCCGGCCTGTATGGGCGCTTCGCTCGAGGTCGATCTCGAGGATCAGAACGGCAATCTGCTCTCCGGCGGGGCGGTCACGGCGACGGTGAGCGGCGAAAGCATGGTCCTTCGCCCGGCGCTCAGCGTCGCCGCCGCCGAGGTCAGCCTCGTCAACGTCTCCGTGGCCGGAACGACGCAAGAGCAGGCCCCACCGACTCCGACCACGACGACAACGACTCCGACGACGACCACGCCGGTCGCGCCGCCTCCCACTCCGACGACGACCTCGACGCCGACGATCACGACGACGCCCGCACCCATCGTGAACGCTCCGGCCTCGACGCCCGCGACGCCGGATCTGCCCGGGTCGGTCGCGGTAGCCGTTGCCGCGCCGGCGCCCAGCTCGAGCTCAGCAGCAGGCGGGATCCCGGCGGAGCCGCCGGTGACGGTGAGCGTCGCGTGGCCGCCTGGCGCGTTCACCGTCCCCGTGACCGTGAAGGTGACTCCGAACGCAGGGCTCGGTCTCGTCGCCGCTGCGTCCACCTCATCCGGCGTGCAGATCGCCGGCCCGACCGCGATCGCGTCCCTTGGCGGTGCCACGGCCAGCAATGCGCCGAGCGGCGGCGGATTCGCGCTCGGGCCGGCGGTGATTCAGCTGAACGTGACCGACGATAACGGCGACCCGATCACGAGCTTCCCGATCCCGCTGCAGATCCATATCTCGGCGAGCTCGACCGGCGATATCCCGGCGTTCTCAGAGGACGGCCTCAGCTGGACGACGCTGCCCCGCCTCACCACGCCCGATCTGCCTGCGGATCAACCGGACGGCTACTTCATGGATCCCGACGGCGTGATCACCATCTTCACGCACCACGCGACGTACTTCGGCGTGCTGAAGGACGTGCGAGCACCGACGCCGGCGACGATGAAGATCAGGCTGACCGGCGCCACGATGCGCCTGAGCTGGCGTGGGTCGAAAGACAACGTTCGTGTCGGGAGCTACGTCGTCAGCCGGGATGGTCACGGCTATCACGCGGAGAAGCGCACGATCTTCGTGCTGCCAACTCGAGCGGGGCGCTACTGGGTGACCACGATCGACACGTCCGGAAACACGAGCCGACCCTCACGCGCCGTCACGGTGATCCGGCTACCGGGCGCGCAGCCCTCGTTCAAGGTCGAGGGCTAACGGGGCTCCGGCCGCAGCGCGGCCAGAGCCCCGGAAGCGTCCTACATCTCGACTGCTTCATAGACCTCGACGCTGCCGCCGCTCGCGAAGATCGGGCAGCCCTGGGCGAGGCCGACGGCCCCGTCGAGGCTGTCGGCGGTGAGCACCGAGTAGCCGGTCAGCGTGCCGCCGTTCCCGACGGACTTGTCGCTGCCAATCGTCGCCGAGCCGCCGAACGGTGCGCCGGCCTCGACGACCGCGCCGCCGAGGCTGCCGAACCAGGAGCCCCAGGCCTCCATCGCTGCTGCCTGCTCCTCTTCGGTTGCTGCCATTCCGCCGCCCTTGTATGCAAGAAGAAAATTCGCCATGGTTCTCAGTTCCTTTCGTCAGTTGTCGTTCGGGTCAAAAGCTACGGCGGTGACGGAGGCAAGAATGGCTCCGTCTCCACCTTGTTACTCCGGCGCGCCCGCCCAGGGGTCGGGGCCCGGATCGGCGCCGGAAACGGCGACCAGAAAGCGTCCGAGGTAGTGATCCCAGCCCTCGGCGTGCGCCTGCGCCGACTCGGCATTCGGCAGGCCGCTGTGCCGGAAGCGCAGCATCGTGCCGGCTCCCGTCGGCTCGAGGTTGATCTCGACCGTGGTCGAGCCGGGGGGAACGAGCTCCTGGTCCGGGGTGCCTCCGTCCCAGCCCCACGTGTAGACGAGTCGCCGCGGCTCGTCGAGCTCCACGAACTCACCACGTGCCGTGTGCGTTCGGCTCACGACCACCACGAACTCGCCGCCGGGCCGTGGGTCGAACGAGATGCTCTGTCCCCACCAGCGCAGCACCTTGTCGGGATCGGTGAGGAACCCCCAGACCGTCTCCGGGCTTGCGTCAATCGCGATCTCTCGCACGACGGTGGTCTTCTCAGTCGTCTGTTCCATGCTTCTTCCTTTCCTCTCGTTCGGCCTCACGTTTGAGCGCTTCGAGCCGCTCGCCCCAGAACTCGTCGAGGAAGTCCCTCACCTCGGCGAGACCCTCGGGACGGGCGCGATACAGGCGCTTGGTCCCGTTGCGTCGCTCGTCCACAAGCCCGGCCTCCTTCAGGACGGTCAGATGCTGTGAAACCGCGGGCCGCGTGACGTCGAAATGCGATGCGATCTCACCCGCCGAGAGCTCCTCGTCCCGGACGAGCGAGAGGATCTGCCGGCGGCGCGGCTCGGCGATCGCTTTCAGCGCGGATTCCATGGCCGCTATGTAAGCATATACTTACGTTAGGCGCAACTTACAGCTCGACATTCATCCAGGACTGATACACCGATGGACGTGAAAGCCGCTCTCACCGTCGCCGCCATGGTCGTTTTCATCGCGCCGGGCACCGCGTTCGCGGCCCGGTTCGTTGTCAACCCGCTCGGGTTGCTGACCCAGATTCACTCGGCACCCTCGTCAGGCTTGCCAGGACCGGAGGGCGCGCCGATCCCGCAGGCGCCGCCGCTTGCCGCCGGCCACTCGCCCGCGTTGAACAAGAGTGTCGATGGGATCAAATGCCAGCGCAGCGAGCAGGTGCTCTTCCACATCCACGCCCACCTGACGATCTTCGTGAACGGTCAGGCACGCCTCGTTCCCTACGGGATCGGCATTGCTCCGCCGATCCGGGGCGACAACACGACGGCGGGCCCATTCGTCACGTCCGGCAGCTGCTTCGCGTGGCTGCATACGCACACGAACGATGGGATCATCCACATCGAGTCGCCGGTGCAGCTGACCTACACGCTCGGCAACTTCTTCGACGTCTGGCACCAGCCGCTCAACTCCGATCAGGTCGGGCCGGCGCGTGGGAAGGTGACCGTGTTCGTGAACAGCGAGCTCTACGTCGGGAACCCGCGCGACATTCCGCTGCTGCCCCAGGCGCAGATCCAGCTCGACGTCGGGTTGCCGGTGATCGCGCCGGAGTCGATCACGTTTCCGCAGGGGCTCTGAGTTGCTGATCGAGTTTCCCGCCGACGAGCCCGAGCGGGCTCAGCGCTTCTGGGAAGGGCTGCTGGAAATTGAGCTCTCGCCTCGCACCGCCGGCCAGGGACGCGGCTGGCAGGCTGAGCGCGAAGGGGTTGCGTTCGGGCTGCACGAGCGCGGCACCGGGCCCGGCGATCGCTTCTCGCTGCCGTATTTCACCGTGCCTGACCTGGCGGCTGCCATCGAGCGGGTGCTCGCACTCGGCGGCGAAGTGGTTCATCCCGGAGAGCGGTGGGCGATCTGCCGCGACTCCGAGGGGACGCCGTTCGGGCTCGGCGCCGAGACGACCTAGGCTGCTGCGTCGTCGCCGCTGGAGCGGATGCGGAGGAACGTCGTCACGCCGACGCCGCCTGCGATCAGGAGCGCGAGAAACCGCTTCCGCTTCTTGGGCTTCACCGTGGTCGGGACGATCGCCTTCGCCTTCCGCTTCAGAACGCGCTTGGCAACTGCCAGGGCGACCCAGCCGAGAACGGCGTTACGACGGCTGACAATGCTCATCTCTCGACTGTACCCGCGCTAGCGCTTCTTGCGATTCGGCAGGTGAATCGCACGGCCGAGCGCGACGAGGCCTGCTTCCTTGATCGCCTCGGCCAGCGTCGGATGCGGCGCCATGCCGTCGGCCACCGTCTCGACGGTCGATTCGGAGTCGATCGCGACCACGCCGACCTCGACCATGTCGGTCACGTGCGGGCCGACCATGACCAGGCCGAGCAGCTCGCCGTAGTGGGTCTCGTGGATCGACTTGACCCAGCCGGTCGTCGCGTCCTGCATCACGGCACGCGCGTTTGCGACCCACGGGAACGTGCCGACCGCGACGTCGTCTCCGTACTGCTCGCGGGCTTGAGCCTCGGTGAGGCCGACGCCGGCAATCTCGGGATCGGTGTAGATCGGCCGCGGCACAGCCCGGTTGTCGACGATCGCGTCGTGGCCCATCGCGTTCTCCGCTGCGACCTCGCCCTCGCGGAAGGCCGTGTGGGCGAGCTGCCAGTAGCCGGCGCAGTCGCCGACAGCGTAGATGTGAGGAACGCTCGTGCGGCGGTGATCGTCGGTCGCGATGCCCTTGCGCTTGTCGAACGTGACGCCTGCCTGCTCGAGCCCGAGGCCCTCGACGAGCGGCGCGCGACCGACCGCGACCAGCATCAAGTTGGCGGTCACCGTCTCGCCTTCGCCGAAATGGACGGTCAGCTTGTTGCCCTGCTGCTCGACCTTCGTGCACTGCTTGCCGAGCTGCAGCGTGATGCCCTTCTTCCCGAACTGCTTCGCGAGCTCCTTCGCCGCGTCCTCGTCTTCCTGCGGAATCAGCCGCGGCAGCATCTCGACGATCGTCACTTCGCTGCCAAACGTGTTGAAGATCGAGGCGAACTCGCAGCCGATGATGCCGCCGCCGAGGATCACGAGCCGCTTCGGAATCTCGGTCTGGGCCAGCAGCCCGGTCGAGTCGACGCAGAGGTCGGAGTCGAGGCCCGGGATCGGCGGGCTCATCGGGAACGAGCCGGTCGCGATGATCGCCGAGCGGAAGGTCACCTCGCCGCCACCGCTGATCGCGATCGTGTTCGCGTCCTTGAACGTGCCGGTGCCCTTGACCCACTCGACGCCGTTCGCCTTGAAAAGCTGCGCGACACCGCTGGTCATCTGGGAGACGACGGCCGACTTCCACTCATTCGCCTTGGCGAAGTCGAGCTTGGGCTCGTCGGTGACGACGCCGAGCTTCGGGAACGAGTCGCGGCCCTGGTGCAGGAAGTGCGCGGTCTGCACCCAGGCCTTCGTCGGGATGCACCCGACGCGGAGACAGGTGCCGCCGAGCTCGGGCTCCTTCTCGATGCAGGCGACCGACGCGCCCAGCTGGGCAGCGCGAATCGCGGCGGTATATCCGCCGGGGCCTCCCCCGAGCACAGCGACGTCAACGTCCACGAGGCGATCGTAGCGTCCGCGGAATCGCCCGCCGCTGGTAGTCGTTAACTCCGTCATGCGCCTCGAAGGCCTTCACCACGTGACCGCGATCACCGGCGACGCCCCGGTCAACGTCGACTTCTATGCCGGCACGCTCGGCCTGCGGCTCGTGAAGAAGACGGTCAATCAGGACGACCCGACCGTCTACCACCTCTTTTACGCCGACGAGAACGGCAGCGCCGGCTCTGACATCACGTTCTTTGAATATCCGGGCGCTCCCCGGGGACAGGCAGGCGACGGGATGGTGCATCGCGTCGTCTTTCGCGTCGGATCGGAAGAAGCGCTCGATTTCTGGGCTGCTCGGGTCGGTGGTGAGCGCGGCGAAGGGTCTCTGGTGTTCGCCGATCCTGAAGGGCTTGCGCTCGAGCTGATCGTCGACGACTCAGGCGACCCGCCGCTCGTTGCGCTCTCGCCTGAGATTCCCGCGGAGCATGCGATTCGCGGCTTCGCGGGTGTGCGCGCATTCTCGAGCTCGCCCGATCGCAGCGCGTCGTTCCTGACGGGCATGGGCTTCGAGCCCGGCTGGGAAACCCGCGGCGAGAAGCGCGGGGCGTTCTACGTCTACGACTCGCCACCCGCCGAGCGGGCTCGTCCCGGCGCCGGGACGGTGCATCACGTCGCCTGGGGCTGTGGGATCGACGAGCAGGAGGCGTGGCGTGCACGCGTGATCGAGAACGGCGGCCACCCGTCGCCGATCATCGACCGTTTCTATTTCCACTCGATCTACTTCCGCGAGCCGAGCGGCGTTTTGTTCGAGATCGCGACGCTTGGCCCAGGCTTCACCGCCGACGAGCCGCTGGAAACGCTCGGCGAGCGGTTGTCGCTGCCGCCGAACTTCGAGCACCTGCGGGCCCAGGTCGAGCCGCTGCTGACGCCGCTGCCGAATCCGCGCGGCTAGCTCCCGGACCATTCAACCGCGCGGCAGCATCGACCTCTACTGGCTGCCACTCGGCGCCGGCGGACACTCGGTGCGCCTGAACGGGCGCGTGTTCGAAGCCGTGATGGCGGCGAAGGAGCGCCGACAGGCCGCCGACCTCTACCACTCGGCCCTCGAGGTTCGCGTTCCCGAAGGCCGCTTCGTGATCGAGATGACCCCGGCGTCGACAGCCGAGCACGGAGCGGTCGCGAACGGCTCCGTCGGAGCCAGGTGGGCTGGGCGCTTCCGGATCTTCCGCTACGAGGTGCGCTGCTGGCGCGACGGAACGATTCCTGACGTCGCCGAGGCGGTCGAGAGCCCGCGACGGGTGAGCAACGACCTCGACTGCGCGCGCCGGCTGCTCAATCTGGCGCCGCAGGTGCCGACCGCCGTCTGGGGCCGCGACGAGCTGCACACGGGCGAGATGTGGAACTCGAACTCGCTCACCTCCTGGCTGCTCGCCGGGAGCGGCCTCGACGTCGATGCGATCAGGCCGCCCGTCAACGGCCGCGCGCCGGGCTGGGCCGCCGGGCTCGTGGTCGCGCGGCGTTTGCCCTAGAGCGCGAGCGCAGGCTCTTCGAGGAAGGTCTTCACCGTGCGGAGGAAATCCGCAGCGGGCGCGCCGTCGACGGCACGGTGATCGACGGTCAGGCTCATCGTCATCGTCGGACGGGCGACGATCTCGCCATCGACCACCACCGCTCGCTCTTCCGTCGCCCCGACGGCTAGGATCGCGGCCTGTGGCGGGTTCAGGATCGCGGTGAACTGCTCGACGCCGAACATGCCGAGGTTCGAGATCGTGAAGGTTCCGCCCTCGAGGTCTGACTGCTGAAGCTTGTTCTCACGCGCACGGCCGATCACATCGGCGCGCTGCGCCGCCGTCTCTGCCAGGGAGAGGCGCTCAACGGAGCGGATCACCGGCACGACGAGCCCCTGCGGCACGGCGGCGGCGATGCCGACGTGGGCCGACGGGAAGCGGAGGATCGCGTCATCGGCGTACTGCACGTTCACGTCGGGATGCCGCATCAGCGCCTGCGCGCAGACCTTCGCGAGCAGGTCGGTGATCGTGATCCGAACGTCGGGGTTCATTTCGCGTGCACGCTCGATCAGGCTGTTCGCGGGCGTCATGTCGACCGAGACGGTGAGGACGAAGACCGGCACGTCCCAGGCTGCGGTCAGGCGGCGCGCAATCGTCTTGCGAATCGTCGAGAGCGGCACCGATTCGACCTCGCCGGTGGCGACGGGCGCCGCGATCTTCGGCGCCGGGGATGGCGCCGCGGGTGCAGCGGCAGGAGCGGCCCGTTGCGGACGCTCGACGTCCTCGGCGACGATCCGGCCGTCCGGGCCGGTGCCGATCAGGCTTGCCAGGTCGATCCCACGCTCTCGCGCGATCCGCCGCGCCAGCGGTGATGCCTTGATGCGATCGCCGTTCTGGGCGGGCTCACTGGTGACGGGGGCTGCCACGGGCTCATTCTCCTCGATCGCGACGGGCGCGGCAACGGGCTCGTTGTCCTCGATCACGGCCGGCTCGACGACCTCGGTGGACGCCGCTGCTGGTGCCGGCGCCGCCGCCGCCTCGTAGGTCTCGCCTGCCTCGCCGATCACTGCGACGGTCTGACCCACGGGAACCTCGCCCGACTGGACGAGGATCTTCAGGAGCACGCCGCTCGCCTCCGCTTCGACCTCCTGCGTCGCCTTGTCGGTTTCGACCTCATAGAGCGGCTCGCCCTTCTCGACGGTGTCGCCCTCGGCCTTCAGCCACTTCACGACGACGCCGGTTTCCATGCCCTGGCCGAGGCGCGGCAGTGTCGCTTCCTTGGCCACTTCTACTTTCCGACCGTGCGCTTGACCGCCGCGAGCACGTCAGCGGCCTGCGGAATGCTGAACTGCTCCATCACCGGGGCGAACGCGAGCGGCGCGAACTTCGCCCCCACGCGCTGGATCGGCGCGTCGAGCCAGTCGAAGGCCTGCTCCTGGAGGATGGCAGCCACCTCGGCGCCGAAGCCCATCCGTGTCACTGCCTCGTGCGCGACAACCGCGCGATTCGTCTTCTTCACCGAGGAGACGAGGCCGTCCTCGTCGAGCGGCGACAGCGTTCGCGGGTCGACGACCTCGACGGAGATGCCTTCAGCCTCTGCCTGCTCGGCGGCGGCGAGCGAGCGCTGAACGAGTGGCCCGGTCGCGATCACGGTCACGTCTTCGCCACGGCGAACGACGCGCGCCTTCCCGAGCGGGATCGGCTCGAGCTCTTCGGAGACCTCTTCCTTGACCGGATAGAGGAGGCGGTGCTCGAAGAAGATGACCGGGTTGTCGTCGTAGATCGACGACCAGAGCAATCCCCGCGCGTCGGCCGGCGACGCCGCATAGACGACCTTCAGACCCGGAATGTGCACGAGCCACGCCTCGAGCTGCTGCGCGTGCTGCGCGCCTGGCGACCAGCCGGCGCCGCCCTGGGTGCGGATCGTCAGCGGCACCTTCACCTGACCGCCCGACATGAAGCGGTGCTTCGCCGCCTGGTTCACGATCTGCTCGAGCGAGAGCGTCAGGAAGTCCTCGTACATGATCTCGACGACGGGGCGCATGCCCTGCATCGCGGCGCCGATCCCGGCACCGACGATCGCCATCTCGGAGATCGGCGTGTTGCGGACGCGCTCGGGGCCGAACTCGTCGAGAAGGCCTTGGGTGACGCCCATCGAACCGCCCATCTCGGCGATGTCCTCGCCCATCACGAAGACGTCTGGGTCGTCGCGCATCGCGGCGGCCAGCGTGTCGCGCACGGCTTCGCGGTAGGTGATCTCAGGCACCCTGGCGCTCCTGAGGCGTCGCTCGGGGTGCGGCTCCGCCGCACGAAAGTGTCAGCCGGTTAGGAATGTCAGGCATAGACGTTCTTCAAAGCGTCTTCGGGCTGGGGATCGGTGCCGTTCTTTGCGAACTCCTCGGAGGCCTCGACGATCTCGGCGACCTCGGCTTCAAGGGCCTCCCAGTCGCTGTCGCTGACTCGAAGCTTCTTGCGCAGGCGCCTGATCGGATCCTGATCGGCGGCAGCGTCGCGGTCTTCCTTCGTGCGATAGACCTGCGCGTCGCCGATGTAGTGGCCGTGCATCCGGAAGGTCTCGACGTCGAGGAAGACCGGGCCGGCGCCCGACCGCGCATATTCAAAGGCTTCGTGCGCCTTCTCGTAGGAGTCCTCTACATCCTGGCCGTCGACCTTGATCGCCTTCATGTCGTATGCCTTGGCGCGCTTGGACATGTCGTCCCAGACCGGCGAGTGCTGCCAGCCCGGCGTCGACTCGGCCCACGCGTTGTTCTCGCAGACGAACACCGTGCGCGTCTTCCAGAGCTGCGCGAGGTTCAGCGACTCGTGGAAGGTGCCGGTGTTCGTGGCGCCGTCACCGAAGAAGGCAACGGCGACCCGCGGCTCGTCGCGCAGCTTGAAGGCAAGCCCGGCGCCGACCATTGCAGGCAGACCACCGGCGACGACGGCGTTCGCGCCCATGTTCCCGCGCTCGACGTCGTAGAGGTGCATCGAGCCGCCGTAGCCGTGCGAACAGCCTTCCATCTTCCCGTAGAGCTCTGCCATCAAGGCGTTCGGGTGCGTCCCGCGCGCGAGCGTGTGGCCGTGGGCGCGATGGGTGGAGGCAAAGATGTCGCCGTCCTCCATCGCCGCGCAGACACCGACCTCGGCCGCTTCCTGCCCAATTGCGACGTGCAGGAACCCCGGCAGCTCGCCGGCTCGAAATCGCTCCTCGACCTTCTCCTCGAAACGCCTGATCAAAAGCATCTCGCGCAGGAAGTCGCTCAAGCGCTCCTCGGATACTGCCCGCCGTTTTTCGACCTTGGACACGCACCTGGAGTGTACTTTCTCGCCGCCTCCTTCAGACCGGTAGGGTCATCACATGGCCGCGCCGACCCTCGCTGCATCGTGGCCAACCGCACTGGAGACACTGCCGTCGGACTGGAGCGACGCCTACGTCGAGCTCGAGCTCGCCTCACGCGAAGACGTCGACCGGGCTGCGCTCCACCTCGCGCCGATCAATCCGCGCCTGGATCCGACCGAGTCAATCTTGCGGTTCCGAACCGCGCGAGTCGCCGGCTACGGCGGGTCGCCAGGAATGGTCGCGCGCTGCCTCGAGCGCTGCGACGGCGAAGGCATCGCAGGTGACGTGCGCATCGTGCGGGCGCTCTCAGGCTCGCGGCCGGTCGGGACCCAGGGCCCCGTCTGGCAGATCGCCGGCCGCACCGTCTGACCATGGACGACGCCGTCGCGCTCGCTGCGGCGATCCGCTCCGGTGAGGTAAGCCCCGCCGAGCTTCGCGACGCGGCGTTCCGCCGCCTCGAGGCCGTCGAGCCGGAGCTGAATGCGTTCGTCACCCAGTGGCACGACGAGCCGCTCGACTCGCTTCCGGACGGGCCGTTCACCGGCGTCCCGATCGCGATCAAGGATCTCACCGACACCCGCGGCATCCGCACGACGTACTCGTGCGGCGCATTCGCCGAGAACGTGCCCGCTCGCGACGCTGCCGTCGTGCGCCGGATCCGCGAAGCCGGGTTCGTGATCGTCGGGAAGACGAACACGCCCGAGTTCGGCTCCACGGCCGTGACGGAATCGGCGCTGAACGGAGTCTGCCGCAATCCTTGGAATCTCGAGCGCACGCCCGGCGGCTCGAGCGGCGGCGCTGCTGCGCATGTCGCCGCGGGGGTGCTTCCGCTTGCGCACGGCAGCGATGGCGGCGGATCGATCCGCATCCCGGCATCGTGCTGCGGGCTCTTCGGACTGAAGCCGAGCCGGGGCCGTGTCTCGGGAGCGCCGCACGGCGACGGCGGGCTGTCACTCGGACAGAACGGCCCGCTCTCGCGCACGGTGCGCGACGCGGCCGCGTTTCTGGACGTGATCGCGGGCTACGAGGCGGGCGACGCCGTCCGCCTGCCGCCTCCGGCGAGGCCGTTTGCGGACGAGGTCGGCGCAGCGCCTGGGCGGTTGCGCATCGCGTTCACGGTCGAGCCCCCACTTCCGTATCCCGTCGAGTCTCCGTGCGCGTCCGCGACGGTCGCGGCTGCGGAGCTGCTCTCCGAGCTGGGACATGACGTCTACGAGGCTACTCCATCCTGGGCCGACGACGATCTGCTCGATCGCTTCGGCTATCTCTGGCGGGTCGGCCCGCCGCTCTATGGCGTTCCGGCCGAGCACCTGGAACCGCTGAATCGAGCGCTCGCCGAGGCCGCGCAGGCCACGACGGCGCTCGAGTACGTCCACGCCGTGCTCTCGCTCCAGGCCTACGCGCGCCGGGTGATGGCGTTTTGGGACGACGCCGACGTCATGCTGACGCCGACGCTGGCGAAGCTGCCGGTCCCGATCGGCTGGGTGTCGGAATCCGACGACCCGTGGGATCACTACCGCCGCGCTGCCGAGTTCACGCCGTTCACGGCGGTCGCGAATCTGACCGGCCAGCCGGCGGCGTCCGTGCCGTTCGCGACCGCCGACGGCCTCCCGGTCGGGATCCAGCTGCTCGGGCGCGCGGGTGACGAGGCAACGCTCCTGCGGCTCGCGGCCCAGATCGAGGAAGCGCGCCCCTGGATCGACCAGACGCCGCCGTTGTTCGCTTCGTCCGCCGGAGTATGATCGCGCCGTCACCGAACGCGAGGCGCCGATGCAGCCGCCGACGGTCAAAATCTGTGCTGCCGCGATCGCCCTCAGCGGGCTGATCTGGGGCGCAGCCTCGGCGTCAGGAGCAACCCCGAACGCCAACATCATCGCCTGCCCGAGCGCCCCAGCCGGGTGGACGAACCCGCCCGGCGAAGGTGGCCGTCTCGTCCAGAGCCCCGACCCGAGCGATGCGTCCGCGAGCGGCCTCGATCTCGGGACGGACATCGTTCGCATCACGTGCAGTTACTTCAAGGACGACAACCGGATGACCGTGGCTGTCTCCTACGCGCTGCCAATCGACTTCAACCCCTGGTGGGACTTCGACTTCGGCTGCACATCGGTCAACCACACGCCGGGGTTCCTTCCCGTCACGGGGTTTCCGTGGGACAGTCAGCATCGCCTCTATTTCACGATCGACAGCAAGAGCTGGAGCTACGCGATGTTCCAGGATCCGTATGACCTGCTCTCGTCAGGAGACGTGAGCCCCTTCGAGCACGTCGCCCAGAGCCTGCTCGCGAACGCGCAGCCCGCAGCGCACAACTGCACGCTGCCCGGAGGGGGCGGCCCCGCGATCACCCAATCGACCTGGGCCTTCTGGTTCACCTTCACCGCCACAAACAACAACGTCACGACAACCGGCAGCAGCAAGGGGTCGTTCTTCACCTCGCCAAGCTCGAGCGGATCGACCGGGGTGATCGGCGGCCTTCACGCGAACAACATCGCCCTGACGGTCACAGCGAAGGGCTCGAAGCCGCAGCAGGTCTCGATCCACGTCGGAGCCCCGATCTCGTTCCGCTCGTTCTATTCGAACACGCTCAAGGCGGCGATCGCCGTCCTCGACTCGAACGATCCGTCCTGCCCGGTGGGCTCGACCGGGACGCTCACCGTGTCGACTCCGTCGTCCGTCACACTCGACATCTGCGGCGGAAGGCTGCTTCAGGGCTCGCAGATCGCATCGACGCACATCGAGAGCACCTAGCGGAGCTCGGCGCCGAACCGCGCTGCGAGGACAGCGACGATCGACTCGCGCAGGCGCGCGGCATCTTCTTCCGCCAGCGTCCGCTCGTCCGACTGGTAGGCGAGCGAGAAGGCCACCGACTTGCGTCCTTCGCCGACCTGCTCGCCTCGGTAGACGTCGAAGACGCGGATCTCTCGTAGCTCCGGCCCCGCTGCTTCACGTGCTGCAGCGACGAGGTCTCCGGCGGCGACGTCCTCCGGAACGGAGACGGCGATGTCCTGGTTGATCGCCGGGTAGGTGATCACGTCGGTGTAGGTGACCGGCTCATGCGCCGCCGCGAAGAGCGTTGCGAGGTCGAGCTCGAAAGCTCCCCACTCGCCGTCGAGCTGGCGCGGGTGGAGCTCGCCAAGGATCCCGGCGTCGGTCGCCGCGGCCTTGCCGGGATGGAGGAGCGGGTGCTCGCCGCGCTCGAACGACGGCTCGGCTTTCAGAGCCGCGTAGATCGCCTCGACCACACCTTTGACGTGCAAGAAGCCCCCCTCGGAGATTCCCGCCACCCGGATGTGCTCGTCGGGAAGATCGCCGCCTGGAAGGTAGACCCGCGCGATCTCGAACAGCGCGATTCGTCGCGCTCCTGCATCGATGTTGCGGCGCGCGGCCTCGATCAGGCTTGGGAGAAGCGTGGTTCGGAGCACCGTGAAATCGACGGAGATCGGCTCCGGGAGCTTCCAGGGCGTGTCGTCGTCCGGGCGCAGGCTCGGCGTGTACGTCTCGGCGAAGCCGAGTCCGACGAGCGCGTCCTCGAGCCGGCGGCGGAGCTGCTGCTCGCGCGTGAGCGTGCCGAACATCTCGCGGCGCGCCGGAAGGGTGAACGGCACGTCCTCGAGACGGAAGCGCGCGACCTCCTCGACGACATCGATCTCGCGCGTCACGTCACGGGCGCGCCAGGTCGGGACGACGACGGTATCGCCCGTGTGCTCGAAGCCCAGCCTCGCCAGCACCGCGTATTGCCGGTCCGGCGGCGTTGCGAGCCCGACGACCTCGTCGGATCGCTCGGGACGGAAAGAGACCACCGGGCGCGCCGGCAGACCATTGTTGAGGTCAGAGTCGGCAGTCCAGCTGGCTCCGGTGAGCTCGAGCAGCATCGTCGTCGCCAGGTCGGCCGCCGTACGCGCCGCGTACGGATCGACGCCTTTCTCCCAGCGGCCCGAGCCTTCGGTGCGAAGCCGGTGGCGCTCGGAGCTGCGGAAGATCGTGTGCGGCTCGAAGTTCGCGGCTTCAAGCAGCACGGTCGTCGTGCTCTCGCCGATCTCGGTCTCCTCGCCACCCATGATCCCGGCGAGCGCGATCGCGCGCTCTGCGTCGGCGATCACAAGGTCGTCGGCGTCGAGCTCGCGGTCAACGCCGTCGAGCGTGCGCATCTTCTCGCCGGCAGCGGCGCGGCGGACGATCACCCGGCCACCGGCGAGGGTGGTCGAGTCGAACGCGTGCAGCGGGCTACCGGTCGCGAGCATGACGTAGTTCGTGATGTCGACGACGTTCGAGATCGAGCGCATCCCCGCAGAGAACAGCCGGGCCCGGAGCCAGACAGGCGAGGGCGCGATCGTGACGTTCTCGAAGACGCGACCGATGTAGCGCGGGCAGCCGTCGAAGTCGTCGATCTGGATCGCGACCTGTCCGCTCGGGGCGTGTCCAGGGGACTGTCCCCCAGACATGGCCGACAACGGCAGGTCGTAAAGCGTCGCGATCTCCCGCGCGATCCCGTAGATCGACTGGAGATCGGGGCGGTTGCCGGTCGACTCGATCACGAGCACGTCGTCGACCAGCGGCAGCACCTCCCCGAGCAACGTCCCGGGTGCCGTCTCGGGCAGGAGCATGATCCCGCTGTGATCGCTGCCGAGCGCGATCTCGTCCTCGGCCAGGATCATCCCGTCGGAGATCTCGCCGCGAACCTTGCGCTGCTCGAGCGTCAGGCCGTTCGGGAGCGTCGCGCCCGGAAGCGCCACGGCCACCGTCGCTCCGACGCCGAAGTTCCAGGCGCCGCAGACGATCGAGCGCGGCTCGCCCTCACCGAGATCGACCTTCGTCAGCTGCAGGCGGTCGGCGTTCGGATGCTTGATCGCTTCGAGCACGCGGCCGACCCGGAAGAGCTCGAGATTGCCGCCGTCCTCCGAAACGCCGCGCCGCTCGATTCCCTCCACCTCGGCCGAGGCGACCGAAAGGCGCGTGGCCAGCTCGGCGAGCGGCATCTCCATCGCGACGTAGTCGCGCAGCCAGGAAACGGGAACGCGCATCAGAACTGCCTCAAGACGCGCAAGTCGCCTTCCCAGAGCGCGCGAATGTCGGGGATGTCGTGGCGCAGCTGCGTCGTGCGCTCGAGCCCGCAGCCGAACGCGAAACCGCTCCACTCCTCGGGGTCGAGGCCGACGTTCTCGAAGACGCGCGGGTCGACCATGCCGGCACCGCCCATCTCGATCCAGCCGGAGAACTTGCACGTGCGGCAGCCGGAACCGCCGCAGATTCCGCACGACACGTCCGGTTCGATCGACGGCTCGGTGAACGGGAAGTAATGCGTCCGGAAGCGCACGCGCCGGTCGGGCCCATAGAGCGCGCGCATCACGTGCAGCAGCGTCCCCTGCAAATCGGCGAGCGTGAGGCCGCGATCGACGGCGAGCCCTTCGAACTGGTGGAAGATCGGATAGCGCGTCGCCGTGATCGCGTCGCGCCGGTAGACGCGGCCGATCGAGACCATGTAGATCGGCGGCTCCTTCTCTTCCATGATGTGGATCTGAGACGGGCTCGTCTCGGTGCGCAGGACATGGTTCTCGTCGAAGAAGAACGTGTCCCGCGGTGAGCGCGCCGAGTGCGTCGGACCGAAGGCGAGCTTGTCGAAGTTGTATTCGAGCGTCTCGACCTCGCGGTCGTCGCGCACCTCGTAGCCGAGGCCGAGGAACGCGTCCTCGACCATCCGGCGCACCTGGGTGATCGGATGCAGATGGCCGAGCGGCAGATCCTCGCCTGGCAGCGTGACGTCGATCACCTCTTCGCGCAGGCGCCGGTCGAGCTCCTCGTCTGCGAGCGCGGCTTCACGCGCGTCGAACAGCGCTTCGAGCCGCTGGCGAATCCC
>DASZPQ010000027.1:0-7320 GCA_035550275.1 Gaiellaceae bacterium | reverse complement strand
TGGGCGCCCGCAGATCGAGGCGGTCCCGAACCCGAACAGCGTGCGCGTCCATCTCGTCCTGCCGCGCAGCTTCAACGACGCGCAGCAGATCGCGGACAAGTTCAAGCAGTCGATTCCGGTGATCCTGAACCTCCAGAGCGCCGACACGGAGCTCTCGAAGCGGCTGATCGACTTCGCAAGCGGGATGACCTATGCCTTGAACGGCGGCATGCAGCGCGTCGCCGACAAGGTCTTCCTGCTCACGCCGCGCAACGTCGAGGTCAGCGCGGAGCAGCGCGCTCAGCTGCTCGAACGCGGCGGCTTCTACAACCAGGCCTGATCCCGCTGGCCGCAGTACGCGGCAAACGTAGGAATCGAGCGCAGTAGCCCGAAGAAGCGCGAGTGCTCTTCGACTCGATCACCCAGGCCCAAAACTTCATCGAAGTCTTCGTCGACGTCTATGCGCTGACGCTCGTCCTCTACATCCTGGCCTCGTGGCTGCGGCTGCCGTATTCGTTGAATCCGGTTCAGCGCTTTCTCTACGAGGTCTGCGACCCGTATTTGCGGCTCTGGCGCAGGATCCTGCCGCTCAGCTTCGGGCCGATGGACTTCACGCCGATCGTGGCGATCTTCGCACTCGTTTTCATCGGTCAGGCCGCAGTTTGGGTCGTCGGCCAGTTCCACTAAGGAAGGAGGAAACACCCATGCCGTACACACCAGTTGAGCTGAGACACGTGCGGGTCGCGCGGTCGTTCTTCGGCGGCTACCGGCGCAAGGCCGTCGTGGAGCTTCTCGATGGAGTTGCCGACAGCTTCGAGGATGTCTGGCGCGACCGCGGCGAGCTGACCGACAAGGTTCACGCTCTCGAGACACAGCTCGCAGGCGTCAAGCAGCGCGAGGAGCTGCTCACGAACACGCTCGTCGCGGCGGAGCAGGCTGCGGGGGAAGTGCGTGAACAGGCGCGTCGCGAGGCCGACCTGGTCCTCTCCGAGGCGCACCACGAAGCGCGGTCGATCATGCGCGCAGCGCAGGCGGAGCGATCCCGGCTCTTCTCGGAGACCCGTCGAGTCCAGGCCCTGCTCCGCGCAGCGCTCGGGATGGTCGACGAAGGCGTGCTCGAGCCGTCCCAGGAGCGCCATTCGGAAGAAGCGCCGGCGGCCGAAAGCGAGAGCTGGCCGAAGCGCGACGACACGCGCGAGTTCAATCTCAACGTCGTCCCGAACACGGTGCCGATCGATCAGGAGGCGCAGGCGGGGTAACGTTTGAGGAGATGGCGGCGTCAACCGACCGGCAGTTGGACATTCGCGTTGGCTCCGCGGCGGACGGCCTCGTCTCGATCGCCGAGCGCTCGCTGGGCGCCGGGCGCTCGCAGTGGGCCGGGCTGACGGCAGTCGTCGTCGCCGCGATCGCCGGCGACCAGATCACGAAGGGAATCGTCACGAGCCGGGTCGGCGTCGACCAGTCGCTCCACGTGCTCGGGCCGCTCTCGATCCATCGTGTCCAGAACTCGGGGATTGCCTTCGGGCTGTTCTCGTCGGCGACGGTGATCGTGATGCTCGCGACGGCGGTCGCAGTGGGGTGGATGCTCGTCTTCTTCGCCCGCTCCGGATCGCGGCATCCAGTGCTGCCCGCGGCGCTCGGCCTGCTGATCGGCGGCAGCGTCTCGAATCTCGTCGACCGCATCAGGCTCGGGCATGTGACGGACTTCCTCGACGTCGGCCGGTGGTGGTGGACCTTCAACCTTGCCGACAGCTTCATCGTGATCGGAGTCTCGATCCTGCTCGTTGCGCTCGTCGTGGCCGATCACGGCCCGAAGCAGACGCCGCGCTCGATCGACGTCGCTGCGCGCTGAGCCTTCGTTGGCCGGCGACACCGAGCTGCTCGTCCCGCCGGAGGCAGCCGGCGAGCGACTCGACCGGTTTCTCGCTCGCCACGTCGGCTCTCGCGCGGCGGCCGAGCGTGCCGTGGAAGCTGGGGTGCTCGTCGACGGCCGAGCTCGCCCGAAGAGCTACCGCCTCGAGGGCGGTGAGCTGCTCGCGCTGACGGCGGCGATCGAGGAGGCGCTGGTGATCGAGGCCCTGGCACCGCCTCGAATCGCGTGGGAAGACGAGCATCTGCTCGTCGTCGACAAGCCGGCAGGCCTCGTTGTCCACCACGGAGCGGGTCATCGCAGCGGCACCCTCGTCGACCTGCTCGCCGGGAAGATCGCCGGGGGAGAAGCCGATCGCCCCGGAATCGTTCACCGGCTCGACCGCGACACGTCAGGGCTGATGGTGGTCGCCCGCTCCGAGGACGCCCATGCCCGCCTTTCGAAGCTCGTGCGCCGGCATGCATTCGAGCGCACCTACCTGGCGCTCGTGCAGGGCCATCCACGCTCGCGAACAGGCCGAATCGAAGCGCCGATTGGCCGCGCGCGGGACGACGCAACGCGGGTCTCGCTCGACACGGACACCCCGCGCCCCGCGATCACGCATTTCGAGCTGGAGCAGACCTGGCCGAAGCACGCACTGTTGCGCGTGCGCCTCGAAACGGGCCGCACGCATCAGATCCGCGTCCATCTCGCCGCGATCGATCTGCCTGTCGTCGGCGACCCGGTCTACGGCATCGCGGATCCCGCGCTCGGCCGCCAGTTCCTGCATGCGACGCGGCTCGCGTTCCCGCATCCGGTCTCGGGCGAGCGGATCGAGGTCGATTCGCCGCTGTCGCAAGAGCTCCAGGCCTATCTCAACGCGCTCTAGGTACCATCCCGAGGCACGTTCAACCCTCCGATCCGGTGGAGGGTCTCGTCTGGACGGTGGCCGGCGTTCCCGGTCCCCAGCGAGCCGCCGCCGGCGTATCGACAACCGAAACCGAGAAAGGGGCTTCCATGCCCGTCGTATCCATGAAGGATTTGCTGGAGGCTGGCGTCCATTTCGGACACCAGACCCGCCGCTGGAACCCGAAGATGAAGCGTTTCATCTTCACCGAGCGGGGCGGCATCTACATCATCGATCTGCAGCTGACACAGGCCGCGATCGACGAAGCACACGATTTTGCCCGCGGGATCGCCGAGCGGGGCGGATCCGTCCTGTTCGTCGGCACGAAGAAGCAGGCGCAGGACGCAATTCGTGACGAGGCCAGCCGGGTCGGTCAGCCGTACGTGAACAACCGCTGGCTTGGCGGGCTGCTCACGAACTGGCGCACGATCACCGAGCGGATTCAGCGTCTGCACGAGCTGCGCTCGCTCAGCACCGAGGGCCAGCTCGACCTGCTGCCTGCGAAGGAGCGGATCGCGATGCTTGCCGAGCTCGAGAAGCTCGAGTCGAACCTCGGCGGCGTCGCCGACATGCGCCGCCAGCCGGAGGCGATCTTCATCGTCGACCTGAAGAAGGAGCAGCTGGCGGTGCGCGAGGCGCGGCGCCTGAAGCTGCCTGTGATCGCCCTCGTCGACACGAACTGCGACCCCGACGAGGCATCGCACGTGATCCCCGGCAACGACGATGCGATTCGCTCGTGCGCGCTCGTGATCAAGGCGATCGCGGACGGGATCGAAGAGGGCAAGCAGAAGGTCTCCGCCAACCAGATGGAGGCAGCGCGCGCCAAGGCGGAGGCTGCCGCGACCGCTGCTGCCGCCACGCCGGCGCCCGAGCCTGAGGTCGAGGTGCGCGAAGTCGAGGACGAAGACGGAGAGCTCACCGTCGAGGTTGCCGAGGTTCCAGCCGCGGAAGAGGCGGCGGAATGACCGATATTTCGGCAGCAATGGTGAAGCAGCTCCGCGAAGCCACCAGCGCGGGGATGATGGACTGCAAGCGGGCGCTTGTCGAGACGAATGGCGATTTCGACGCGGCGGTCAAGCTGCTGCGCGAGAAGGGCATGGCGTCCGTCGCCAAGCGCGCCGGCCGCGAGACGACCGAGGGAAAGGTGCTCGTGTCGGTCGGAGCCGCCGCCGCGTCGATCGTTGCCGTCGGCTGCGAGACGGAGCCCGTCTCGAAGAACGACGAGTTCCTCGCGTTTGCGGACAAGGTGCTGCGCGAGGTCGAGTCCGACGGCGAGGACGTCACAGCCGCGCTCGACGCAGAGCGAGTCGAGCTCTCCGCGAAGCTCGGTGAGAACATCCAGATCGTCGGTGCCAGGAGAATGCACACGGTCGAAGGCGAGGCCTTCTCGGCCTACGTCCATCCGCCGGCAAACAAGATCGGCGTCCTCCTGAAGGTGAAGGGTGGCTCCGAACAGGCCGCCAGGCTGCTCGCGATGCACATCGCGTACTCCCGGCCGACCTACGCAACTCGGGACGAGGTGCCGCAGGACCTGGTCGATTCCGAGCGCGAGATCCTCGAGAAGCTGCCGGAGGTCGAGGGCAAGCCAGAGGGCGTTCGTGAGAAGATCGTCGAAGGCATGCTGAACAAGCGCTTCTACGCCGAGTCGGTTCTGGGCGAGCAGGCGTGGATTCACGACACGGCGTTGACCGTGTCGAAGGCACTCGCGCAAGAAGGCCTCGAGCTGGTCGACTACGCGTGGTTCTCAGTCGGCTGATGGTCGCGGCTCCATCGCCTGGGTCTGACCCCAGTCCGGCGCTCCGCCGGGTCGTCCTGAAGCTCTCGGGTGAGGCCCTGATGGGCACCCGGGACTTCGGGCTCGATGCGAAGACGGTCGACGCGGTCGCGCGCGAGCTCGTCGAGGTGCACGCCACCGGTCTCGAGATCGCGCTCGTGATCGGTGGCGGGAATCTCTACCGCGGGATGGCGGCGACCGCCGAGGGGATGAACCGGGCGACGGGCGACTACATGGGAATGCTCGCGACGGTCTTCAACTCACTGGCCGTCCAGGAGGCCCTCGAGCGGAACGGCGCCGATACGCGCGTCCTCTCGGCGCTCGACGTTCGCGAGGTGGCTGAGCCGTACATCAGACGCCGCGCGATTCGGCATCTCGAGAAGGGCCGGGTCGTAATCTTCGCCGCCGGGACCGGGAACCCGTACTTCACAACCGACACCGCCGCTGCGCTTCGTGCGCTCGAGATCGACGCCGAGACGATCCTGATGGCGAAGAACGGCGTCCAGGGCGTCTACGACGGCGACCCGCGCACCGATCCGAATGCGAAGTTCCTTCCAGAGCTGACTCATCTGCAGGCGATCGAGCAGGGCCTGAAGGTGATGGACACGACGGCGCTCTCGCTCTGCATGGACAACCACCTGCCGATCCACGTCTTCGAGCTCGCGCCTGGCAATATCGGGCGCGTCGTCGCCGGCGAGGGGATCGGCACGATCATCTCGACACCTTCCGAAGGAGCATCCCGATGACCGCGATGGACGATTTCGTGACCGACGCGCAACAGCGGATGGACAAGTCGGTCGACGCCACGCACGAGCACTTCAACTCGGTGCGGACCGGACGCGCCTCGGCGGCGCTGCTCGACCGGATCACGATCGACTACTACGGCACTCCCTCGCCGTTGAAGAACATCGCGTCGATCTCCGTTCCCGAGCCGCGGATGCTCGCAATTCAGCCGTTCGATCCCACCGCGATCAAGCAGATCGAGCGCGCGATTCAGGAGTCCGACCTCGGCCTGACGCCCTCCAGCGACGGGAAGATGATTCGGCTGCCGATCCCGCAGCTGACCGAGGAGCGGCGCAAGGAGCTCGTGAAGGTGATCCGCCAGATGGCGGAAGAAGGCCGTGTTGCCGTGCGCAACGTTCGCCGCGACGCCATGAAGCACCTCGAGGAGCTCGTGAAGAACGGCGACGTGGGTGACGACGAGGAGCGCGCATCCGAAGCCCGCGTGCAGAAGCTCACGGACGAGCACGTTGCGAAGATCGACGACCTCTTGAAGCGCAAAGAGGCCGACGTCATGGAGGTCTAGATCCTCAAGCTGCTCACCCGCATCCGCACGCTCGCCCGCATCCGGCCGATGCCGGAGCATGACGAGCTGCCTGAGGTCGCCGAGGTCGTCGCGATCATCATGGACGGCAACGGGCGCTGGGCCCGCCGCCGCGGGCTGCCGCCCGCCGCTGGGCATCGCGCGGGCACGAAGGCGCTCCGTCGCACGGTCGAGGCTGCGATCGACATCGGCGTCCAGCATCTCGTCGTCTACGCGTTCTCGACGGAGAACTGGTCGCGGCCGCAGGACGAGGTCGACGCGCTGATGGAGATCTTCGGCGAGACGATCGAGCGTGAGCTGTCAGACCTCGCCGAGCAGGGAGTGCGCGTCCGGTTCATCGGCCGCCGCGATCGCGCACCCGCGGATCTCCGGCGCCGGATGGAGGGAATGGAGGATCGCACCGAGCTGAACACGCGCCTCGGCCTCTGGATCGCGTTCGATTACGGCGGCCGGGCCGAGCTCGTCGAGGCGACGCGGCGGATCGCCGAGAGCGGGGTCGACCCGCGCGAGATCGACGAGAACGTCCTCGCGGCGAACCTCTATGCGCCCGAGCTGCCCGATCCCGACCTCCTGATCCGCACGAGCGGCGAACTGCGCGTCTCGAACTTCATGCTCTGGCAGCTCGCGTACGCCGAGCTGATCTTCGTCGACCGGCTCTGGCCTGATTTCGACGAACGCGACCTGCGCGTCGCACTCGGCGAGTACGCCCAGCGGCGCCGACGGTTCGGCGGGCGATGAGCCCGTTCATCTCGCGGCTCGTCGTCGCAGCAGCGGCGATTCCCGTCGTGCTCGGAGACATCTACCTGGGCGGTTGGTGGGTCTTCGGGTTGGCGGCGCTCGCCGGAGTGATCGGCCTGCACGAGTTCTGGATCGTCGCGCGGCCCCTGAGCCCGCTTGCCCCGGCCGGCTACGTCGGCGGCGCGCTGGCGCTCGTCGGCGCCGAGCTCGGCGGAGTCACCTGGATGACCGGCGGAGCGCTCGTGGCGTTCCCGCTCGCCTTTCTCCTGAAGGGCATCTCCGGCGCGCGCCAGAGCGCGACGACGTCGATCTCGGCAACCGTGATGGGCGCGGTCTGGGTCGGTTTCGGCCTCTCCTTCCTGATCCTGATCCGGGCCTTTCCGGATCACGGGCGGCTCGCCGCGTTCACGGTGCTGCTCGCCGTGTGGGCGGGCGACACCTTCGCCTACTTCGGGGGCCGGCTCTTCGGCCGTCACAAGCTGGCGCCTCAAACCTCGCCGGGCAAGACGTGGGAGGGCCTCGTCTTCGGCACGATCTTCACGATCTTCGTGGCGTTCGTGGCCCTGTACAAGCAGAACTTCCTGACGATCCCGCAGTCGATCGTGCTCGGCGCCGTCGTGGCTGTCGCGGCGCCGCTGGGCGACCTCTTCGAGTCGCAGCTGAAACGCGACATGAAGGTGAAGGACACCGGCCGCCTGCTCGGGGGGCACGGAGGGATCCTCGACCGCATCGATGCCCTGCTCTTTGCC
>DASZPQ010000026.1:0-54407 GCA_035550275.1 Gaiellaceae bacterium | reverse complement strand
ATGGCCCAGGCAGATCCCGAACACCGGTAGCCGGCCGAGCAGGGAGCGAATCGTCTCGACCTGCTGCTTGAAGACCGACGGATCTCCGGGGCCATTCGAGATCATGACAACTCGAGGCTTCAGCTCCAGGATCGCGTCCGCGTCGTAGTCGCCGGGAACAACCACCGCTTCGAGGCCCGCCTCCGCGAGCCGCCACGGGATGGATCGCTTCGAGCCGAAGTCCACGACGACGACTCGCGGCCCGGCCCCGATCGTGAATGGCTCCGCCGTCCACGTGAGCCGGTCGAGCATGCGGCCGTCGATCGGCGGCTCGGCCAACGCCCGCGCCTGCAGCTCCTCGACCGGCCCGTCGCCGAGTGCGCAGCGCACGACGCCGCCGTCGCGGATCCGGCGCACGAGCGTGCGCGTGTCGATTCCCGTGAGCGCGACGGTTCCCTGCTCCCGCAGCCAGGCCGCCGCCGCTGGGCGGATGTCGCGCATGACGACGCCCTCGCACTGGATCTGGTCGGACTCCATCCGCGCCGCGTCGACGCCATAGGTTCCGATCAGCGGATAGGCGAAACAGAGCACCTGGGCGATGTAGCTCGGGTCCGTGAGCGCCTCCTCGTAGCCGGTCATCGCGGTCGTGAAGCATGCTTCACCGACCGCAACGCCTGGCGCACCAACGGAAACGCCGGGGAAAACGGTGCCGTCCTCCAGGACGAGATGCTGCATAGATTCCATCTTTGTGCATAATACGCACAGAATGATCAGCGCCGCCATCCTTGGTTGCGCCGGGTACACCGGCCAGGAGACGCTCGACCGAATCGTGCGCCATCCGGAGCTCGAAGCGGTCGCGCTCGGCTCCGATTCGCAGGCGGGTACACGCCCGAGCGCCTACGACCCGCGCCTGGGCGCCGACTTGCCCGCGTTCGTCACGAACGCCGAGGCTGCCGCGAGCGGCGCGGACGTGATCTTCCTCTGCCTCGACCACAAGGCCGCGGCCGCGTTCGATCCGCCCAGCGACACGATCGTCGTCGATCTCTCGGGGGCGCACCGCCTCCAGGACGAATCACTCGCCGAGAAGTGGTACGGCGTCGTTCCTGGAGCCTGGAGCTACGGGCTGCCCGAGCTTTCGCCGCCCCAAGGCCGGCTGATTGCAAATCCCGGCTGTTACGCGACCGCGGCGCTCCTCGCGCTCGGCCCGCTCGCGGGCGTGATCGACAGTGCCGTGATCGACGGGAAATCGGGCATGACAGGCGCCGGCCGGGGGCTGAAGGACGCTTCCCACGCCGGGTTCGTGCTCGAGAACTTCTCTGCCTACGCCGTCGGCGCCCACCGGCACGCGCCGGAGATCGGTCAACTGCTCGGCTTTCCGGTCACGTTCGTCCCCCACCTCCTGCCGATCAGGCGCGGCCTGCTTGCAACGTGTTACGTCCAGTCCGATGCAGATCTGCACGAACTGCTCCAAGACGCCTACGCCGGAAGCGACGTCGTCCGTGTTCTCGCCCCAGGGGTGACACCCGAGCTTCATCGAGTTCAGGGAACGGACGCTGCCGAGGTCGCGCTCTTCACAGACAGCGAGACCGGCACGGCGATCGTGATCTGTGCAATCGACAATCTCGGCAAGGGCGCCGCCGGCCAGGCAGTGCAGAACGCGAACCTCGTCCTCGGCCTGGACGAGACAGCCGGGCTTCGGCTCGAAGGGAACACCGTATGAGCGTCACCGCGCCGAAGGACTTCGTCGCCTCCGGCGTTGCAGCCGGAATTCGGCGTGACGGCCGGGCCGACCTCGCGATCGTGCGCTCGCTGTCGCCATCGACCGGCGCCGCGATGTTCACGCGGAATCGCGTCCAGGCTGCGTGCGTCCAGGTGAGCCGCGATCACATCGCGCTCGCGGATCCGCAGGCCGTCGTCGTCAACTCCGGTTGCGCGAATGCGGCGACTGGCGAGCGCGGCAAGATCGACGCGCTCGCGACTGCGGCCGAAGCGGCGCGGCTCCTCGAGGTCGACCTGGAAGAGGTGCTCGTGCTCTCGACCGGGGTAATCGGCACGCGATTGCCGATCCACAAGATGCTTCCGGGGCTCGCCGACGCGGTCGCGGCCCTGGCAGCGAACGGAGGCCACGCAGCCGCGGGGGCGATCATGACCACTGACACCTACGCGAAGGAGACGGTCGTCTCGGGGCCGGGCTTCGTTGTCGGCGGCATGGCGAAGGGCTCGGGGATGATTCACCCCGAGCTCGCGACGATGCTCGCAGTTCTGACGACGGACTACCCGCTCACCTCCGCCGAGGCCTTCGAGTTTCTCCGCGACTCTGTCGAGCCGACGTTCAACGCCATCTCGGTCGACGGCGAGCCATCGACGAACGACACCATCGTGCTGCTCGCGAACGGCGCCAGCGAGGTCGAGCGCACGACCGAGTCCGATCTCGCGTTCGGGATCGCGCTCCTGGCAGCGTGCGACGACCTCGCGCGCCAGGTCGTCGGCGACGGCGAGGGAATCACCGTGCTCGCAGAGATCAACGTGAAGGGTGCCGCCAGCGACGAGCAAGCAAAGGCGATCGCGCGGAGGATCGCCACCTCGCCGCTCGTGAAGACGGCCCTCTTCGGCCACGACGCCAACTGGGGGCGCGTGCTGATGGCGGCAGGCTCTGCACCCTGGAACGGCGGCTATGCCGAGATCGACGCGAGCCGCGTCACCCTTCGCTACAACGGGACGGTCGTCCTCGACCAGGGCGCCCCGAGCGGCGTCGAGCCGGACGTCGCGGGCCCGAGCTGCACGATCGAGCTCGACCTCGGGCTCGGCGACGGAAGCGCCGGTTATCTGACCAGCGACCTTTCGTACGACTACGTGAAGATCAACGCGGACTACCGGTCATGAGCATCCTCGTCGTCAAGGTGGGTGGTGCCGTGGCCGGCGATTCCGCGGCGGCCGTGCTCGAGCTGGCAGCCGCACACCAGGTGTGCGTCGTGCATGGCGCCGGGCCGCAGATCAGCGCGGAGATGGAGCAAGCAGGCGTCCCCGTCGAATTCATCGGCGGGCGGCGAGTCACGACCGAAGCCGGGATCGCGATCGTCCGGTCGTCGCTCGCCGCCGTGAACGCAGCGTTGTGCGCTGTGATCGGCGACCGCGCGATCCCGCTCTTCGGCGACGAGATCGGCCTGAAGGCGACACCCGTGCCGGAGCTGGGTCTCGTCGGCGAGGCCGTGATCGAAGAGCTGCCGGCAATCGCCGCTGCGCTCGGAAGAGGCGGCATCCCCGTGGTTGCCCCGATCGCCGAAGGGCCGCTGAACGTGAACGCCGACAGCGCGGCCGCGGCGATCGCCTGCAGCCTGCATGCCGACGAGCTTCGATTCCTCACCGACGTCGAGGGCTTCATGATCGACGGCGAGGTCGTCGACTCGATCGAGTACGAGGACGCGCTTGGGCTGCTGAACGGCGGAACGCTCGAAGGCGGGATCATTCCCAAGCTCCGGGCCGCGCTCAGCGCCGCCGAGTGGGGCATCAAGGGCTTCATCGGCCGCACCAAGATCGAGCCTGTCGCCTGGCGCGCCGTGGAGCCGCTCGACCTGATCGAGGAGCAGGCATGACCGTCCTCGCCGGCGCACCCCTGCTCCCGACCTACGCACGCTTCCCCGTCACGTTCGTCGACGGCGAAGGCTCCTGGCTCGTCGACGAGGATGGCAAGCGGTACCTCGATCTCGTCGCCGGGATCGCCGTGGTCAGCCTCGGGCACCGCCATCCCGCACCGCTCGAGGCCGCTCACGCCCAGCTCGACCGGCTCTGGCACGTCTCGAACCTCTACTCGACACTGCCGATGGAGGAGCTTGCGACCAAGCTCTCCGACCGCTTCGGCGGAGCACACGCGTTCTTCTGCAACTCCGGCGGCGAGGCCGTCGAGGCGGCGATCAAGTGGGCGCGCAAGGTGACCGGCCGACCCGAGCTCGTCGCGTTCGAGGGCTCGTTCCACGGACGCACGACCGGTGCGCTCGCACTCACGGGCCAGCCGGCCAAGCGCGCGGCGTTCGAGCCGCTGCTGCCTGGCGTGCGCTTCGTCACGCCGGAGACGCTTCGCGACGCGGTTGGGCCGCAGACGGCCGCGATCTTCCTCGAGCCGATTCAGGGCGAAGGCGGCGTGAAGCCGTTCTCGATCGCGACCCTCGCCGAAGCGCGCGCGCTGGCCGACGAGTTCGGCGCGCTGCTCATCTTCGACGAGGTGCAGACCGGGGTCGGGCGCACCGGTGAGTTCTTCGCCTGGCAGCGCAGCGGGATCAAGCCCGACGCAGTGACGCTCGCCAAAGGGCTTGCGAACGGCTTGCCGGTCGGCGCGCTCCTGGTCTCCGACCAGGCGCCGACGGGCTTCGAGCCAGGCGACCACGCGTCCACCTTCGGCGGAAATCCGGTCTCGTGCGCCGCGGCCTGCGCCGTGCTCGACACGATCGACGACGAGTTGCTCGACCACGTGCGCGAGATCGGCGCCCGGTTCGAGGCCGCGTTCGACAACATCCGCGGCGCCGGGCTCCTGCTCGCGCTCGAGCTCGGCAAGCCCGCAGCCCCAGTGGCGCTCGCAGCGCTCGAGCATCATCTGCTCGTCGGCACCGCTGGCGAGACTGCGCTCCGGATCACGCCGCCACTGACGATCTCGGTCAGCGAAGCGGACCTGGCGATCGAGCTCCTCAAGGAGGTGCTCGCGTGACGACCAAGTTCGAGCGGCAGGGGGCGATCCTGCGCCTGATCGAGACGGGGCATCTCTCGACGCAAGCCGACCTCGCCGAGGCGCTGCGCGCGGAAGGGATCGACACCGTCCAGACGACGATCTCCCGTGACATCGCCCAGCTCGGGCTCGTGAAGGTGCGAAACGGCAACGGGCGCCTCATCTACGCCTTGCCTGGGGCCGCCGATCTGCGTCGCCTGGATCAGCTCGCGTCCGCCCTCCGCACCTGGGCGATCTCGATGGTTCCCACGGGACAGCTGCTCGTGATCCATACGCCGCGCGGCCTCGCCGCAGCGCTCGCCGACGCGATCGACGAGGCCGGCCTCCAGGAGGTCGCGGGCACGCTCGCCGGAGACAACGCGATCTTCGTCGCCGTCCGCGAAGGCACGAGCTCGCACGAGCTGGCCGACAGCTTCGCGCACCAGATCGACCGGGACAACGAGGCATGAGCGGCGCAATCCTCAGCTCGCTCCCGGTCGGAGAAAAGGTCGGAATCGCCTTCTCGGGCGGCCTCGACACGTCCTGCGCGCTCGCCTGGATGCGCGAGCGTGGGGCGATTCCCTACGCCTTCACTGCCGACCTCGGCCAGTACGACGAGCCCGATATTGCCGCCGTTCCCGCGAAGGCGATGCTCTTCGGCGCCGAGGAGGCCGTGCTCGTCGACTGCCGCGACGCGCTCGCGCGCGAGGGCCTCGCCGCGCTCCAGTGCGGCGCCTTCCACATCCAGACCGCGGGCCGACGCTACTTCAACACGACGCCGCTCGGGCGGGCTGTCACCGGGACGATGCTCGTCCAGACGATGCGGAAGCACGGCGTCGAGATCTGGGGCGACGGCTCGACGTACAAGGGCAATGACATCGAGCGTTTCTATCGCTACGGCCTGCTCGCAAACGAGCACCTGCGCATCTACAAGCCCTGGCTCGACACCGCCTTCGTGACCGAGCTGGGCGGCAGGAAAGAGATGAGCGAATGGCTCGAGTCGCGCGGCCTGCCTCAGAGCACGTCGGTCGAGAAGGCGTATTCGACCGACGCGAACATGCTTGGCGCGACGCACGAGGCGAAGAACCTCGAGCTGCTGGCGACGAGCATGAAGATCGTCGAGCCGATCATGGGCGTCGCGCACTGGAATCCGATCGTCCATGTGGAGCCCGAGGTCGTGAGCGTGCGCTTCGAGCACGGGCTGCCGGTCGCGATCAACGACGTTCCGCTCCCCGATCCGGTCGCGCTCATCCGAGCCGCAAACGAGATCGGCGGGCGGCACGGGCTCGGCATGTCCGATCAGATCGAGAACCGGATCATCGAGGCGAAGAGCCGCGGGATCTACGAGGCGCCGGGCATGGCGCTGCTGCACATCGCCTACGAGCGGCTGCTGACCGCGATCCACAACGAGGCGACGCTCGAGCAGTACAGCGAGAGCGGGCGGAAGCTCGGACGGCTGCTCTACGAAGGGCGCTGGTTCGACTCCCAGGCGCTGATGCTGCGCGATTCGCTCCAGCACTGGGTCGCCGCCGTCGTCACCGGCGAGGTGACGCTGGAGCTGCGCCGGGGCGACGACTACACCATCCTCGACACGTCCGGCGAGGCCGTCACGTACAGCCCGGAGCGGTTGAGCATGGAGCGGAGCAGCACGGCGTTCACCGCCACCGACCGGATCGGCCAGCTGGCGATGCAGTCGAACGACATCGAGGACTCGCGCCGGATGCTTGCCGCGCAGCGGCACCTTCGGCTCGATCCACCTGACGATGTCTCCAACCCGCTCGAGCTGGGGAACTCGTGACGCTCTGGTCGGGACGGGTCGGCGGCGAGTTGGCGCCCGAGGTGTGGGAGTTCCTCCGCGCCGACGATGCCGAGCTTCTCCCGTACGACATCGAGGGAACGCTGATTCACGCGCACCGGTTGCACGCAGCCGGATTGCTCACCGACGACGAGCTCGCGGAGGCGGAGCAAGGCCTCGCAATGATGGGCCCAGACAACCTGCTCGAGACCGACGAGGACGTGCATTCGGCGATCGAGCGCTATCTCGGGGATGTTGGACGGAAGATCCACGCAGGGCGTTCGCGGAACGACCAGGTCGCGACGGCGTTCCGGCTCTATGTCGCCGATGCCTGCGCGGAGGCCGACGGCGCGCTGCAGGCATTCGCCACGGCGATCCTCGACCGCGCCGGTGACGAGGCAAACACGCCGATGCCCGGCTACACGCACCTGCAGCGGGCGATCCCGGTCACGCTCGGCCATCACCTGCTCGCCTGGACGGAGATGCTCGAGCGCGACCGTGCCCGATTTGCGTTTGCCGGCGGCCAGGCGTCCGTCTCACCGCTCGGCGCCGGTGCGCTGGCAGGCTCGACGCTGGCGCTACCCGCACCGCCGAACGCGATGCGCAACTCGCTCGACGCCGTCGCCGACCGCGACTTCGCGCTCGACTATCTCTACGCCGCCGCCGTCCTCTTCACGCACCTCTCCCGGATCGGCGAGGAGCTCGTGCTCTGGACGACAAGCGAGTTCGGCTTCGCGCGCCTGCCCGAAGAGGCTTCAACGGGCTCGTCGATGATGCCGCACAAGCTGAACGGCGACGTCCCCGAGCTCGCCCGCGGCAAGGCCGGCACCGCAATCGGCCGGCTGACCGGGCTGCTCGCGACGGTCAAGTCGCTGCCGCTCGCCTACAACAAGGATCTCCAGGAGGACAAGCCGCCGGTGTTCGCCACGCGCGCCGACATCCGGGGCGCGCTCGGCGCGCTCGCGGTGCTGATCAACGGCCTCACATTCGACCGGGAGCGGCTGGCAGCCGCGGTCGCCGATCCACTCCTGCGCGCAACCGACGCAGCCGAGGCGCTCGTGAAGGAAGGCCTGCCGTTCCGTGACGCCCATGAACAGGTCGCCGCCACCGTCCACGCGGGCACGTTCGTCCCACCCGAGCAAGTAACAACTTGTTACTTGGAAACGCGCGGCATCGACGTAGGGGCGGCAGTCGCCGCGGCGAAAGAACGCTGGCACGGATGAAGACACCACTCCCCATCTCACTGACTGGCCGGGACATTCTCCGAGTCTCCGACCTCGTGCCGGCAGAGATCGACGCGATCCTCGACCTCGCCGCCGTGCTGAAGGTCGACCGAACGCCGCGCCATCCCGGAATGACCGTCGGCCTGATCTTCGCGCAGCCCTCGACGAGGACGCGCATCTCGTTCGGTGTCGCCGCCATCCAGCTCGGCGGCGGCTTCGTGACGCTCACGCCGGACGAGATGCAGCTCTCGCGCGGCGAATCGCTCTACGACACCGCCCACGTCCTCTCGCGCTATCTCGATGCGCTCGCGATCCGCGTCCTCTCGCATGAGGAGCTCGTTGCCTGGGCCGAGGCTGCCGAGATCCCCGTGATCAACGCGCTCACCTCGGTGGAGCATCCCTGCCAGGCACTCGCCGACGCGCTGACGATTCGCCAGCGGCTCGGAGGGCTCGACGGCGTGAAGATCGGCTGGGTCGGAGACGGCTCGAACGTCCTCGTCTCGCTCGCCCACCTGGCCGCGCTGTCGGGCATGGAGGTCGTCGCCGCCTGCCCGGAGGGATACGAGCCGGCAGAGGGAACGCCGGTCCAGCTGGTGCGCGATCCGCGGGAAGCGGCGCGCGAAGCCGACGTGCTCGTCACGGACATCTGGGTGTCGCTCGGCCAGGAGGCGGAGCGAGAGCAACGGCTGCGCGACCTCGAGCCGTACCGCCTCGACGAGTCGCTCGTGGCGCTCGCATCGCCCGATGCAGTTGTCCTGCACTGCCTGCCGGCGCATCCCGGCGAGGAGATCACGCCCGATGTGCTCTACGGCCCCCACTCGGCCGTTTGGGACGAGGCGGAGAACCGTCTGCACGTGCAGAAGGCGCTCCTCTCGCTCCTGCTCGGCTAGCGCTCGCGCCGGGTCAGCTCGTCCTCAACGGCGGCGATGTCCAGGCCGCGCGAGGCGAGCAGCACGTACAGGTGGTAGATCAGGTCGGCGGCTTCTGAGACGACCCGCTCGTCCGATTCGGTGAGGGCGGCGCGAACGACCTCTTCTGCTTCCTCCTCGACCTTGGCGCCCGGCCCGGCCGGGCCTTCGGCGAGGAGCTTCGCGGTATACGAACCCTCGGGTCGGTCCTTCGCACGCTGCGCAATCGTTCTCCACAGCGCTGGTGCGAAGCACGACAGCGAGCCGGTGTGACAGACCGGGCCGGCCGGCCGGACGCGCATCAGCAGCGCGTCGCCGTCGCAGTCGTCGCGCAGCTCCTCGACCGCGAGCGTGTTGCCGGAGGTCGCGCCCTTGTGCCAGTACTCCTCACGGGACCGGCTCCAGAACCAGCCTTCGCCCGATTCACGCGTGCGGCGCTCGGCTTCGTTGTCCATCCAGGCGAGCATCAGCACGCGACCGGAGTCGGCGTCCTGAACGATCACCGGCCGGAGCTCGGAATCAGGCTGCGTCACGGAGATCCACCCCCAGCTCGCGCAGCTCGTCGCGCAACGACGAGAGCCGCTCGGGATCCTCGTGCAGGATCGACGCCAACAGCGCGGCCTGAGCGACTTCGAGCGCCTCCGCGATGTGGCGCGCGTCGCCCGCGCCGCCCGACGCGATCACCGGCACCGACACCGCATCGACGACCGCGCTCGTGATCTCCAGGTCATAGCCCTCGCGCGTGCCGTCGGAGTCGATCGAGGTGAGCAGGATCTCTCCCGCGCCTCGCTCCTCTGCCTCGCGCGCCCACTCCACCGTGCGCCGGGCGGTCTCGGTCGTGCCGGCCCGCGTGCGGACGCGGCCGCCTTCGGTGTCGATCGCGACGACGACTGCCTGCGAGCCGAGCTTCTCGGCCAGCTCGGTGATCAGCGACGGCGACGCGAGCGCGGCCGAGTTGATCGAGATCTTGTCCGCCCCGGCCCGCAGTAGCGCATCTGCATCGCCAACCGATCGGATGCCGCCGCCGACTGTGAACGGGATCGCGAGCTGCTCGGCGACACGCCGCACGAGCCCGACGAGCGTGTCGCGCTCCTCGAGCGTCGCCTTCACGTCGAGGAAGACCAGCTCGTCGGCGCCGCGGTCGGAGTAGGCGGCGCCGAGCTCGGTCGGGTCCCCGACGTCGCGCAGGCCCTGGAACTTGACGCCCTTCACGACCCGGCCGCCGGCCACGTCGAGGCATGGGATCAGGCGCGGGAGAGGAATTTCTCTCTCACCTCCGCGAGGATGCGCGAGAGGTAACGAGCACCGGCAGCGCCGCTCTTCTCTGGGTGGAACTGGACGCCGAGAAACGAGCCCTGGCGCGCCTCGGCGACGATCCCCTCCGACCACGAGGTCGCGGCCGGCGTCTCGGCGGCGTAGGAATGGGCGAAGTAGTACGAGGTGCCTCCGACGTCGGCCCAGCCCATCCGCGGGACGCGGCCCTCGGTCAGGCGCATCGACCGGCCGGGGATGATCCCGAGACAGTCGACCCCGCCGTCCTCCTCCGAGGTCTCGAGCGCGAGTTGGAGGCCGAGGCAGATCCCGAGCACCGGGCGATCCTCTGCGACCCGGCGACGCAGTGCCTCGTCGAGGCCCTGGCGGCGCAGCTCGTCCATGGCAGAGCGCGCCGACCCGACACCTGGCAGAACGGCGAGGTCGGCGGTGGTGACGTCGTCGACCATCTCGCAGCCGAGCCGCCGGAGCGCGATCTCGACCGACCGGATGTTCCCGGCGCTGTAGTCGCAGACGGCAACCTTCACAGGAGGCCTTTCGTAGACGGAATGCCCGTGGATTCCTGCTTCAGCGCGGTGCGCAGGGCGCGGCCGGCCGCCTTGTAGGCCGCCTCGGCGACGTGGTGCGCGTCGCGGCCGGTCGCCTCGATGTGGATCGCCATTCGCGCTGCCTGGGCCAGGCTGCCGAAGAAGTGCGCAGCCATCCCCGGCTCCGGCTCGATGGACAGCTCGGCGAACGGACGCCCACCGAGATCCACCGACGCCCTCGCAAGCGCGTCGTCCATCGGAACGACCGCGTCGCCGTAGCGGGCGATCCCGCGCCGGTCACCCAGCGCTTTGTCGAGCGCTTCGCCGAACGCGAGCGCCGTGTCCTCGACCGTGTGGTGATCGCCGGTCTCCAGATCGCCTGCGCCTTCGACGACGAGGTCGAGCCCCGCGTGGAACGCGAGCTGCTCCAGGAAGTGGTCGTAGATCCCGGCGCCGGTGTCGACCCGCACGCGGCTCGCGCCGTCCAACCCGAGCCGAACCGAAATCCGGGTCTCGGCAGTCGCGCGCAGATGACGAACGCGCCGCCCCGCAGCCTCCGCGACGGGAGCCGGGCGATCGAGGATGCGAGCCAGCGTCTCGACGATCAGGTCGTCGTCCTCTCGATCGCGAATCGTGATCCGGATCCCGTCGTCATAGGAGCGAACGACGATTCCCTGCCGGAGGAGCGAGTCGCCGAGAGCGCGGCCGTCCTCGACCGGGACGAAGACGAAGTTCGCCTGCGAGGGCAGCGGCTCGAAGCCGATCGCACGCAACGACGCGGAGAGCCGCTCGCGCTCCTCGACCACCGGCGTCACATCGGGAGGCGAGGCGAGGGCCGCGATCGCGAGCGCTGCGGAAACGGTCGAAACCGGCGCCGGCGCCTGGCGCGCGTTCAGTTCTGCGGCCACGTCGCGCGAGGCGAGGGCGTACCCGATCCGCGCTCCTGCGAGCGCGAATGCCTTCGAGAACGTGCGCAGGACGATCAGCTCGTCGTCGATCAGCGGCACGACGGTCTCGCCGCAGAACTCGTAGTACGCCTCGTCGACCACCAATGGCCGCGCGGTCGGCAACGCACGCTGCTCCCCGGTCGGGCTGCTCGGCCGGCAGGCAAACGTCAATGCGGCCCCCTCCGCGCCCGAACCGTCCAAGTAACAACTTGTTACTTGCGCCCCGGCCAGCAGAGCTGCCGTGCGATAGAGGGGGTAGGTCGGGGCGGCTGGGATTGCGATCGTGTCGCCTGGGCCCGCGAAGCAGCGGGCGCAGAGGAGGATCAGGTCGTCGGCGCCGACGCCGAGGACGACCTGGTCTGGATCGACGCCGTTGTAGTCGGCGATCGCCCGGCGGACGGTCTTGTAGCCACCGGCCGGATAGCCGCTGATCGCCGCGAGCGCACCGGCGATCGCGCCGGGCCGCGTCGACGGCAGCGGCAACGGCGGCGTGTTCTGGTCGTACCGCACAACCTGTGACGGGTCGATCCCCGCGAGCGCGGCGACCTCATCGGTCGGCATCGCCCACGTGTAGGCCTTGAACTCAGGCGCGAGCGCTTTCATCGCTGCACCGCCGCGGCGTGCGCGGTCATTCCCTCGGCCTCGGCGAGCGCCTCGACGACCGGTCGCACGAGCGCGAGCCCGTCTTCCGTCATGCGGGTGATCGTCATCGGCTTCAGGAACGTCTCGATCCCGAGCCCACCAACCGAGCGGGCCCAGCCACCCGTCGGCAGGACGTGGTTGCCACCGGTCGCGTAATCGCCCGCTGGGACAGGTGAGAACTCACCGACGAAGACCGAGCCGGCGTTTCGCACCTGGTCGACGAGCGCTTCCGAATCTCCGAGCAGCACGAGGTGCTCCGGCGCGATCGCCTCGGCCTCTTCGAGCGTCTCGACGACGCGGCAGACGGCGTCCTCTCCGTGCTCGGCCTGTGCCGCGAGCTCGAGCCCGGCGATGTGCGAAAAGCGGCCGCTGCCATCCGCCACGACGACGACCTCGGACGGGCCGCCGGGCAGATCGATTGCAACATGCCGGGAGACCTCGAGCTTCGCGTCGTTCACATACGAGTTCCCGGGCCCGACGATCTTGTCGACGCTCCGCACGTAGGCGAGCCAGCCGATCGCCTGCGGCCCTCCGAGCGCCCAGACCTCGTCGATCCCCAGCGCCTCTGCGGCAGCGGCGACGAGCCCCGCGCCCGACGGAGGCGTGCAGACGACGATCTTGCGCACGCCGGCCGCCTGCGCCGGCACCGCGCACATCACGAGCGTGGAAATGAGATTGCGCGGGACGTAGATGCCGATCGTGTCGAGCGCGATCCAGCGGCGCTCAAGCACCACGCCAGGCTCGACTTCCAGCGAGATGTCCTGCGGCCGTTCGGCCTCATGCCAGCGGCGCACGCGGTCGGCCAGCGTCAGCAGCGCTTCTCGCGGCAGGCACCTCGGCTCGGCTACGGCCAGCTCCGGCTCGACGCCGTCCAACTCGAGTGCCCATTCACGCACGGCAACATCACCGCGCGCGCGGATGTCCTCGACGATCGTCGTCACGAGACCATCCGCTCGACCGGGACGACGAGGATCGACGACGCCCCTGCAGCCTCGAGCTGCGGCAGGAGCTTCCAGATCTCGGCAGCCGGCACGAGAGCGTGCAGCGCGACCATGCCGGATTCCGCCAGCGGCACGACACTGGGCGCGCGGGCGCCGGCGACGATCGCAGAGACCGCGCTCAGATTCTCCTCGGAGACATTCAGCATCAAATAGCGGTGCGCCCGCGCCTGGACGACCGTGCTGAGCATCGAGACGAGCGCGTCCGCCTGAGCGCCCTCGCGCCCGAACAGCGCGGCTTCGGAGGAAAAGAGCGAGCCGAGCGAGCGCAGCCCGTTCGTCCGCATCGTGTTCCCGGACGAGACGAGGTCGACGATCGCGTCGGCGAGCCCCAACCGTGGAGCCAGCTCGACCGAGCCGGTCACATCCACCAGCTCGACGCTCACCGGCAGCAGCTCGCGCGCCAGCCGCGGATAGACGGTCGCAACCGAGGCGCCTTCGAGCTGGGCGATCTCGTCGTAGCCCGACTCTTCGGGCACGGCGACTTCGAGCCGGCAGGCGCCGAAGCCGAGCTTCAAGAGCTCGCGCACCTTCGCGCCGCGCTCCGCGACGAGGTCCATGCCCGTGATCCCGCAGTCGACGACGCCGTCCTGCACGTACTCAGGCACATCCGCGGCACGGACGAGCAGCACGTCGACAGGGGCATTCCGGCACGGAAACGCGAGTGCGCGCTCGCCCGGCTGCTCGGGCCCGAGCCCCGCCGCCTCGAGCAGCGCAACGGATGGCTCGCGCAGCCGCCCCTTCACGGGGACGGCGATCCTCAGGCGGCCGTTGTCCCGCTCTTCGTACGCTCGAGCGCTAATTGGTACCCGCCCTCGCCGTGGCGGAGCCAGTGGGCCACCCGCGTCACGGTTGTCGTCGACGCGTGCGTCTTCGACGCGATCTCCAGATACGGCAGGCCCTTGTCCACGAGCCGCGCTACCTCCCAGCGGTGCGCCATCGCCTCGAGCTCCGCCAGCGTGCACAGATCCCGCAGGAACTGCTCGACCTCGTCCCGGGTCTCCAGCACCAGCAGTGCCTCGAAGAGCTCCGTCATCTCCTTCGTACGCCATGAATGTCGTCCCTTGTCCGCCATTGTCTTCGCGGCGGCCATGTTAGCACGCTAACATGGTGACGTGCTAGCGAATTGGATGAGCGGCCCGATCGAGGTGATTCCCGCCGTCGACGTGCTTGGCGTCGGGGCCGTGCGCCTCCACCAGGGAGATTACGACGAGATCGTCGAGACCGCAGGCGATCCGATTGCCCTCGCCCGCGCGTTCGCAGCCGAAGGCGCGGCCCGCGTACACCTCGTCGACCTCGACGGCGCCCGCGCCGGGCAGATCCGCCCCGAGCTGATCCGCATGGTCGCAAAGGCGATTGCGCCGGCCGCGCTTCAAGCCTCGGGAGGCATTCGCTCGCCTGCAGACGCCCAGATGCTGCTCTATGCCGGCGCCGAGCGCGTGATCGTCGGCACGGCGGCGGTTCCCGATCCGGGGCCGTGGGTCGAGAGCCTCGGCGAGCAGCTCGTCGTCGCGCTCGACGTCAAAGACGGCACGGTTCGAACCTCGGGCTGGACCGAGGAGTCAGGGCTTTTGCTGACCGAGGCGATCGACCGCTGCCTTGCCTGCGGCGTCACCCGCGTTCTCTGCACCGCGATCGACCGCGACGGAACGCTGGCAGGACCGGATCTTCCACTGGTCGAGCAGGTTGCAGCGTCGGGCCTGAAGGTGCTGGCCGCAGGCGGCGTTCGCTCGCCCGCAGATGTCGCGGCACTCGCAAAAGTCGGCGCCGAAGCCGCGATCGTCGGCCGCGCGCTTCTAGGAGGGGTCGGAAGTACATAGCTCTGTCGTCGTGACGCACCACCGACCCCTCCTCGCAGTGGAATAATCGCGCCCACATGCGTCCCGACGCGCCCCCCGCAGTTCGGCTCGTCGACGTCCGCCGCTCCTATGGCGATGTTCACGCCGTCGCCGGAGTCGAGCTCGAGATCGCCCAGGGCGAGTTCTTCACCATGCTCGGCCCCTCCGGCTCGGGAAAGACGACCACGCTGCGCCTGGTTGCAGGGTTCGAGCAGCCCGATTCCGGCCTGATCGAGCTGGCCGGCGTGGACGTGACCCGGACCCCGCCGTACGAGCGCGACGTGAACACCGTCTTCCAGGATTACGCGCTCTTCCCGCACATGACGGTGGCGGAGAATGTCGAATACGGCCTGCGCGTGAAGGGGGTCGGCAAGACCGACCGCCGCGCGCAGACGGAAGAAGCGCTCGCGATGGTGCGCCTCCCCAGCCTCGGCTCGCGCAAGCCGGCGCAGCTCTCCGGCGGCCAGCGCCAGCGCGTCGCGCTCGCACGGGCGCTCGTCAACAAGCCGAAGGTGCTCCTCCTCGACGAGCCGCTCGGCGCCCTCGACCTGAAGCTCCGCCAGGAGATGCAGATCGAGCTGAAGCGGATCCAGCGCGAGGTCAGCGCCGGCGAGATCACGTTCATCTTCGTCACGCACGACCAGGACGAGGCGCTGACGATGAGCGACCGGATCGCCGTCTTCAACGAGGGGCGGATCGAGCAGATCGGGACACCGGCCGAGATCTACGAGCACCCGCAAACCGAGTTCGTCGCAGGCTTCGTCGGGATCTCGAACGTGCTCGAACGCGACGGGCGCAGGTTCACGGTCCGGCCGGAGAAGATCCACCTGAACGAGGGAGACGGGCCAGGTGAGCCCGGGCACATCCGGGATGTTGTCTACCTGGGTATGGTCACGCGCTACATCGTGGAGCTCGATGCCGGAGGAGAACTTGTTGTCGTCAAGCAGAACCTCGAGACGTCCTCGCAGGAGGCGCTCGAGGCCCGGGGGAAGCAGGTCCGACTCGAGTGGCAGTCGGAGCACACCCTTGTCATCACGGAAGGAGACGCGTCTTGAGAAGCATCCGTAGGACACACGTTTTGCTGGTGGCGCTTGCGGCAGCGCTTTGCGTCCCAGCGGCAGGCGTTGGGAAAACGAACGGCCTTCCGACGTCGGTCGGCAAGGGCGAGGGCTCGCTGAACCTGATCGCCTGGGAGGGCTACACCCAGCCGCAGTGGGTAAAGCCGTTCGAGACGCAGACCGGCTGCCAGGTGCACGCGAAGTACGCCGGCTCGTCCGACGAGATGGTGGCGCTGATGAACCAGGGCGGCGACAGCCAGTACGACCTCGTCTCGGCCTCGGGCGACGCCAGCCTGCGCCTGATCTACAGCAAGCTCGTCCAGCCGGTGAACGTGAACCTCGTGCCGTCGTACAAGGATTTCGGGAAGACGTTCCAGTCGCCGCCGAACAACACCGTGAAGGGCGTGCACTACGGGATCTCGCTCCAGTGGGGCCCGAACACGCTCCTCTACAACACGAAGCTCGTGAAGCCGGTGCCCACGAGCTGGGCGTCGATCTACAGCCCGACCTACAAGGGCAAGGTGACCGTCCCGGACAACCCGATCCAGATCGCGGACGCGGCGCTGTATCTCTCGAAGACGCAGCCGTCCCTGGGCATTACAGACCCATATGAGCTCACTTCCACCCAGTTCAACGCGGCGATCTCGCTCCTGAAGAAGCAGCGGCCGCTGATCGTGAAGTACTGGGCGCTCGCCTCGGATGAGATCGACCTGTTCAAGAACGGCGACGCCGTGATCGGCGCGTCCTGGCCCTACCAGCTGACAACGCTGAAGGCCGACAAGGCGCCCGTTGCGGACACGATCCCGAAGGAAGGGGCGACAGGCTGGCTCGACACGTGGATGCTCTCCGCGAAGGCACCGCATCCGAACTGCGCCTACAAGTGGCTTGCGTACATCTCGACGCCGAAAGTGCAGGCTCAGCAGGCGGTCTATTACGGAGAGACGCCGGTGAACTCGAAGGCATGCTCGTACATGGACGCGATTTCGAAGGGCTCGTGCGCCCAGTACCACGCAAACGCGCCGCTCTCGTACTTCTCCAAGATCAAGTTCTGGAAGACGCCGATCGCGACCTGCGACAACGGCAAGAACGACTGCATGAGCTACACGCAGTGGCAGCAAGCCTGGCAGCAACTGAAGGGATAGCTGCTGGCTCAGCTCGACACCGCGGCGGCGGGCCCGCCCACACCGAGGGCCCGCCGCTCGTTCTCCTCGCTGCTCTGGCGCAGGCCCTGGCTGCGCGGCGTGCTGCTCCTGACGCCGCCGCTCGCCTGGTTCCTCTTCGTCTATCTCGCAGCGCTCGCGGCGCTCTTCGTCTCGGCCTTCTGGCAGGTCAACCCGTTCACGACCGAGATCGAGCACATCTGGACGTTCAGCAACTTCACCACGATCTTCCAGTCGAGCGCCTACCGCTCGATCGCGCTCCGCACGATCACGATCGCCGCGCTGACCACGATCGCTGACGTGATCCTGGCATTCCCGTTCGCGTATTTCATGGCGCGGATCGCGGGCCCGAAGCTCCGGGCAATGCTGTTCGTGCTCGTGCTGCTGCCGCTCTGGTCGAGCTATCTGGTGCGCGTCTACGCGTGGCGTCAGATCCTCGACCACGACGGGATCCTCAACTGGACGCTCCAGAAGCTCGGTCTGCCGGCGGCAAATCTCGCCTACTCGAACACGGCCGTCTGGCTCGTCTTCACCTACGTCTGGCTCCCGTTCATGATCCTGCCGATCTACGCGGCGCTCGAGCGGATCCCCGACTCGATGCTGGAGGCCTCGTCGGATCTTGGAGCGCGCTCCTGGCTGACGACGCGGCGGATCGTGCTCCCGCTCGTGCTCCCCGGCGTGATCGCGGGGTCAATCTTCACCTTTTCGCTCACGCTCGGCGACTACATCACCCCGACGCTCGTCGGCGGCGCCGGGTCGCAGTTCATCGGCAATGTCGTCTTCAGCTCGGTCGGCGTCGCAAACAACATCCCGTTCGCCGCCGCATTCGCGACGATCCCGCTCGCGATCATGGCCATCTACCTCGTGATCGCGCGCCGGCTCGGCGCGTTCGAGGCGCTCTGATGGAGAACAAGGGAGCCCGCGTCGCGCTGGGCGTCTGGGCGGGCCTCGTCGTCGCGTTCCTCTGGATCCCGCTGCTGATCATCATGGTCTACGCGTTCAACAGCTCGAACATCCAGAGCTGGCCGCTGCCGGGCCTCTCGACGAAGTGGTTCCCGGTCGCCTGGCACGACCCCCAGGTGCACACGGCGTTCTGGCTCTCGATCAAGGCCGGGTTGCTGGCAACGACGATCGCGCTCGTGCTCGGCTCGTGCGCCGCCTTTGCGCTTCACCGCTTCCGTTTCTTCGGCCGCGAGCTGATCTCGTTCGTGCTCGTGCTTCCGATCGCGCTGCCGGGGATCATCACCGGGATGGCGCTGAACTCGTTCTTCTCGAACCGGCACATCAACCTCTCGCTCTGGACGATCGTGATCGGCCACGCGACCTTCTGCGTAGTGATCGTCTACAACAACTTGCTCGCGCGGCTTCGGCGTACCTCTACGTCACTCGTGGAGGCGTCGATGGATCTCGGTGCCAGCGGCTTCCAGACCTTCCGCTTCGTCACGCTGCCGGTGATCGCAACCGCGCTCGTCTCGGGCGCCCTGCTGGCGTTCGCGCTGTCGTTCGATGAGGTCGTCGTGACGTACTTCACCGCGGGCGCGCAGAACACGCTGCCGCTGCTGATCTTCGGCTACATCCGCGAAGGCCAGCAGCTGCCAGAGGTGAATGTGATCGTGTTCGCCGTGATCGCGCTGACGGTGATCCCCGTCGCGATCGCGCAGCGGCTGACGCGCGACAGCGGCGTCCTGCGCAGGCGCTGACGCAGTTGTACGATCACGCACCATGGCGATGACGACCAAGAACTTCGTCGACGGCGAGGCGGTCGACGCAGTCGAGGGCGGCACGATGGAGGTGCTGAACCCCGCGACGGGAGGCGTGATTGCGGACGTCCCGCGCGGGACGCAGGCCGATGTCGACCGCGCCGTTGCCGCGGCCAAGCAGGCGCTGCCCGACTGGCTCGAGACAACGCCGGCCGAGCGTTCTGAGCTGCTGCTGAAACTCGCGGACGCGATGGAGGAGAACGCCGAGGAGCTCGCCGCCCTCGAGTCGTTGAACGTCGGCAAGCCGCTCTCCTACGCGCGCGACGAGATCCCGGTCTGCGTCGACAACATCCGCTTCTTCGCGGGCGCCGCCCGCATTCTCGAGGGCCGCTCGTCAGGCGAGTACATGCGCGGCTACACCTCGATGATCCGCCGCGAGCCGATCGGGATCGTCGGCGGGATCGCGCCCTGGAACTACCCGCTGATGATGGCAGTCTGGAAGCTCGCACCGGCCCTGGCCGCGGGCAATGTCCAGGTGCTGAAGCCCTCGGAGCAGACGCCGCTGACGGCGCTCCGCTTCGCCGAGCTCGCCTCCGAGATCCTCCCGCCCGGCGTCTTCAACGTGATCACCGGCGACGGCGAGCCTGTCGGCGCGGGGATCGTTCGCCATCCCGACGTGCGCCTCGTCTCACTGACCGGCGACGTGGCGACCGGCAAGGAGATCGCGCGCACGGCCGCCGAGACGTTGAAGCGCGTCCATCTCGAGCTCGGAGGCAAGGCGCCGGTGATCGTCTTCGACGACGCCGATCCCGCGGCCGCCGCGGAGGCGATCAAGATCGCCGGCTACTGGAACTCCGGCCAGGACTGCACGGCTGCCTCACGTGTCGTCGCGGGCCCAAAGATCTATGACGCGCTCCTGGAGCACCTCGTCCCTGCCGTCCAGTCGCTGAACGTCGGCGATCCGGCGGACGGCGACGCGATCGAGATGGGCCCGGTGATCTCGAAGTCGCAGCAGGAGCGCGTCTTCGGCTTCCTCGAGCGCGCGAAGGGCGCGACGGTCGTCAGCGGCAATGCACCGTCGAACGACGGCTTCTTCGTCCCGGCCACCGTCGTCACCGATATCGCCCAGACGGACGAGATCATCCAGCGCGAGGTCTTCGGGCCGGTCGTCACCGTGCAGCGCTTCGCCGACGACGAACAGGCGCTCGCGTGGGCGAATGACGTCAACTACGGCCTCGCGGCGTCGGTGTTCACTCGCGATGTGGGCCGCGCGCTGAACGCGGCGCGGCGGCTCCAGTTCGGGACGGTCTGGATCAACGACCACATCCCGCTCGTCTCGGAGATGCCGCACGGGGGCTTCAAGCAGTCCGGCTATGGCAAGGATCTGTCGATGTACTCACTCGAGGACTACACGCAGATCAAGCACGTGATGGCCAAGCTCGACTAGCGCGGCCCCACTCAGACCGATGACCAGGTACATCGTCCGGGACGACGTACCTGGTACGCGTCGATGCGCGCATTCGCGCACTACACGCAGGGAAAAGTCGTGCTCCCGAGGCGGAATCAGCTCGGCTGGTAGCGCAAGCCGTCGAGCGCGACGTCGAGGATCCGCTCGATCTGCTCCGGCTCGGTGGCGCGAATCGCCGCGATCCCCGAGACCATCCGCACGACGTCGCTGAAGCTCGTATCGGGCCTCACGACGCCCGCGTCCTGTGCACGCCGGAGCAACGGCTCCCCTGCCGCGGTGATGGCGCCGCTACAGGTCTTGAACATCTCCGAGTCGCGGTCGACGTAGGCGAGCAGCTCTTCAGCGAGCACTCGCTTCGTTGCCGCGAACGCCACGTAACGGCGGAGCCAGCCGACGAGCGCATCCCACGGCGCGAGACCATCGAAATCGGCGGCTGAGCTGCTGATCGCCTCGACCTCTTCGAGATAGGTGGCCTCGAGCAGATCCTGGCGGGTCGGGAACCGCCGGTAGAGCGTCGCGATCCCGACCTGCGCGCGCCTGGCGATCTCTTCGAGCGACGCAGCTGTGCCCTCTTCCGCGAATACCTCGCGCGCGGCGGCGATCAGCTTGTCGTAGTTCTGGCGCGCATCGGCCCGCAATGGGCGGCGCGGCAAAAGAGCAGTGGCTTCGGGAGTTGCTTCGACGTTCGTGGCCATGGAATTCACCTGAATCGCTTGACAAACGGAGGGATCCTCCGTATAGTAACCGGAGGCTTACTCCACATAGTTCTGGAGGACGCCTCCACTTTAGCACCTGCAACCACGTTCGCAAAGGGGTTTTTCTGCATGAGTTCCACATCGACGAAGCATTCTCCGACACTCCCTGCGGCCGCCAAGGTCTCGCCGTTCGTCCTGGTGATCATCCTCGCCACCTATCTGATGATCGTGCTCGACACGTCGGTCGTGATCACCGCGCTGCCCAGGATCCACACTGCGCTGCACTTCTCGTCGGCGAGCCTTTCCTGGGTTCAGAACGCCTACACGCTGACCTTCGGCGGCCTGCTGTTGCTCGGCGCGCGAGCTGGCGACATCCTGGGCCGGCGCCGGATGTTCATCGCCGGCATTGCGCTCTTCACACTCGCGTCCCTGCTCGGCGGAGTCGCCCAGTCGGCCACCTGGCTGGTGGCCGCCCGCGCGATCCAGGGCATCGGCGCAGCAGTTGCCGCGCCGTCCGCGCTCGCCCTGCTGACGACCACCTATCGCGAAGGTCACGAGCGCACCCGCGCGCTCGCCCTCTACAGCGCGGTTGCCGGCGCCGGAGGCAGCGTCGGCCTGGTGCTCGGCGGCATGCTCACGAGCTGGTTCTCGTGGCGCTGGGGGCTCTTCATCAACGTCCCGCTCGGGGCAGCGCTGATCTGGCTGACACCGCGCTACCTCCCCGAGACCGAACGGCACCCCGGTCGCTTCGACCTCAAAGGCGCCGCGACCTCGATCCTCGGAATGACCGCGCTCGTCTACGGCTTCGTGCGAGCCGCAGCTGACGGCTGGTCGGATCTGGGCACCGTCGGGTCATTTCTCGCCGCAGCCGTCCTGCTCGCCTCGTTCATCGACATCGAGCTCCATGCCGAGCAGCCGATCACCCCGCTGCGGCTCTTCGCGAGCCGTGAGCGCTCCGGCGCCTACCTCGCCCGGATCCTGATCGTCAGCGGCATGTTCGGGATGTTCTTCTTCGTCACCCAGTTCCTCCAGGGCGTCCGCGATTACAGCGCACTGAAGGCCGGCCTTGCCTTCCTGCCGGTCACGCTGGTCATGTTCGGAGTCGGCCGCACCGTGCCGCGGATCTCGCGCAGCGTCAGCGACGCGAGATTGCTCACATTCGGCGTGGCGATGGCCTTCGTCGGCATGGTCTGGCTGAGCCGGATCTCGATCGACACGCACTACTTCCCACAGATCGCGGTGCCGATGCTGCTGCTCGGAATCGGCATGGGGCTGGCACTGACTCCGCTGACCGCGGCCGGGATCGCCGGCGTCGCTCCGCACGAGGCGGGAGCTGCCTCAGGCCTCGTCAATGTCGCCACCCAGCTCGGCAGCTCGCTTGGCCTCGGCATTCTGATCACGGTCTTCGCCGCGGCAAACCGCGCCGCGGCCCACAATCCGCTCGCGGGGATCTCGGCGAGGCTCGAAGCGCAGCATGAGCTCGCCCGCTCCGTCTCGGCCTCGCTCACCGGGTCTGCGGTCTTCTTTGCCCTCGGGCTCGCGGTCGTGATCTTCGTGATGCGGCGGCCGGCTCCCGCGCCGGCAATCGAGCCGCTAGGCGTCCGTGACGAGCGCGAGCTCTTTCTTCAGAGCCGGGAGATCGAAGCCACTCGGCGACGTCCCACCCCGCAGGAAGTCCTTGCTGAGCAGGCAGTACGCCTCGTCGACGTATCGATCCCAGAACGCCCACGTCATCTCCTTCAGACCACCCCACGTCACGACCGTGAGCGTCTTCTCGTCGTAGCGAACGACGTCGACGGCGTGACCACCCCATGAGCCCGGCTCGGCCGGGCCGGTGAGCCGGTTCGTCCAGTCCCAGACCGTCTGATCCTGGGCGGTCTGGGGCAGCTGGATTCCGATGTAGAGGCCGCCGAAGAGGTAGGCGCCCGTCTGGAGCAGGTCGTGATCGTGCTTCGAGACTCGAGCGAAGGCGCCGATCTTGTGCTCGGAGATGCCCGTCTTTCGCCAGTACTTGAGGACGTCGAGCTCGACGGCGCCCTCTTCGCCCGTCAACGGGTCGGTCGTCTTCACCGCGTCGAATGCATGCAGCACCGCCGCCTCGGACACCTCGACGGTGAAGCCGTCCGCGTCGGCAGTCCACGCCTCGATCATGTGCCCGGCAGCCGCGCAGGTGCAGTCACCGATCCGGTCGTTGGCGTACATCGGCCATTCCCGCACGCCTGGAGTCAGATCGAGCGTCGCGGGCGGCTCGGGCAGCGCCGTGCGATCGACGTACCGCGTGAGCATCAGCGTGCGCGGATCGCTCTTCGCCGGGAGCTTGCCGAGCTTGACCTGCGTTCCGAATGTCGTCGCCAATCAGGTGCCTCCTTCGAAAGGGTGGGCGCCGCAGGCGTCGATTCCAAGGTACTAGCTCCCCCGCACTCGTGTCAACACGCTAGGTGCCCTTTTTCCGCATCGCCCGGGCTCTCACCTTGTAGCCTCGTACCTGCTCTCTCCGGGCGAGTACATTCCGGCGGATTTCAAGCGCTGCCTGCTCTCGCTGGAGCTTCACGTATGCGTCCCAGCGCTCCCGGGCGAGTGTTCCCTCGGCGAGCGCGGCCGCGACCGCGCAACCTGGCTCCTGGTCGTGGGCGCAGTCGTCGAACCGGCAGAGCGCCGCCAGCTCGTCGATCTCCGAGAAGACCTGCTCGAGATCGGCATCCCAGAGCTGCAGCTCGCGGATCCCCGGCGTGTCGAGCACGATCCCGCCGCCCGGCAGGAGGATCAGCTCACGACGGGTCGTGGTGTGCCGGCCGCGGTGATCGTCGTCCCGCACCTCGGCCGTCTTCACGAGCTCCTCTCCGACGAGGGCATTCACAAGCGTCGACTTGCCGGCGCCCGACGACCCCAGCAGCACTGCCGTCTTGTTGCCGTCGAAGAACGGCCGGATCTCGTCCAACCCTGCCGCTGTCCTCGCTGAGATCGCAAGCAGCGGGCAGGCACCGAGCGTCACCGTCTCGGCCTCGGCCAGGAACGGCTCGACATCGTCGACCAGGTCGGTCTTCGTGAGCAGCACGACCGGGTCGGCGCCGCTCTCCCAGGCCATCGCGAGGTAGCGCTCGAGCCGGCGCAGGTTGAAGTCGAGCGGCAGCGCCTGGACGAGGAACGCGACATCCATGTTCGCGGCGAGCACCTGCTCTCGAACCGCCTTCCAGACCTCCTTGCGCGCGATCGCGGTCCGTCGCGGCAGCACTGCCTCGACCAGTCCTCCGACCGGGTCGTAGCCGACCCAGTCGCCGACGACGGGCAACTCCTGGTCGCGGACGAGCTGTTGCGCGCCGGCGGCGCGGATCTCGCCGTCGGCGCCGAGCAGGTCATAGGCGCCGCGATGCTGAACCGCGACCCGGGCCGGAACGAGGCCGGCGGCGCGATGGGGCTCGAAGACAGCCGCCCAGCCGTCATCCCAACCAATCTGGTGGAGCGAAGTCTCCGTACGTGGAAGTGTCAACCAAATCTCCTTTGGATGCGCGAATGAGGAACGGGCACCCGCCCGTGTCGCGCACCTAGGAGCTGGCGAGACGGACGGCCGTGCGGACTGTGAAACCCTCGAAGCTCGTCATTGCCGCACCACCTCCTCCGTCGTCGTTGGCCAACATTGTGCGTCGCGGCTCGTCATTACGCAAGGTGGGGAGCGTTTGTTGCCCGATCGGACGAACCATGCTCTTGTCGTCGCTTGCGACGCTCACGCTCGCGGGCTGTGGGGGAAGCCACCTGATGCGAACCACGAGCACGAAGCCGATCGTGGCCGTGCCGTCGAGCAGATCGCCGAGGACGGTCGCGACCTGCTTGAACAACCGGAGCTTCCTCGTCGATGTCAGCCCGCATCGGATCAGCGGCAGCTCACCGGCCGGCGTCAACTTCCAGGTGACGTTCTTCGCGAACGCGCGCGACGCGCGCGCGGCCGCCGCCGTCCACCACTACCGCCAGCAGCTCATTCTGCCGACCACCGATGTCGGCATCGATGACACCGGCAATCCACCGGCGAAGCCTGGCGGCAAGCCGATGGAGCTGGCCGCGGTCGACCTGCACACGATCGTCGTCTGCGTCCTGCATGGCTAGGAGCGTCCGGCGCTAGACTGTCCGCGCCCGCGGCGCTGCGAGATTCCGAACCGGGTCAGATCCGGGAGGAAGCAGCCCTAAGGATCCCTCGCAGGTGCCGCGGACTATGGTTTCGAAAGCCCAGAGGGCGCATAGCTCAGCGGGAGAGCGCTCGCTTCACACGCGAGAGGTCCGTGGTTCGATCCCACGTGCGCCCACTGTCAACCCGCACATGGAAATCCTAGAATTTCCGCGCTCACCTTCTGAGGTCTGTGGGTGGGCGAGCACGGGCTGGGCCCGCGCTCGCTGCAGCTCGCCGCTCATCGATTGCCCGCCAACAGCGCAATACGTGCGGGCGTCGGCGCCGATTGACAAGGTGCGCTCGAAGAGATCTGCGCCGCCGTTGTTCTTTCGATCATTCCGATTCTGATTGTGTACCTGTTCGCGCGCCGGGCTCTGATCCAGGGTCTGATGGGCGTTGGCGGAACGTGATGGTAATGCCCGATCAATCAATCTCCCGAGGAGCCCCGACGTGAGTGAGCCGTTCTTCCAGACCGTTCCAGAGTTCAAGGCGTACGACCCGGAGCTCGTGATTCGGGGAAAGCGGATGGAGGACTGGCTGCGGATCAGCGTCGCCTACTGGCACTCGTTCGCGGCGAATGGGAGCGACATGTTCGGCAGCGGGACGTTCGATCGCCCCTGGACCGAACCGTCACGCGATCCGATGGAAGCGGCCCGCGAGAAGATGGCAGTTGCTTTCGAGTTCATCGAGAAGCTCGGCGTCCCGTTCTATTGCTTCCACGACGTCGACGTCGCGCCGAGCGGCGCGAGTTTCCGGGAGTTCAAATCGAACCTCGACGCGCTCGCCGACGACGCGCTCGGCTACCAGGAGCGCACCGGCATCCGCCTGCTCTGGGGCACCGCAAACCTGTTCACCCACCCCCGCTTCCAGGCCGGAGCGGCGACGAATCCCGACCCGGAGGTCTTCGCCTACGCGGCCGCTCAGGTCAAGAACATGCTCGGGGTCACCAAGCGCCTCGGTGGAGCGAACTACGTCCTCTGGGGCGGCCGCGAGGGATACGACTCACTGCTGAACACCGACCTGCGCCGTGAGGGCGAGCAGTTCGCGCGCTTCCTCCACCTCGTGGTCGAAGAAAAGAACCGCATCGGCTTCACCGGCACCCTGCTGATCGAGCCGAAGCCGATGGAGCCGACGAAGCACCAATACGACTACGACGCCGCTGTTGTCCACGGCTTTCTCGCCAGGCACGGGCTCGAGGGCGAGTACAAGCTCAACATCGAGGCGAACCACGCGACGCTCGCCGGCCACTCGTTCCACCACGAGATCGCCTACGCGACGGCCAACGACCTGCTCGGCTCCGTCGACGCGAACCGCGGCGATCCACAGAACGGCTGGGACACCGACCAGTTCCCGAACTCGGTCGAAGATCTGGTGGGGCCCTTGTACGAGATCGTGCGGAGCGGCGGGCTGGGAAACGGCGGCTTCAACTTCGACGCGAAGCTGCGACGGCAGTCGATCGACCGAATCGATCTCTTCCACGCCCACATCGGCGGGATCGACACGCTCGCCCGCGCACTGATCGCTGCGGGCAAGCTCGCCGACGACGGCGACCTCGCCCGAATGACCGAGGAGCGCTATTCGAGCTGGGACGGCGAGCTCGGACGCACGATCACCGACGGGACGGCGACCCTCGCCGAGCTGGCCGATCGCGTCGAGCAAGGTGGGATCGACCCCAAGCCCGCCTCAGGACGTCAGGAGCTGTACGAGAACATCGTCAACGACGCTCTCTGGGGCTGACGGCCTAGACGGCGATCAGCTCAGCGGGCTCGTCGTAGCTCGCGAGCTCCGCCATCAGCTTCTTGCGCGCAGTCCCGAGGATCTGAGAGATCCGCGACTCGCTGACACCGAGCATGCGGCCGATCTCCTCGCCCTGCAGGTGACGCACATGGACGAGCCCGATCACCTCACGCTCTCGATCCGAGAGGGTCGCCATGGCACTTCGGACCTGGGCAGACCGTTCCGCGAGGATGACCGCAAGCTCGGGTTCGTGCTCCCCCGGCTCGGCGGGAATCGAATCGCCAAGCTCCGACTCATGCCCCTCGTCGCTTGTCACGACCCGGCTGAGTGACACCGGCTGAATCCGGTCGAGCTCCGCAAGGGCCTCGCGCAGCTTCCGAATGTCGATGTGAAGAACCTCCGCCAGCTCCTCGTCGGTCGCATGCCTGCCGTTCCGCGCGAGCCAGACGGTTTTCGCGCGGGTGATCGACTGCACGAGAGCTCGCGACGACCGCGACATCGGGTCGGCGCGCCGCAGCTCATCGATGATCGCACCGGTGACGCGCGTCCATGCGTACTGCTCGAAGGTCGCGCCCTTCGCCGGGTCGAAACGGTCGACAGCCTCGATGATCGCGACCATGCCGCATGAGGCCAGATCGTCGAGCTCGCGATGGGTGGGAAGCTCACGAACCCTCTTCGCAGCGAGGTACCTGACCATCGGCAGGTACGCGAGGACAAGCCGGTCGCGTGACTGCTGGTCGCCGGTCGTCTTCCAGGAGCGCCAAAGGCGCTCGGCCTCGGCTGCGGTCAGTCGGCGTGTGGTGGGGAACTCCATGATGACGGCAACCTCCAGGGGGACTTCGGGGCAGGAACACACCGAATATCGGGAGGCGCGCGCCGTCTCCAGATCCGTTTTCGGGTTGCGCAGACTCACCCGAAACGGGGTTCGAAGCGCCCGCTACCGTACTTGGCGTCCCCGCTAGTGGGGACGCTGGGCGGGCGACGGCGTCTTCGCCTTCCCGATCGGCCGGTGGGCCGCCGCGACCTCCGTCCCCTGACTCGCGCCCTTCACGACGACCTGCGCGCTGGGTGACGGAGCCGGGGTCGTCGCCGGTAGCGCGCCTGCTCCCACCAACGCTGCGTACGCGTCGACCGTGCCGGCGCTTGCGACCTGGAGACCGATCACAGGAGTACTCGTCGATTCGAGAATCGACTTGACTGCCGCCGGGCCGAGCGAGCTCTTGTAGCTCAGCATCAGACCGACGACACCGGAGACGATCGGCGTCGCGACCGATGTCCCCTGGATCCCGAGTGCGTAGCCCGCGGTCGTCGCGGCTGCCGCCGCACCGGGGGCGGCAACGTCGACCCACGAGCCGCTGTCCGACCAGCCATAGAGGGCATTGGCGCTGTTGACTCCACCGACGCGGATCGCATCGGGGCTGGTCGCGGCGGGGAAGCCGCCGAGCGCGGGGTTGCTCGAGCCGGAGTTGCCGGCTGCCACGACCACGACGACGCCCTGGGTCACGGCCGCTTCGATCGCCGCGCTCAGCACGGCATTGTCCTGCGTCGAATAGAGCGAAAGGTTGATGATCTGCGCACCGTGAGCGGCAGCCCAGGTCACGCCTTCGGCAACGGTGCCGGGCGATCCGACAGCGTTCGCGTCGAGCACTTTCACCGGCATGATCGAGCAGCGGGCGCAGACACCCGCGATCCCGATGCCATTGTTCGTGCGCGCGGCGGCGATGCTCGCGACCTCGGTCCCGTGGCCGTTGTCGTCGGTCGTATCGGTGTTGTCGGCAACGAAGTTGTAACCAGGCACGAGCGCACCGGCGAGATCGGGAACCGGAGAAACACCGGTATCGAGAACGGCGATCGTGACCGAGGGGCTGCCGAGCGTCAAATGCCACGCCTGCGGCAGGTTGATGCTCGCCGCCGGCCAGGAGAACTTCGCATAGAGCGGGTCGTTCGGAACGAGCTGCTGTGCCGTTCCGCGCGCTCCGGCGAACGCCGGGGCCGGCACGAATGCGCCGGCGACGGCGAAGGTGGCGACGAGCAGCAGCGCGAGGTGCGATCTCCGGTTTCCCACGCTGACCACCATCGGCCAGCCGGGTTGCTATTCGATCGGCCCCTCGAGAGGGAACAGGTTGGAGACTACAACGCGCTCAGCGAGACAACCCGCGTGCCTGACAGGCCCGCTTCGTCGACTGCAGACACCGTGACGGAATAGGACTGGGCACGCAGAGGCTTGAACGTGGTCACAAATCGCAGTGTCCCGTCGTAGGTGATGCGACACGTCGCGTGACCCGTTCGCAAGAGCTTGTTCTGAGCGTTGCGGATCCGGTAATCGACGGCGACGAGAGCGCCGGCGTTGTTGTGAGCGGCGAGGAACGGAACCGGGATCGTGATTGCGGCGTTACGGCCCGCCGCAACGGTCTCAGGGACGCCCGCAACTGCATGCGCTGCCGCGGAGAACTTCGCGTACGCCGGCTTCTTCGCTCCGCTCACCGTCTCGAGACCGCTCTTCCACGTGCTCGGGCTGTCGCGAAGGATGAACCAGGTGAACATCGTGACGGCGGGATCGTGCGAGGCGAGCTTCAGCGCCGTCACCGCGTCGCGCGCCTGCTGGGCCTCGGAGACACCGTGCGCGTACTGCGGCTTCGACTGCTCGCCGTACTCCGTGATCCAGATCGGGACGGGGCGATGGAACCACTGCCGCAGGCTCGTCGTCAGCCGCGGGATCTGCGTCATCGTCACGTTCGGCCACTTGACCACCTGGGTGGGGCCGAGGTCGGGAGAGGTCGGATACGGATGCGTCGCCCAGGCGGCCATCGGCAGGCGCGGGTCCACAGCGGCGACGAGGCGGGCGAATGTGGCCGGGGCAACGGCGGCGCTGACGCCCTTGACCGGCACGTCCCGTCCTCTGTTGGAGGTCTCCCCTGCGGCGACCTGGGCCTGCGGGTTTGCGGCTTTGATTCCGCGCTCTCCGGCCAGGAACAGCTTGACGTACTCGGCCGGACTGACGATCTTCTTCCCCTTGAACTGCGGCATCAGGAAGAGGCCCAGGTTCGGCTCGTTCCAGATCGACCAGAGCGTGACGGCGCCGTGTCCCGTCCGGCCGTCGTACCGCGTCGCGAGCATCCGTGCGAAGGTGGTCAAGGTGGCGAGATTCCGCGGTGGGTGATTCGCCGCCTGGCCGCCGTTCGCCCAGCGCGGCGTCCCGTCGATCGTGATCATTACCTGCAAGTCGTACAAGCCGGCCGTCCGGACGAGCGAGTCGAGGTCGCCCAGCCGGTAGGCAGGGTCGTCACCGTTCAACGGATTGTGCGGCTTCCGCGGCGCGATGACCGACCAGTTGGCAGTGGCATGAATCACCGACGCGCCGGCGTTCTCAGCCGAGGCCAGATTCTTGAGTGCCTGCGATGACCAGCGGAAGCTCGGGTCGTCGAAGAAGCCGATCTGCAGCCGGTGAGCAGGAGCTGGGGTCGGTGGAGCAGGCTGCCCGGTCGAGATCGCTGCGGTTGTCAGCAACGAGACGGCAAGCAGGCACAAGCCCACGACCAACACACCATGTGGCCAACGAGGCATACAGACCACAGTGCCCAACACGCGACCCGATATCGCATCCCCGTTCAGAATGCTCACAACTGTTTTACGAGGCTCGAATCCCCGCAGAGCTGCGCGTACGACCTAGCCGGGTGAGTCTGGCCGGCCCGCGCGGATCGTTGCAGCGCCTCGAAGAACCGAGGTCTCGTTCAGTCCGTACGCGAGCCGGCCAGTGCGGTCAGGCCGAGATCACAAGGTGCGTGACCGGGATCTCGAACCGTTTCTGGGCGGCTTCCCCGGCGCCCGCTTCGAGCCAGGATGCCTGGTCATCGGGACGAGTCACGACAACGACCTGGTCCGCGGGAAAGGTTCGAAGCGCATCGTCGATTGCCTGAAGCGGGTCGGTATCTCCGACGCGTGAGTCGCTCGGCTCGCCCGGAACCGCCTCTGCAGCCTGGTCGGCATGCTCTGCTGCCTCAGCGCGAGCATCGTCCTCGGCATTCGTCAGCCAGTCCAGCCAGCTGATGTGCGACGCCGGAGCGATGATCTCGAATTCGGCGTCGCTGGGAAAAGACTCCCGGAGCATCGAGCGGATCGACGGCGTCGGGATTGGTGCAGTTGGGACGACCAGGATGCGCTGTGTCATGCCTCGTTGTTCTCCCGCACCGCGATTCTTGAAACCCGGCCAGGAGACGCCCGAAAGCTGTTTTGGTTCTCTCGCCCCCGGGTATGCGCCAACTGTGGCGTGCCTCGTCGCTGACCTCGGCGCGCGGAGCCGAGTGCTTTGACCCAATCCCTGCCAGCGTGGGCGGTCGAGCTGATCTCGGTCGCGGCGATCGTGCTCGGCGCGATCGTGATCCTGAAGCTGCTCGAGCGCCTGCTCCGACGCTGGGCCAGCGTGTCGCCCGAAGAGACCGCAGACCTGTTGCGCGCGCGCCGCCGTGAGACCGCCGTCGGGGTTCTCTCGAGCCTCGTCCGCTACTTCGTCCTCCTCCTGACCGCGTTCGCGCTGCTCGGGCTCTTCGTCCAGAACCTCCTCACGGCCGCAGCCGGGGCAACGCTGCTGATCGCGATCGTCGGCTTCGGCGCTCAGCGGTTCCTGCAGGACGTGATCGCCGGCGTCTTCATCCTGCTCGAGAACCAGTACGGCGTCGGGGACTTCGTGACCCTCGAACCGTCGCAACTCGCCGGTGTCGTCGACGAGGTCGGGCTGCGCACGACGGTCCTGCGCAACCTGAACGGCGACCGGTACGTCGTCCCGAACGGCCAGATCACCGGTGTCCGCCGCACGACACGGCGCTTTCGGCGTTACACGATCGACCTGCTCACACACGATCCGGACGAGGTCGACCAGACACTGGAGAGGATCGTCGCGATCGCTCCTGTCGGCGCCGCGCGATTTCTGCGTGCCCCGTTCGTGGACGAGCGCCAGGAGGTCGGCGACGATCTCTGGCTCGTCCGGCTGAAGGCAGAGGTGCCGCCGACGATGGAATGGCTCGTCGAGACCTACCTCGCCGGCGCGCTGCGAAGCAGTCTCGGAGACAGCCTGGTCGTCGAGCCGCTCGTCTACACGCTGGACGACGCAGCAATCCGGCGCTACGAGCGAACGGTCCTGCTCAGGCTCGTCTCGAGCTAGCTCGCCGATGTTTCACAGGCCTCATGTCGAGCAACACCTTCGTACGACCTGATCCAAGACGAAGGAGGAGCAGATGCCGCCTCGTGGAGTGAAGAAGGGGACGAAGCGCGCCCGCCAGTACGAGCACATCAAGGCGAGCGAGAAGAAGCAAGGCATGTCGGAAGGCCGCGCTGAGGAGATCGCAGCGCGGACGGTCAACAAGGCTCGCGCGCGAGCAGGCGAGTCGCGAACGAGCTCGCGCACGTCGATCGACGACATCTCGTCGGGACGGCGTGGCGGCCTGCGCTCGGGAACAAGCCGCACCAAGGGCCGCACGGTCGAGCAGCTCTATCAGGAAGCGCGCAAGCTGAACGTCGCCGGCCGCTCGTCCATGAACAAGGCCCAGCTGGAGCGGGCGATCGCCCGCAAGAAGAGCTGACCGCAACCGCTGCATCGACGCGCAGGCGCCGTAAGGAAGACCATCACGGCCGCGCCGTATGGCGCCTGGTGTTCAGTGCCGGGTCGGGCTGTGTCGTGCTGATCGGCGCCGTTCTCGCCGGCGGGAGCTGGTCTGTGGCCGGCTGCGCCGGCTGGGACGGCGCCGCGCTCGCGTTCCTCGGCTGGACGTGGCTTCCCATCCTGCGTGACGATCCGGTCGAAACGGCCCGGCGGGCCCGAATCGAGGACTCCTCGCGCGCCGCCGCCGATGCGTTTCTCCTCGCGGCCTGCGTCGCGAGCCTGGTGGCTGTCGCACTCGTCCTCGTTCAATCCGGGCATGACGTCGGCATCGACAAGGCGCTGCTGATCGTGATGGGCGTCTCGAGCGTCGCCCTGGCCTGGGCCACGGTGCACACCGTGTTCGCGCTCCACTACGCGCGGCTCTACTACAGCGGACGCACTCCAGAAGGGATCGACTTTCACGCCGACGACGATCCCGACTACCGCGACTTCGCCTATGTCGCGCTCACGATCGGAATGACGTTCCAGGTCTCGGATACCGACCTGACGACGAAGCCGATTCGCCAGACTGCGATCAAGCACGCTCTGCTCTCGTATCTCTTCGGCGCTGTGATCGTGGCGATCATGATCAACATCGTCGGCAGCCTGCTCAGCAAGTGAATCCGTGAGGTTTCCCAGGCCGGCGAGGTGGGAAATGCCGACTCATGATCGAGCTCGGCTACGCGCTCTCCTCCGAGGAGCATCCGGCCGACGAGCTTGTCCGCCAGGCCCGGCTGGCCGAAGAAGCCGGCTTTCGGCATGCGCTGATCTCGGACCACTACCACCCGTGGATCGACCGGCAGGGAGAGAGCCCGTTCGTCTGGAGCGTGATCGGCGCGATCTCCCAGGTGACCGAGCACCTGGAGATCGGCACCGGCGTCACCTGCCCGACCACGCGGATCCATCCGGCGATCGTCGCTCAGGCGGCTGCGACCGCGGCGTCGCTGCTTCCCGGCCGGTTCATGCTCGGCGTCGGGACCGGCGAGAACCTGAACGAGCACATCCTCGGCGACCGCTGGCCGAGCGCCGACGAACGGCTCGAGCAGCTCGAGGAAGCCGTCGACGTGATTCGAGAGCTCTGGCAGGGAGAGCTGGTGAGCTATCGGGGGCGCCACTTCACCGTCGACCGTGCGCGGATCTATTCGCTTCCGGATGAGCTGCCTCCGATCGCCGTCGCCGCGGGTGCTCACGGGGCCGCCGAGGTCGCAGGCCGGATCGGGGACGCTCTCATCTCGACCACACCCGAACGGGAGGTCGTGCAGACCTTTGCCGACAGCGGAGGGGCCGGCAAGCCTCGCTACGGCCAGTTGACCGTGTGCTGGGCAGCGAGCACGGACGAAGCGATCCAGATCGCACACCGGCACTGGCCAAACGCTGCGCTGCGTGGCGATCTCAGCCAGGAGCTTGCGTTGCCACGCCATTTCCGGCAGGCAGCCGAGCTCGTCACCCCCAGCCTGATCGCGGATGCGATCACGTGCGGGCCCGACCCGGAGCGATTCCGCGATGCGCTCGCCACCTTCGAACAGGCCGGTTTTACACGCGTCTACCTGCACCAGGTTGGAGACGACCCGGACGGATTCATGCGCTTCTTCGAACGCGAGCTGCTTCCCGAGCTCGCGGCGATCACCTGAGTTTCCTTCGCGCACCGGTGGGGTACTTCTCGGCCGTGACCAGGAGCCGCGGAATGATCACGTGGTTCAGGGTCGGCTGCTCGTGCGTCGCAGCGACCGGCTTCACGGTCGCTGCGACCGGGTGCGGGAACCAGTCGACTCTGGCGCCGGATAGCCACGCGTCACACGACATCAGCAACGTCTGGTGGGCGATGCTCGTCGGGTCAGCGGTCATCTTCGCGGTCGTCGTCGCGATCCTGGCCTTCGGGCTATTGCGCCGTCGTGGTCAGGCTCCGGCCGACCGTCGGCCGCTCAGAAGCGGAACATGGATGGTGGCCGTCGGCGGTCTCGCGCTGCCGCTGGTCGTGCTCGTCGTGCTGTTCGCAGCCACGATCAAGGCGCTGCCCGCGACCTCTGCCACCGGGCAGAAGACGAGCTTCACGATCGACGTCACGGGCCGCCAGTGGTTCTGGGACGTCTCCTACCCCGGCCACGACTTCCGGACGGCAAACGAGATCCACATCCCGGTCGGGGAGTCGGTGCTGATCAAGGTCACGAGCGCGGACGTGATTCACAGCCTCTGGGTGCCGGCGCTGAACCGCAAGATCGACGTGATCCCGGGAAAGACGAACGAGGTGGTCTTCCACGCCACGCATGCCGGGGTCTTCCGGGGCCAGTGCGCCGAGTTCTGTGGGCTGGAGCACGCTCACATGGCGCTGCTCGTCGTCGCGCAGCCTCTGGCCGCCTACGAGTCGTGGCTGAACAACGAGGAACGGCCGCCTCCGCCACCGCCAACGCCGGAGCTCGAGCAGGGTCAGCAGATCTTTCTCGGCTCGGACTGCGAGTACTGCCACGCGATCGCCGGCACCAACGCCAGCGGGACGATCGGCCCTGACCTGAGCCACTTCGCCAGCCGGCTCGCGATCGGCGCAGACACGCTGCCGAACGGCGAGGGGTATCTCGCCGGGTGGCTCCTCGATCCTCAGCATTTCAAGCCGGGGACGCAGATGCCCGCCACGGCGTTGAGCGGGACAGAGCTGCAAGCGCTCCTCGCCTACCTGGAGAGCCTGCGCTGATGGCCGTCGCGAGCGTTCAGAGACTGGAGCGCGCCTGGCCCGAGGCGCATGGGCTGATCTCCGCGATCACGACCGTCGACCACAAGCGAATCGGGATTCGCTACCTCGTCACGGCCAGCGTCTTCTTCCTGCTCGCAGGCTGCGACGCGCTCGTGATGCGCGTTCAGCTCGCCGGCCCGAACGAGCGACTGCTTTCACCTGAGTCCTACGACCAGCTCTTCACGATGCACGGCACGACGATGATCTTCCTCTTCATCACGCCGATGCTCTCGGGCTTCGGCAACTACTTCGTGCCGCTCCAGCTGGGCGCGCGCGACATGGCCTTTCCGCGCCTGAATGCCCTTTCCTACTGGGTCTACCTCGGCTCGGGGCTCTTCATCTACTCGAGCATCCTGCTCGGCAAGGCGCCAGACGCCGGCTGGTTCTCCTACGCGCCCCTCTCGACGATCTCGCCCAGCTCGAATCTCGATTTCTACGGCCTGGGACTGATCATGCTCGCGATCTCGACCACGGCGGGGGCGATCAACTTCATCGTCACGATGGCCCGGCTCCGAGCGCCCGGCATGTCGATCGGCCGGATGCCGCTCTTCTGCTGGGCGATTCTCGCGACCTCGCTCTCCGTGGTCTTCGCGCTGCCGGCGCTCAGCCTCGACTGCCTGCTGCTCGAGCTGCAGCGCAAGTGGGGCTTCCACTTCTTCGACTACCAGCACGGTGGCAACGCCTTGCTCTGGCAGCACCTGTTCTGGATCTTCGGCCACCCCGACGTCTACATCATCTTCCTGCCCGCGGTCGGGATCGTCTCGACGATCATCCCGGTCTTCTCGCAGCGGCCGATGGTCGCTCAAACGTGGGTGGTGCTCGGCATCATGTCGACCGCGCTCCTCGGCTTCGGCGTGTGGGTGCATCACATGTTCGCCGTCGGGCTGCCGAAGGTCGTCGAGCTGTTCTTCGCCGCGGCGAGCATGCTCATCGCGATCCCGGCCGGCGTTCAGGTCTTCGCGTGGCTGGCGACGATCGTCACCGGCCGGCCGGTCCTGAAGTCGCCCTTCCTCTTCATCGTCGGCTTCATCGTCACCTTCGTGATCGGCGGCCTCTCCGGCGTGATGTTCGCCGTGATCCCATTCGACCAGCAGGTGACCGACTCGTACTTCGTAGTCGCGCACCTGCACTACGTGCTCTTCGGCGGCGCCGTGTTCCCCATCTTCGCCGGCGTGCACTACTGGCTGCCGAAGATGAGCGGCCGGCTGATGAACGAGCGGCTCGGACGCTGGAGCTTCTGGCTCGTCTTCATCGGCTTCAACCTCGCCTTCTTCCCGATGCACATCACCGGGCTGCTCGGCATGCCGCGACGGGTCTACACCTACCCGGCAGGCGAGGGCTGGGGGCTGCTCAACTTGCTCTCGACGATCGGGGCGTTCGTGCTCGCCGCCGGAATCCTGGCGATCCTCCTGAACGTGGTCTGGTCGCTCGTTGCCGGGCCGCCGGCCGGTGACGATCCCTGGCTCGGAGACACGCTGGAGTGGTCGACCGCCTCTCCCCCGCCCACGTACAACTTCGCCGAGATCCCGGTCGTGCGGAGCGCGCATCCAAACTGGGATCGCAGCGAGCGGAGCGGCCTCGTGCTTGCCGAAGGCCACGAGACGGCCGGGACGAGCGAGCTCGGCGGCGAGCTCGACGAGGTGATCCGCTCACCGGCCGAGTCGGCGTGGCCGTTCCTGCTGGCACTCGCGATCACGGTTGTGTTCGTCGGACTGATCTCGTCGCTGAATCTCGTCGCGGAGATCGGCGTCGCGGCGTGCCTGCTCGCGCTCGCGGGTTGGCACCTCGGCGATCCGGAAGGACGGACGAGCTGAGCGCCGCTGCCGAGCCCATCCGCGTCCCGCGGGCGACCGGCGACACCATCCGGCCCGCCGGCTGGTGGGGGATGGTGCTGCTGATCGCGACGGAGGCGACGCTCTTCCTGCTGCTCGTCTCGACCTACTTCTATCTCCGGCACGAGGCGCATGGGCCCTGGCCGCCTGCGCCGCTCACCGATCCGAAGTACGTGAAGCCGCTGGTCGCGATGGTCGTCCTCGTTGCGAGCAGCGTCCCGATGGTCGTCGCGACTCGCGCCGCCCGGAACGGCCGCTTCGCCACGGTTCGAACGGCGTTGTCCGTCGCGCTCCTGCTCGCGATCGCCTTCCTGGCATTCGAGTGGGTGCTCGTTTCGGACTCGCTCGACACGTTCCGGCCCCAGGACAATGCCTACGGCTCGATCTACTACACGCTGATCGGCGTTCACTACGCCCACACCGTGGCCGGCGCGCTCGCCGTGGAGTGGACGATCCTCCGCTCGCGCCGGTTCACGACCGAGCACCACCTGACGCTGCGCGTGGTCGCTCTCTACTGGCATTTCGTGAACGTGATCGCTGTCGTCGTGTTCCTGACCCTCTACGTGGTGCCACGCGCATGACCGAGCGCCGCCGGAACCTCTCGTTGCTCGGCCTCGCCGCCTCGGCCGTTCTCGTCACCGCCGGCTGCGGCGGGAGCGCCAGCACACCGGTCCCCGGCGGCAACTCGCATCGTGGGGCTGCCCTGATCTCCGAGATCGGCTGCGGCGCCTGCCACACGATCGCGGGAATCGACAACGCGAGCGGCGAGGTCGGCCCCAATCTGAGCGGGTTCGCGCAACGCCGCGTGATCGCGGGGCGCCTCTCCAACACGCCCCAGAACCTGATCCGCTGGATCGAGAACCCTCAGGCGATCGACCCCGGAAACATCATGCCCAATCTCGGCGTCAGCCCCCAGGCAGCCCGGGACATTGCGGCCTACCTGGACCACTCGTGACGAAGGGAGAGCGAATGACCGACGAGAGCCCTGAACAGAGGCAATTCAGGCTGACGCGGCGCCGGCTGCTGCAACAGGCGGGGATCGCAGCGGCAACCGTCAGCGTCGGTGGTGCGCTCACTGCCTGCGGGCCCAACGAGCCGGCGGGCCAGGTTTCCCAGGACACGAACGCCGAGCAGTTCCCGCCGGTCACGCCGACCCAGGCACCGACCAACCACAGCGTCACGAGCTTCTTCACGCAGGACGAGGCCGCGACGGTCGACGCGATCGTCGCCCGCCTGATCCCGGGCGACGAAACCGATCCCGGAGCCCGCGAGGCCGCCGTGCCGGTCTTCATCGACACGAAGCTCGCCCAGTTCGAATCGTTCGCGACGCCCACCTATTTCGACGCGCCCTTCGCGAAGCCCGTCGGCTATCCGCCGGGCCCGCAGGAGAACGGCGCCTCGACCGGCGCAATCCTCGTCCAGGCGAGCGAGCTTCCGCGCTACGGCTTCCAGAGCAGTGCGACGCCCCAAGACGCGTATCGCAAGGGGCTGGCGGCGCTCGACACGTTCACGACGAAGAACCATGGCAAGCGGTTCGCAAACCTCGACGAGGCCTCGCAAGATGCCGTCCTCAGCGTCCTCGAAGCCGGCAAGGCAGGTGGCTGGCCCGAGGCGAAGGGCTTCTTCAAGATGGTGCTCGAGGACACCTACGAGGGCATGTTCGCCGACCCGAGCTACGGCGGGAACCGTGGCTACGCCGGCTGGAACCTGATCGGCTACCTCGGCGCCCAGCGCGCCTACACGGCCTACGAGCTCCAGCACGGCCCGCAGGAGAAGCACGTTCAGAGCCTGCGCGACATGCCTGCGATGAACCCCGGCGTGCCCCAGGGCAACGCGATCACGCCCATGGCCGGGATGGGCGCGATGCCCGGCATGCAACCCATCAAGAAGGGATAGCTGGATGGCGATCAAGCACAAGCCCGTTGACATGGTCACGATCGGAGCCGGCTGGACTGCCGGCATGCTCGCCGCGAAGCTCTGTCCTTCCGGGACGACGATGGTCTCGCTCGAGCAGGGCGCGACGCGCTGGACGTGGCCACATTTCGCGCACGACCACGACAGCCTGCGCTACTCGGTGCGTTACGCGATGATGGTCGACCTCAAGCGCGAAACATGGACGTGGCGCCCGAATCCGCGCGCGCCCGCCCTCCCGATGAGGCAGTACGGAACGTTCAACCCCGGCATGGGCCTCGGAGGCGCCGCGGTTCACTGGTCGGCCCAGCTCTGGCGCTACCTCGAATACGACTTCATGCACCGCACGCACATCGTCGACAAGTACGGCGCGAAGAAGCTCCCGGCTGGCAGCACGATTCAGGACTGGGGCATCACCTACCAGGATCTCGAGCGCTATTACGACGCGTTCGAATGGGATATCGGCGCTTCCGGCCAGGCCGGGAACATCAACGGCAAGATCATCCCCGGCGGCAACCCCTTCGAGGCTCCGCGAAGCCGCGACTATCCGAATCCGCCGCTGACCGTCACGCCGCTCGGCGACAAGTTCGCCAAGGCCGCCGAGGACCTCGGCCTGCATCCATTCACCCAGCCCGCGGGCATCACCTCGAGAGCATGGACCGACCCGTATGGGAACAACCGCGGCGGCTGCCTGTACTGCGGCTTCTGCACGCGCTTCGGCTGCGAGGTCGACGCCAAGGCCAGCCCGCTGAACACGCACTTTCCCGTCGCCCTCGCGACGAACCGGTACGAGATCCGGACGAACACGAAGGTGCTCCAGATCGAGGTGGACAACAAGGGCCTGGCGACCGGGGTGACCTATGTCGACCAGCAGGGGCAGGAGCACTTCCAGCCGGCGGATGTCGTCTTCGTCTCGGCGTTCACGCTCGAGAACAGCCGCATCCTCCTGCTCTCGAAGAGCAAAGCCCACCCGGACGGGATCGGCAACGACCGGGGCCGCGTTGGCAAGAACTACACGTACCAGATCTATCCGGCGCCGGTGACCGGCGTCTGGGAGGGCACGAAGCTCAACCAGTACATGGGGAACACCGCCACGATCAAGATCGTCTACGACTACAACGCCGACAATTTCGACCACTCGAACCTCGACTTCATCGGCGGCTCGCAGCTCTACTCGGAGGGCTGCGAGCGCGCGCCGGTGACCTCCGTCGGAAAGATGAAGGACGCCTCGGGCAAGTCGTGGGGGCAGGGCTGGAAGGACACGGTGCGCAACGACTGGGACTCGACCGGCTCGATCGTCACCGAGGGGGAGGTGCTCCCGTACGAGGACAACTTCCTCGACCTCGACCCGAACTACCGCGACAAGTGGGGACGGCCGCTGCTCCGCCTCACCTTCGACTGGCACGACAACGAGCGGAACATGTGGCGCTTCATCGCCCTGCGCGCCAAGGAGATCATGGCCGCGATGAACCCGACGAAGATCGTCTCGTTCACGCCGGAGATCCCGGCCTACAACATCGAGAAGTACCAGTCGACCCACCCCACCGGCGGCTGCGTGATGGGCGCCGACCCGTCGCATTCGGTCACGAACAGCTACGGGCAGGTCTGGGACACGCCGAACGTCTTCGTGACCGGGGCGGCGCTCTATCCCCAGAACCCGGGCGCGAATCCGACCGGGACCGTTGGCGCAGTCACGTACCGCACTGCCGAGGCGATCCGGGACCGGTATCTGAAGAGCCCCGGAGAGCTCGTCACCTAGATGTTCGGAGGCGAGTGACACCAACCACTGTTCGCGACCCGCCATACGGCGGCTATGCGGCAATCGCCGGCTCCTTCGCCGGCGGTGTCGCGCTCCTCGCGATCGCCGCGCGCCGGCGCGATCTGTCCCCCTACACGCCGTTCGACTTCACCGTCCTCGCGCTGGCGACGTTCAAGGCGGCCCGGACGCTCGCCCGGGACAACGTCGGGAGCTTCATCCGGGAGCCCTTCGTCGAGGGCACTCCAAGCGAACCGAACGAGGAGCATCCCGTAGCGACCGGCGATATCCGGCAAGCGGTCGGAGAGCTCGTGACCTGCACGCGGTGCGTCGGGACGTGGGCGGCCGTCGGGATGACGGCAACCGAGGTCCTGGCGCCTTCATTCGGCCGGATCCTCATACGTTCGCTCGCGCTCGGGGGCGCCAACGACTGGCTCCAGGCCGGCTTCGCGGCGCTGGCAAGCGCCGGCAACCGCGAGCGCGCCTCGTCGGTTCCGTTTCCCGCCATTGCGGGAACAAGGCAGTGATGTACAGCCGAGGCGGCCCGAGCTTGCTCACGATTCTCTGGATCGTGATCGGCGTGCTCGTCGCCAATTCTCACCACTACTTCACGAATCTGAACACCGCCCGGCAGGTCGGTTCGGCCGCGCTTGCGATCGTGCTCTGGCCGCTCCTCTTGCTCGGGATCTCGCTCCACATCCACTAGCCACCAGCGAGGTAGCCGGCCGTGCCGAAGCCACATTCCACCTCGAGCCCGACCGCACGGAAACCAGCTTCGGCCTAGGCGAGCGCGACCGGGCGAAGCTGGTCCTCGCCCCGTCCTCGCGCGAGCTGAGACAGCTCGAGCCGCTTGCTGAGCAAGCGCGCCGTCGTGCTGAAGACGTCGCTCCCGTAGTCGGTGTTGAAGTCGACTGCTCCGTTCACTTCCAGAACCACAGGCTCGCCGGCGCTTCCGGTGAGGATGTCGACGCCCGCAAAATCGAGCTGAAGGGCAGCGACGGCACGAAGGGCGATCTGGCGTTGCACGTCGGTTGCGGTCGTCGGCCGGCGGGTTGCACCGAGCGCGATGTTCGTTCTCCACTCCCCCTGCGCCGCGACGCGCTCGATCGCGCCCACCACCTGTCCGGCCGCGACGATCACGCGGACGTCAGAGCCGGGATTCACGATCAGCTCCTGAACCAGGGCGCCGTGCTGCTTGAACCAGGGCCGATCGCGGAGCTCGTCGAGCAGCTCGAGAAGCTCGTCCTCCGTGTCGCACCGGTGGACGTCGCGGCCCCAGCTGCCATGGCGCGGCTTCACGACGTACGGCGGCCCGAATCCCTCGGGAATCCCCGTCTCGCGGAAATGCACGGTCTGCGGATGCCGGATGCCGCCGCGGCTCAGGAAGAGCGCCGTCATCAGCTTGTCATGCGCGGCCAGCACCGCCAGGGGCCGGTTGAGCACGACCGCGCCGCGCTCTTCGTAGCCGGGCAGCGTCCACAGGCCCGCCGCGATTCCGTCCAGCGTCGGGAGGACGTCGACCCGGCCGAGCACGAGATCGCCAGCCGACACCCGGTTCGGCTCGAGCAGCGGGCCTACGCTGCTCGTGAACCCAAGGGCGGCGAACGCGTCCACCAGCGCCAGATTCGTGGCCGACGGATTTCCGAGCAGGAACACCGAGCTGCCCCGGCCGGACTCGCGCGCAGGCGGCCCCACGGCCTCGGCGCACGCGATCGGGTTCGCTCCCCTGTTCACCATCAGGCGGCGCTCCCCCGGCCTGCTTTCGCGGAGAGCAGCTCGCGATTCTGAGACTCGACGAGGCGGAGGTTCGCGTACTCCACCGCCTCGGCATGGCCGTAGCCGAGCACATCGATCGCGAACCGATAGGCATCCCGCCACTGAGGGAGCAGCTCATGCGTCGTTTGCATCCACATCAGCATTCCCTCCCTGATGTGGCTCTGACGGCGGGTCACCACACCGTCACCACAAGACAACGACTCCGGCAGCCGTGTTCGCGAGTCATCTTTGGCCGATTCGGCCCGCCAGGATGGCGCCAGCGATCGCAGCTCATGCTGTAAGGTGTCCCTTACATGACCGCGACGCTCGATACCCCACAGCGCCTCGAGATCACCTTGCGCGGGTTTTCAACGCAAGAGCTGACCGAGCGCGCCGAGCAAAAATGCGCTCAGTTCTTCGGCGACTGCCCCTTCAAGATCAGCGAGGCGAGCGTCTGCCCGTGCCTGGTCAGCCTTGGCGGACGCCCGCGGCTCTACGAAGCTCGCTTCGTCGCCACAGCCTAGGAGTTCAGCGCGCCAGATAGAAGGCGCTGAACGCGAGGATCATCATGAACGCCGCGATCGGCAGCAGGAAGAAGAAGACGCCGAGCAGCGCGATGAACGGCGAGGCGCCGGCCTCGCCGGTTTGCTCGATCTCGTGCAGATGATGGGCCTCCTCCTCGATCGCCACGACCGGATGGCGCGCCCAGCGAAAGAGCCTGGCGTAGAGGCCGCCCGCGTGCTTCACGGCATGAGCACCCGTGCCCATGGTCCGATCGTATACCCATTCCGCGCCGTGCCCGAACCGCCGAAGGACGATCGAGCACGCGAACTGCGGTTTCTCACGGACAGCCTCCGCGGGAACGCGGATGCGTCAGTTCCCGGCTTGCGTTTTGCTGCTCCTGGAACGACCGATCGACAGGAGGCGAAGATGCAACTGACAGTGACCGCAGCCAGGAAGATCGAGCAATTGCCTCGCTATCTCAAGCACGAGTTTCCCGATGCGCCGTTCGAGGCGATCCAGCACGACATCGAGGAGCGCGTCCACGAGCTGATCGTGAGCGCCCACTTCGACGACTACGTCCCGCTGCTCGTCCACCGCACGGTTCGCGAGCACCTGCGCGCGCACGATTCGTGCAACGGATTCTCCTGCAACTGACCGCTTCTCAGTTGCAGCGCGAAACGGTGAGCGGCTAGGCTCCGGCCCATGGAACGCTCACTGAAAGTCAAGACCAGACGGGTTGCAAAAAAGGCGCAGCGGCGCATGGTCGAAGAGAGCCGCCGGGCGCATCTGGCGCCCAAGCGTCTCGCCGAGCGGCCCAGCGCGACTCGCTAGACGGCGCCGCACGGCTTCCCGCTTCCTCGCAATGACAGGTTGGTGACAAGGTTGAGTCAACCGTGTCGCCGGCTGTCATTTGACGAGCCGGCTTGGGTAGCGTCGGCTTGCCGTGCGTGATCGTCGAACACCTCTCTCGGGATCGTTCGAATGACCCGCGTCGTCGTTGTCGGCGGCGGCGTGATCGGCGCATTTCACGCCTATCTCGCCCTCAAGCAAGGCGCCGAGGTCGTCCACCTCGAGCGCGAGTTCGGTGCTCGCGGCGCTTCGATCCGGAACTTCGGGCTGATCTGGGTGAGCGGGCGCCGTCCGGGCGACGAGCTCGCCCTCGCGTTGCGCTCCCGTCAGCTCTGGGAGGAGATCGGGCAGGAGATTCCCGAGGTCGGGTTCCGCGCGAACGGATCGCTGACGATTCTCCAGAACGCCGCCGAGCTCGCCGTGGTCGAGCAGGTGCTCGCCCGCGAGGACGCGGCGGAACGGCAGTTCTCGCTGCTCGATCCGGCCGAGGTCCGCGCGGTCAATCCTGCGATTCGCGGCCACGTGCTCGCGGGGCTGCACTGCAACGCAGACGCAGCCGTCGAGCCCCGGCAGGTGCCGAGCGCGATCCGGGCAACGCTCGACGGGGCTCCCGGCTACGAGTGGCTGCCGGGCCGGCACATCGTCGAGGTCGGAAACAGGATGGTGCGCGACCACCTCGGCGAGCAGCACGAAGGCGACCTGGTGTTCCTCTGCCCGGGCGCCGCGCACCGTGGCTTCGCCGGCTGGCAGGCCGATCACCTGCCGCTCCGCCGCGTGCGGCTTCAGATGATGGAGACGGAGCCGTTCCCGGTCGAGGTGACAACGTCGATCGCCGACGGCGACTCGCTTCGCTACTACCCGGCGTTCGACGTCCCCGCCCTCGCCGGGCTCCCCGCGCCGGCGCCGATCGTCGCCGAGCAGCACATGCAGCTCCTGCTTCAACAGCGGCTCAACGGCTCGCTCACGATCGGCGACACGCACGAGTACGACGAGCCGTTCGAGGTGACGGTCGAAGAGGGGCCCTACCGTCATCTCCAGGAGCGGGTCGAGTCGATCCTGGGCGCGCCGATGCCGCCCGTCCGCCGCCGCTGGGCCGGGGTCTACAGCCAGGTGATCGACGAGCGGCTCTTCTACTGCGAAGAGGTCGCCGACTCGGCCTGGATCGTCACCGGTGTCGGCGGTCGCGGGATGACTGCCGCTCCTGCGATTGCCGAGCGCGTCCTCGCAGGCGCCGGTCTCGGTCAGCGAGCGGTCGCCTCGAGCACCGGCCTGTAGTGCTCGAGCGGCGGCACCGCGAGATTCGGATCCTTGGCGATGTCGTCGTACCGGCGCAGCCGGCACGCGGCTTCGAAGTGCGGTAGCGCCTCGAACGCGGCGATCTCCCGCTCGTTCATCGGCCCACCCTGGAGCTCGAGGCTCAGCTTCGACGCCGGCGAGAGGACGTCGAGATACTCGGGATCGACCGCGCAGAGGTACCGCTTGGCGGCGACGTGCAGCAGCACCGGCTCGACGACTTCGGGCGGGAAGTGGTTTTCGAGGAAGACGAAGCCGAGCTCCTCGTGCTCGGTGTCGACGCCACTCTCGGCGACATCCTCCGGCTCGTCGTGCAGGAGATGGCCGATGTCGTGCAGCAGCGCGGCCGCGACCAGGTCGGCAGGCGCGCCGTCCTGCTCCGCGGCGTGGGCGCTCTGCAGCATGTGCTCGCGCAGGGTCACGGGCTCGCCGACATACGCTGTCGCGCCGTTTGATTCGAAGACCTCGAAGATCACCTCGATCACGTCGTCAGTCATGGGTTCTCCTTTCGTTCCAGAACTGCCAGAGTGCTGAGCAGGGCGTCGCGGTCGGCGTAGCAGCCCTGGAGCCGCCGCTCGCCGCCGCTCGAGAAGCCGAGGCGGCCGTGCAGGACGCGCAGGTTGTCGAAGACGATCACGTCGCCGGGCTCCATTCGGAAGACGACCTGCGCATCGGGAAGCGCGAGCAGGCCGAGCAGCTCGAAGTAGGCCTCGTACCAGGCTCCGACAGCCCCGGCCGAGCCGGCCGGCTCGCCCTTCGAGCGGTTGTTGACGTGAAGGGCGACGGGCGTTCCCCAGGCATCGAGGGAGATCGCCGGAACGTCTGCCGAGAGCTCTGCGGTCGCGTCCTGGTAGGCGTACCGGACCGGGTGAGCCGCCAGAACCTCGCGGCTCTCCGGCGAGAGGCGCGTCGCGGCGCGAAACCCGTCTGCGAGCACCGTCTCGCCACCGTCGACGCTCGAGGCGAGGCAGTGGAGCAGCTGCAGCGTCGGCGCGGGATCGCGATAGGGGTTGTCGGTGTGCAGGCTGAGGGCGAGCGCCGTGTCGGCGAGGTTCGTCGCGTCGACCCGCACGGTGACGTCGAAGATGCGCCCGTAGTTCGTCACGCGCACGTGGCCGAAGAGCTCGGCGACCTCGGCTACCGCGCCTTCATGGTTTGGAACGCCTCGAACGAGCGCGAAGCCGTATTCGGCGATCGCCGAGAGCAGCCGGCGGAGAACGCGGTCGTCTTCGATCACCTCGGCGAAGCGCTCGCCCGGGACCCGGGCCGACAGCTCGGAGCCCCAGAGCGTCAGCGGCTTCGAGGCTCCCGGCGAGGCAGCGTTCGCGAGCCAGGTCTCGTCGAACGAGCTCGAATGCCCGTCGGCCCACTCGACCTTGAGGACGCCTTCATCGACGCTGGCGGACACCGCTCGGGCGTGCGGCACGACCGCGCCGGTTTCGAAGAGGCGCTGGCCGCTCACCGGATGACGGCACTCGGCGCAACGACAGCCGTCGCGGAGCGCGCGTTGATGCAGCGCGACCGTCGAGCCATCGCCGAGCTGCACGTGCACGAGCTCGCCGGCCAGGAGCTGCCGTTCGGGCGGAGCCTGGACGCTCACGAGATCCTCGACCGGATGAAGATCGACGCTCGTTCGACCAGCAAGACGAGCACGAGCATCACGATCAGCTCGGCGCCCACCTGCTGCCACTGGAAGAGCTCGATCGACTGATAGAGCAGGAAGCCGATTCCCCCGGCGCCGAACGCGCTCAGCACCAGCGCCGAGCGGACATTCGAGTCCATCCGGTAGATCACGAGGCCGACGAAGGTCGGCGTGACCGCCGGGAGCACGCCGTGCAGGAAGACCTGCGTGCGGCGGGCACCGGACACGCGCAGCGCATCGACCGGGCCCATGTCCATCTCCTCGATCGCCTCCGCGTAGAGCTTCGGCAGCACACCGACCGTCTCGACCGTCAGCGCGAGCACGCCGGCAAACGGCGTCGGCCCGACGACGACGAGGAAGAGCAGGCCGCTGATCAGGAGCGGGATCGAGCGCAGGAAGCCGATCACCGCGCGAGTGATCTCGTAGACGCTGCGGTGCGGCGTGATGTTGCGCGCCGCGAGCGGCGTCAGCAGCAAGGCGATCACGAAGGCTGCCGCGGTCGCGAGGAGCGCGGTGTCGAAGGTCAGGATCGCCGCGTGAATCGAGCTGTCGAGCACACCAGAGCTCGGCGGGAACATCTCTCCGACCAGGCGGACGAGGTTGTGGAAGCTCGAGAAGAACTCACTGACCGAAATGTGCGTGTCTGTCCAGGCATGGACGAAGACCGCTGCGATCAGGACTGTCAGGACGAGCTTGCGGAGCCTGCCCCACGAAAGGCGCGCCGCCGTGGCGGCGCCGGTCGAAAGCTCAGCGTTCGTCGTCATCGTTTCCGTACAGCGCCTCGATCTCGTCGTCCGTCACGTTCGTGGGCGCGCGATCGAAGCTGATCTGCCCTTCGAAGAAGCCGACGAGCCGGTCGGCATACCGGCGGGCGAGCTCGGGCTGGTGCAGCACCACGAGCACGCCGAGATTTTCGTTCTTGGCGACGTCTGCGAGCAGCGCGAGCACCGACTCCGCTGCGCGCGGATCGAGGCTTGCGACGGGCTCGTCGGCGAGGATCACGCGTGCCTGCTGGCAGAGCGCGCGGGCAACGGCAACCCGTTGAGCCTGCCCGCCGGAGAGCGTCCCCGCCCGTTGAGCGGCGAAATCGGCGAGGCCGACGCGATCGAGCGAATCGAGCGCGCGGGCCCTCAGCTCGGCCGGAAAGAGCTTCGTCGACAGCGAGCGGCGCAGCGGAAGCTCACCGAGCGCGCCGAACGCCACATTCTCGAGCGAGGTGCGACGGCGAACCACGAGCACCTGCTGGAACACCATCGCTGCGTGACGCCGCGCGCGCCGCAGATCGTCGCCCCGAGCACGGCGCAGGTCGTGCCCGCACAGCGTCATCTCGCCGTCGTCGGGCTCGATCAGGCGCATCGCGCAGCGAAGGAGCGTGGACTTCCCGCTTCCGTTCGCGCCCAGGATCACCGTGAGCTCGCCCGGGCGAACGGCGACGCCCACGCCCTTCAGGATCTCCCGCCGCCCGTAGGCCTTCTTCAGGCCGGCGAGCTCGAGCACAGGCTCGGGCGCGGATCTCGCAAGATCCGCGCCCGGCCTGACAGCTGCTTCGGTCGCGATCAGCCGACGTCCGTGATCTTGAGGCCCTCTGCATTCACGAGGGCACGGATCGGCGCATAGAAGGAGTCCTTGGCCGGCACCATCGGGCCGGCGTCGACACCGAGCTCGGCATCGAGGAGCTTCAGCTGCGCGGGAGTCAACTTCAACAACGCCTTCGTCACGGCCGACTTGAACCCGGCCGACAGATTGCCGCGCACCGTGATCGGGTCGTTCTGGATCGGAGCCGAGCGCCAGAGCACCCGGAACTTCGACGTGTCGAACTGATGTGCCGCCACCGCGGTCGCCTGCTGCTGGCTGTTCACCTCAGCGGCGTCGACCTTGCCGTTCGTGAGTGCGAGCAGCGACTGCGGATGCCCGCCGGCGAAGACGATCTTCACATCCTTGTCCGGGTTGAGCCCGGCGTGGATCAGCGCGTAGCGGGGCATCAGGTTGCCCGAGGTCGAGCCGGGATCGGAGAACGCGATCGAGTGACCCTTCAGCTGCGCGACCGTTGTGATCGGAGAGTCGACCGGAACCCAGATCGCCGCGGTGTAGGTCACCGGCTTGCGCTGCTTGTCGGCGAAGACCGCAATCGGCTGCGCATTTGCGACCGAGTGGGCGAAGATGTAGCCGAGAGGGCCGAACTCGCCGACGTCGATCTTGCCGGCCTTCATGGCCTCGATCTCGTCGGTGTAGTTGTCGTTGATGATCAGGTTGACCGGGCACTTCAGATCGGTCGAAAGATCGGTCGTGAGCGCCTGATAGGCCGCGGTGAACTTCGAGCCCGAGTCGTACGGCTCGACGCCGAAGTTCACAGCTCCGTCAGGGCAAAGGTTCGTGACCTTCTTGGCCGCTGCTGCTGGCATTGCGGTCAGCGCGAACACTGCGAGTGCTGAAACGGCCGAAACCAGGACGGCTGCCGCAAGTCGGCGATGCCTCATCGATGTGCTCCTCTCATGAATTGGTGCGATCGCGGCGACCCTACGACTGCGAGCGCCGGAGGTGGGTTACGGATCCGTGACGAAGTGGAGGCAGCTCCGCGGCGACGCCGAAAGAGGCCCGATTTGCGTTCTAGGCTGCGCGCCATGGGTGTGTGGAGCGAGCTCAACTTCAACCCGCCGGCCGAGCCGCTGGTCGAGGTCAACGGCCGCCGGTATGCGAAGCCGCGCACGAAGACGGCCGTGATCTGCCTCGACGGCGTCGACCCCGACTACCTGGACAACGCCTTCGAGCGACGGCTGATGCCGCGGCTTTCGGAGCTCGTCGAGTCGGGCGCGTCGCTTCGCGGCCAGTCGCAGATGCCGAGCTTCACGAATCCCAACAACGTCTCGATCGTCACCGGAGTGGCACCGGCCGTCCACGGCATTCCGGGGAACCACTACCTCGATCCGAGTGGACAGGATGTCCAGCTGGATCGCGCCGAGTTCCTGAGGGCCCGGTCGATTCATGCGGCCTTCGCGGATGCGGGCACCCGCGTGCTCGCAGTAACGACGAAGGAGAAGCTCCGGCTGCTGCTCGGTAATCACAACGTGCCCTGCATCTCGGCCGAGCACGCCGACCGGCAGTCGCTTCCGGGTCTCGACGGCGTCGCGTCGAGCCTCGTTGCCACGCCGAAACCCGACATCTACGACTGGGACTGCTCGCATTACGCCCTCGAGCTCGGCCTCGAGCTCTCACGCAGGCTCGAGATCGAGCTGCTGTACGTGTCGCTGACCGACTCCGTGCAGCACGCCTCCGCGCCCGGCGGGGAGCTGAGCGACCTCTACCTCCGGCGGCTCGACGAGCTGGTCGGCGCCTATCTCGACGGCGGCTGGCGGCTCGGGCTCGTCGCCGACCACGGCATGAACGACAAGGTCGACAGCGACGGCCAGCCGAACGTGCGGTATCTCGCGGACACGCTCGAGCAGGCCGGGGTGAAGAGCGCCCACGTCGTGCTGCCGATCACCGATCCGTACGTCGTCCACCACGCCGCGCTCGGCTCGCTCTGCTGGGTGCACGTCGACGAGGACGAGCGTGATCGAGCCCGGAGGACGCTCGAGGACGTCGCCGGCGTCGAGCAGGTGCTCGACCGGGACGACGCGGCGCTGCTCTTCATGCTTCCTTCCGACCGCATCGGCGACCTGATCGTCCTCGGCGATGCGACCACGGTCTTCGGCACGCGCGCGAGCGACCACGACCTCTCGAAGCTGCGTGGCCCGCTCCGGTCGCACGGCGGACGCCACGAACAGGAGATTCCGATCTTGCTGTCCGAGGATCCACGGGTCGCGCCGGGCGCAACGTTCACAAACGCGGACATCCATTCCCTCGTCCTCGGAGGCCCGTCATGACGATCTCGATGCCCAGCTACGAACTCTCGTGTCTGATCGGAGGCGCCGAAGAGCATGGCAGCTCACGCTTCGACGTCGTCTATCCGTACACGGGCGAGGTCGTCGGAACCGCGCCCCGGCTTGCACCGGAGACCGTTCGGCAGGCGCTGACGGCGGCGGGAAACGCACAGGTCTCACTCGACCGCTACGAGCGAAGCCGCGTGCTCGAGCGCATTGCCGACGCGATTGCCGAAGCACGTGGCGAGCTCGCGAGCCTGATCACCTGGGAGTCGGGCCTATGCCTCGCAGACACGCACCACGAGGTCGCGCGGGCCACCGATGTCTTTCGCTTCGCCGCCCGGGAAGCGCTCCGCGACGACGGCGAGCTCTACGCCTGCGACGTCTCTCCGAACGGGCGGCCGCGGCGCGCATTCACGATGCGCGAGCCGGTGCGCCTGGTGGCGGCGATCACGCCGTTCAACCATCCGTTGAACCAGGTCGCCCACAAGCTGGCGCCCGCGATCGCGGCCGGCGCGCCGATCGTCCTGAAGCCGTCTGAGAAGACGCCACTGACGGCTCTTTGGCTGGCGCGAGCCGTGCTCGAGGCCGGGTTCCCGGCGGACGCGGTCGCGATCGTCACGGGCGACCCGCGTCAGATCCTCGATGAGATGCTCGCCCACGAGGCAGTCGAGGTCGTCGCCTTCACCGGCAGCGTCCAGGTCGGCCAGGAGATCGCCAATCGTGCCGGGTACCGGCGCACGGTGCTCGAGCTCGGCGGCAACGATCCTCTGATCGTCCTCGCGGACGCCGACCTCGACGAGGCCGCGTCACTCGCCGTCGCGGGCGCGACGCGAAATAGCGGCCAGCGGTGCACCGCGGTCAAGCGAATTCTGGCCGAGTCCGCGATCGCAGACGAGCTCGTCGACCGGATCGACCGGGAGCTCGGGGCGCTGAACGTCGGCGATCCGTTCGACCCGTCGACCGATGTCGGGACGCTGATCGACGAGAGCGCAGCCGAGCTCGTCGAGCGGAGGGTTGTCGGCGCGATCGCGGACGGGGCGAGCCTGCGCCGGGGAGGCGAGCGAAGCGGAGCTCAGATCATGCCGCCGCTCCTCGACAATGTCCGGCCCGACACCGAGCTCGTTCGTGAGGAGACATTCGGGCCGGCTGTCCCGGTGATCCGCGTCGACGGCCTGCTCGACGCGATCCAGGTGGCGAACAGCACCCGTTACGGCCTCTCCGCCGGTGTCGTGTCGAACGACCTCGCTTCGATCATGCGCTGCGTCAAGGAGCTCCGCTGCGGAACGGTGAACGTCAGGGAGGTCCCGGGGTTTCGGACCGAGCAGACGCCGTTCGGTGGTGTCAAGTCCTCCGGGCTCGGCGCGAAGGAGGGCGTCGTCGAGGCAATTCGCGGGATGACGACGGCCAAGCTAGTCACGCTTCCGTGGGCCTGACCAGCCGATTTCACCGCTTTGCCACGAACACGCGCCCCGACTGCAACCCCACTCCGCGGAGGCCGTGTCTAGGGTCGCCGTTGCGACTCCCTCCCGTGTTGCAACGAGCAGGCTCGGCTGTCCCACCCTCCTCTCGGGGCAGTCGAGCCGCTCGACGTTCAACGGCGAGGCTCAGGTGCGGTAGCCCTTGTAGGCGAGACCGATGAAGCTGATCACGTAGCCCCCGAAGGCGACCGAGATCGTGCGGACAACCGCCGGTGCCTCCGCTGAGTTCGTGACGTACGCGACCCCGAGCAGCATGCTCGCCAGCATGTAGACGATCACGCCGACGCCAAGCAGCCGCTTGATCGAAAGCGCGTTTCCGATCTTTTCAAGCAGCCGCCCGAGCGCGCTCGGGGCGGGAGACGCCGCAAACGTGCTCATGCCAGCCTGCTCGGCTTGCTTGTCGATCACGGTCGCGTAGCCCACTCCAAACGCCGTCGCGAGCGCCGCCGTGGCGCCCGCAATCGCACCCGGGACCACGGGCGCCTGCCCGGCCTGCGCGTCGAAGGTGATCCACGCCAGGTAGACGGCAAGCCCGACGTAGGCCGCCTCGGCCCCCATCAACGTCAGCCGGCCCGCCCAATCGGTGAGCGGGCCTGGCTTCGTGCTTTCGGAACTGCTCATAGCTCCTCCTCGAAGTGAGGAGCGAGCCTCGCACGGCCGGGCCTGCAAATGCAAGCCCGGATTTGACTTGTGTCAGCGCGGGCGGCGGCGCTGGCGCTGACGCTGGCCCGATGACCGCTGGTGCTGGGGAGCACGCGCGACGACCATGCCGGAGGCAGCGAACTGCTCGCCATGGCCGAGACGCGCCGCCAGACGGCTCACGTCATTACGCTGCTCGGGAAGCACCAGCGTCACTCCGGTCCCGCTGCGGCCTGCGCGGCCCGTGCGGCCGACGCGGTGCACGTAATCGGCGTCGCCCTGAGGCGGATCGAAGTTGATCACGTGGGTGATGTCGTCGACGTCGAGACCGCGGGCAGCGACATCGGTCGCAACGAGCGTCGAGACGCGACCGGTCTCGAACTGCGCGAGCGCACGCTCCCGCTGGTTCTGCGACAGGTTGCCGTGCATCGCGACTGCCGGAATGTTGTGCTGGCGGTCGAGCTTGCGCGCAAGCTTGTCGGCGCCGTGCTTGGTGCGGACGAAGACGAGCGCGAGGCCGCGTTCGACCTCGAGCTGCTGCACGAGCATGTTCAGCTTGTCGTCGGGCGTGACGGCCACGAAGGTGTGTGCCACCTCGCCCCGTTCCGCCTGCGCGGGCAGCTCGGCCTGGATTCGGGACGCGGTCGTCGTGTACGCACGGGCGAGCTCTGCAACGGCGCCGTCGAGCGTCGCCGAGAAGAGCATCGTCTGCCGGTTCGTCGAGACGCTGCGGAGGATGCGGTCGACCTGGGGCTTGAAGCCCATGTCGAGCATCCGGTCTGCCTCGTCGAGCACGAGCACCTTGACGGCGTCGAGCGACACGAGGCGCCGGTCGACGAGGTCCTGCAGCCGGCCCGGCGTCGCCACGATCACGTGCGCGCTCTTCGCCTCCTGCGCCTGCGCCTTCAGCGGCACGCCGCCGTACACCGACGCGACCTTGATGCTCTCGCCGGCGATCAGGTCGAACTCCTCGGTCACCTGGGCGCAGAGCTCGCGCGTCGGCACGAGCACGAGCGCGCCGGGGCGCGGATCGGACGTGTCGAGGCGCTCGACGATCGGGATCGCGAACGCGAGCGTCTTCCCCGAGCCGGGGGGGCTCTTCGCGAGCACGTCGCCGCCCTGGAGCGCCTCCGGAATCGCGAGCGCCTGGATCTGGAAGGGGTGCGTGATGCCGCGCGCCTCGAGCACATCGGCGATGGCCCCGGACACCCCGAGGGAACGGAAATCGGTCAACTTGTCTCAACTCCTTCGGACTCGAGATCTCAGTTCCGCTGGAGGAGACTGCGACCTCACGGGAGCCGGCCCATCCGGCTCCGTACCCGCAAAGTAGCAGCGGTTACGGACGTTCGGTGTCTTCGAGCAGCCGCAGCCGGTGCTCGACCTGCGCGACGCGGAGGTCGAGCTCGTCGAACTCGTCGCGGGTGACGAGGCCTGCTTCGCGTGCGAGCTCCTGCACGCGCCGCTTCGTTCCCTCGCCGACGCGGATCGTCTCGCCGCGCCAGCGCGCGCCGAGCTCGTCGAGGAGCGAGCGCGCCTCGTCGAGCCGCGGCCCGAGCAGCTGGATCAGCGTCTCGAGGGAGCTGCTACCGGGCGCGCCCATGCGGCCTGGACCTCCGGCGCTGGCGGCGCCGCTCGCGCTTGGCCTCGGCGTCGCCGTCGCCGCCGAGCGCCTGCTCGACCACGTCGACGGGCGTCTCCGGCGTCGGCTCCTCGGCCGCAGCCG
>DASZPQ010000025.1:0-37574 GCA_035550275.1 Gaiellaceae bacterium | reverse complement strand
GCTGTCGCCGCAGGCCATCCGCTGACTGCCCAGGCAGGCGCACGCGCCCTCGCCGAGGGTGGAAACGCCGTCGATGCCTGCGTCGCTGCGGCCTTCGCAGCGGCGGTGACCGAAAGCCCGTTCACCGGCCCGGGCTCTGGGGGCTTCATGCTCATCCATCGGGCGAGCGACGGTTCGACGAGCCTCGCGGACTTCTTCGTCGCAGGTCCCGGCCTGGGGGGCGGCGCGGTCCCGGCCGGTGGGATGCAGGAGGTCGGCGTCAGCTTCGGGGCGGGAACGACAACGCAGATGTTCCTGATCGGCCCGGCGTCGGCGGCGGTGCCGGGCACGGTCGCAGGGCTCGAAGCGACACACATGCTCTATGGACGCCTGCCCTGGAGCGAACTGCTCACGCCCGGGATCGAGCTCGCGCGGAATGGGGTCGCGTTGACCGAGTCGCAGGCGCACATCCACGCGCTGCTCGACCCGATCCTGCGCTTCGAGAGTGAGGGCAGGCGCGTCTACAGCAACGAGGACGGCTCGCTGCCCGGTGTGGGGGACAGGCTGCGCTTCCCGGATCTCGCCGCAACGCTGGAGGCGATCGCGAGCGACGGTGCCGCGGCGCTCTACGAGGGCGAGCGCGCTCAGGCGATCCTTGCGACGGTGCAAGGCGGGGGCGGCGCGCTGACCGCGGAAGATCTCGCTGCTTATCGCGTCGAGTGGCGCCGGCCGGTCGAGGCGGGCTTCGGTGACTATCGCGTTCTCTCGAACCCTCCGCCCTCATCGGGCGGCGTGCTGATCGCGTATGGCCTTGCGATCCTCCAGCGCCTCGGCGTCAGCGCCGCCGGCAGCGCCGACGCGCTCGGGCGGCTGATCGAGGTGATGCGAGAGCAGACCCGCGCGCGTGACGATGCGTTCGCACGCGACTTGCACGACGGAGGCCTTTCGGAGCGGCTACTCGGCGAGGCCGCTCAGGACGCTGCTCTGGAGCGGATCCTCGCGTCAGAGCCAGGAACGGCGGATCCAGCGGCGAGCGGCACGACCCATATCTCGGTGCTCGATGGAGACGGGAACGCCGCAGCGCTTTCGACCTCGACTGGCTCCGGTTCCGGTGTGATCGTCCCCGGGACCGGCATCTACCTGAACAACATGCTCGGCGAGGCGGATCTCGTCAGCGGTGCGCCGGTTCCTCCAGGCCGGCGCCTGACGAGCATGATGGCGCCCACGATCGCGCTCGACCCGGACGGTGCCGCCCGGCTCGTCGTCGGGAGCGCAGGCTCGGCCCGGCTCCGCGGAGCGATCATGCAGGTCGTCGTGAACGTGCTCGAGCACGGCATGTCCGTTTCGGACGCAATCGACTCGCCGAGAGTCCATGTCGACGAGCCGGAGATCCACTGCGAGGGAGGCCACCTGGCGGCGTCCCTCGACGAATTGGAAGAGCTCGGGTACGAGCTGAATCGCTGGCCCTCGCGCAACCTGTTCTTCGGCGGCGTTGCGGCTGTCGAGGTCGCCGCCGACGGGACGCTGGCGGCGGCGGGGGATCCGCGGAGAGGCGGCGCCGGGGTCGTAGTATCCGAGGAGTGAGCGCCGAGCTGCCAGAGGAGTTCTTCCGTCCCGCGATCAACGCGCTGACGCCGTACCAGCCCGGAAAGCCGATCGAGGATGTCCAGCGCGAGCTCGGCCTGGAACGGGTCGTGAAGCTCGCATCGAACGAAGGCCCGTTCCCGCCGTTTCCTGCTGCGCTCGAGGCAATGGCCCGAAGCGCCGCCGATCTGAACCGCTACCCGGACGGCGGCGTCTATCGCCTCCACGAGGCGCTTGCGGCAAGGCACGGCGTTGCCTTTGAACAGGTCTGCGCCGGTTCGGGTGCAGACGGCTGCCTCGACATGCTCAGCCAGTCGGCGCTCGATCCCGGTGACGAGATCGTCAGCGGCTGGCCGTCATTCCCGAGCTACGTCATCTACGCGCTGAAGCAAGGCGCGGTGCCAAAGCTCGTGCCGCTCGTCGACCAGCGCTACGACCTTCAGGGACTGCTCGCGGCGATCACACCGCGGACGAAGCTCGTCTACATCTGCCATCCGAACAACCCGACCGGGACGGTGAACTCGCGAGCCGAGCTCGACGCGTATTTCGAGCAGGTTCCCGAGCATGTGTTGACAATCGTCGATCAGGCGTACTTCGAGTACAACGCCGATCCGGACTATCCCGACGCGGTCGAGGAGTACCTGAAGCGCGGCCACAAGGCGCTCGTGCTGCGGACATTTTCCAAGATCTACGGCCTCGCCGGGCTCCGCGTCGGGTATGCCATCGGCCCGGCCGGCGTCTGCGCTCTGATGGCCAAGACACGCCGGCCCTTCGACCTCACGACCCAGGCGCAGGAGGCGGCACTCGCAAGCCTCGACGACGCTGCCGAGCTCGCGCGGCGCCGGGAGATCAATAGCGACGGTCTGGTTCGACTCGAGGCAACGCTCCGTGAGCACGGCTTCGAACCGACGACGCCCGCAGCAGGCAATTTCCTCTACGTCGAGATCGGCGAGGACTCACGCCCCCTCTACGAGCAATTGCTTCGGCAAGGGGTGATCGTTCGACCGCTGCATGGCTTCGGTGCTCCGACCGCAATGAGGATTTCGGTAGGAACTAGGGATGAAAATGCCTTTTTTGCAGCTGCGCTAGGCCGAATCCACACACTCGCATAGTCCATTGCCGTAGGGTTTTGCGACCGTGGGTGACGGCCTGTTTCGTCGACGTTTAGCGCTGCTCGGAAACAGTCGTTTTCGGCTGCTCTTCTTCGCGACCTTTGGCTCGGGAATCGGGAGCTGGCTGGCCGTGATCGCCCTCCAGGTCGACGTCTACGACCGCACTCATTCAGGCTGGTGGGTGGGCGCGTTGCTTGTTGGCAACATCCTGCCCGCCGTCTTCCTGGGCCTGCTCGCTGGGCCGCTCGTCGACCAGCTCTCGCGCAAGATCCTGATGATCGCCTCCGACCTCGGGCGCCTGGCGGTCTTCGCGACGCTGCCATTCGTTCACAGCGCGGGCGGGATCGTCGCGCTCGCCGTGGTCGCGGGCATCGGGACGGCGTTCTTCCGGCCCGCCGTCCTGGCCGGGCTGCCGAACCTCGTCGGCGACGACGAGCTCAGCGAGGCGAACGCGCTCTTGCAGCTCGTCGAGTGGCTCACGACCGCGCTCGGCCCGCTCGCCGGCGGAGCGCTCGTGGCGCTTTCGGGGCCGCATCTCGCCTACTGGATCAACGCGGCCACGTTCGCGTTCTCGGCGCTCCTCGTCGCGCGGATCCCTGGCCGCCTCCTCCAGAGTGACCGGCCGATCGGGCGAGGGCACTGGAGCGACCTGTCCGAAGGGTATTCCGTCGTCCGTCGCTCGCAGGCGCTGCTCTGCGTCCTGATCGCGTGGTCGATCGTGATGGTCGCGAATGGCGGGATCAACGTCTCGGAGGTGTTTCTGGCTCGCCGCTCGTACGACTCGGGTGACTTCGGATTCGGGCTTCTCTGGGCCGGCTCGGGCCTGGGCCTCGTGATCGGCGGGCTCTCTGCTGCGAGCCTGATCGCGGCCGGTCTTGCAAAGGCGTACGTCCGGCTGCTGATCGTCTTCGCGATCGGGATTGCCGGTGCGGCGGTCGCGCCGAACGTGTGGCTCGGGGCGGTTGCGATGGTGGTGGCCGGCTTCGGAAATGGCGGCGCCGTCGTCGCGAACATCACACTCGTGCAGCGAGGCGCGCCGGACCACGTGCGTGGACGCGCCTTCACGATGCTGATGAGCGCGAACTACGCCGTGCTGGCCATCTCCTTCATCGGAGCGGGCCCACTCACCGATGCGGTCGGGCCGCGCTGGGTCTACTCGGGTGCGGCGGTGATGATCCTGATCGGGGCGTCAGCAGCCTGGCGGCTGACGCGCGGCATCGAGCCAGAACGCGTTTGAACACCCGCCGAGACTGGAATGAAGCCGAGCTTGCGGCGGGCGTTCGAGCCGGGGAGACGCGTGCGCTCGCGCACGCGATCTCGCTGGTCGAGAACAGCGATCCGGCGGCCGCCGCGCTCGTGCGCGAGATCTATCCCGAGACCGGCCGCGCTCTGACCGTCGGGCTCACGGGCTCGCCAGGCGCAGGCAAGTCGACGCTGATCTCCGCCCTGGTGCGCCTCGTGCGGGCACGCGACGAGACGGTGGGCGTGATCTCGGTCGACCCGTCGAGCCCGTTCACGCAGGGAGCGCTGCTCGGCGACCGGATCCGGCTGACCGAGCACTTCCTCGACCGCGATGTCTTCATCCGCTCGATGGCGACGCGCGGCCACGAAGGAGGCCTCGCCGAGGCGACGCTCCAGGCGCTGTTGATCCTGGACGCGGCCGGCAAGGACGTGATCTTCCTGGAGACGGTCGGCACGGGACAGAGCGAGATCGGCGTCCTCTCCGTTGCCGACACGGTGGTGCTCGTCTTACTGCCGGGATCCGGAGACTCGGTGCAGGCGCTGAAGGCCGGGATCATGGAGATCCCCGACGTGATCGTGGTCAACAAGCGCGACCACCCGCTGGCGGAGGCAATGGTGAGCGACGTCCGGCAGATGCTCGGCCTCGTGGCGCCGCGCGGCTGGGAGCCGCCGATCGTCCTCACGGAGGCGCAGACGGGCGAGGGAGTGGACACGTTGCTCGAGCAGATCGGGGCTCATCGCGCCTACCTCGCCTCCGGCGAGGAGCTGGCAGCGCGCCGTCGAAGAAGCGTCGCGAAAGAGGTCTTCGCGATCGCCTCGGGACGGGCCAGGCGCCGGCTGGAGAGCGCCGTTCTCGGCGACCCGGAGCTGAACACGCTCCTCGAAGCGGTCCAGGACCGTAAGCTCGATCCGTTCACGGCCGTGAACGAGATCCTGGAAAAGGTGTTCAAGCTTGACGACCAAGACAGCCCCGACACTCGCTGACATCGAAGCCGCGCGCGCACGGATGGGCGAGCACGCCCGTCTGACGCCCGTCTACGGCTCGGACTCGCTCTCGCGCATCGCGGGCCGTGAGGTTCTGCTGAAGGCGGAGAACCTCCAGCGCACCGGCTCGTTCAAGGTTCGAGGCGCCTACAACTTGCTTGGCTTGCTCTCCGCCAGCGAGCGCGATGCCGGTGTCGTTGCGGCGAGCGCCGGGAACCACGGCCAGGCGGTCGCCTGCGCCGCGCAGGAGCTCGGCGTCCGCGCCACGATCTTCATGCCCGAGGACGCCCCGATGGCGAAGGTCGAGGCGACGCAGAGCTACCACGCCGAGGTCGTCCTGACGGGCGCGAACTTCGACGAGTCGCTTGCCGCGTCGCTCCAGCGCGTCGAGGAGACGGGCGCGACCTACGCGCACGCGTTCGAGGACGACCGCGTGATCGCAGGCCAGGGGACGATCGGGGTCGAGCTCGTGGAGCAGATCTCAGATGTCGAGACCGTCCTCATCCCTGTTGGCGGAGGCGGCCTTGCGGCCGGGATCGCGATTGCGCTCCGCGCGCTGAAGCCGGGCGTGCGGATTGTCGGCGTCCAGATCGATCGCAGCGTCCACACGATCGCCGACGGGATCGCGGTCAAGCGCCCCGGCGAGCTCACGATGTCCATTCTGGACGAGCTGCTCGACGATCTGGTCGAGGTCGACGACGAGGCGATCAGCCAGGCGATCACGCTGCTGCTCGAGCGCTCCAAGCTTGTCGTCGAGGGCGCAGGCGCGGTTGGCGTTGCGGCTCTGCTGACCGGAAAGGCGGGCGGCTCAGGCCCCGCCTGCGCGCTGCTCTCGGGCGGCAACATCGATCCGACCTCGCTGATCTCCGTGATGCGCCACGGCCTGACGACTGCCGGCCGCTATCTCGTGATCCGCTGCCTGCTGAACGATCGCCCTGGGGAGCTGATCAAGCTGCTCACGCATGTCGCCGCCGAGCGCGGCAACATCGTGCGGGTCGAGCACCATCGCGAAGGCCTGATGATGGATGTGGGGGAGACGGCGATCGAGCTGACGATCGTGATGCGGAACGACGAGCACTGCCTGCAGCTGCTCGCCGAGCTTCAGGCTGCCGAGTTCAAGGTCACGCGGATTCTCTAGGGAAGTTCGAGCGCGCCGCCGCCGACGACGGCGCGGGCGTCGTAGCCCTGGCGGGCGAGCACGCTGGCCGCGATCGCAGCGCGCGCTCCGGTCTCGCAGATCGTGACCACGGGTCGAGCGGGGTCGAGCTCTCGGGTGCTCCCGCCGTCGCGCAGGAGGCGGTAGGGGACGGCCAACGAGCCCGGGATCGGGCTCTCGCGCTCGCCCTCCTCACGGACGTCGAGCAGCTGGGCGTCCTCGTCGCGTGCGTCTCTCGCGGCGATCGTCGGCAGCGTCTCGGTGCGGTGCGGCTCGTCGAGCACGCCGGCGATGTGGAAGAGCCCGACGGCCCATAGGCGCCGGCATGCGGCCTGCGCGTCGGCGTCGGAATCGGCATCGAGCACGATCGGCTCCCTCGGATCGACGAGGAACGCCGTCCTCGTTCCGAACGAGCCGCCACGGAGCGGGATGTGGATCGCGCCCGGGACGTGCCCGGCTGCGAACTCGTCGAGCGGCCGCACGTCCAGGATGACGCTGCCCGAGGCGTCGCCGACGGGGCCCGGATAGTCGCGTCGCCCGACCCACGGGCCGCGATTGAGCGCGACCACGCTTGCCGTCGTCGGCGGCCGTGGCACGGCGATCGAGGCCGAGTCGAGCACGAACGTCTCGACGTCTGCGAAGGCCAGCGCCGTGTTCGTCTCCTTTTCGCGGCCGATCGTCGTCGAGTGGTCGGGGCTCATCTTCGAGCCGCACAGCGAGCCGGCCACGTGCCCGGGGTAGACGGTCACCTCGTCGGGCAGCGCGCGCAGGAGCGCCAGCGAGGCGAAGAGGTCGGTGGCGCCCTCGCGCGCCTCGACCGCGAGATCCGGACGGGCCGCGGCCCCGACGAAGAGGCAGTCGCCGCTCAGCACCAGCTCTTCGTCGACGACGAACGAGCAGTGCTCGGGCCGGTGGCCGGGCGTGTGGATCACCCGGATCGACACCGATCCGGTCTGGAGCACGTGTCCGGCGACCAGCGGCTCGAAGGGATATTCCGGCTGGGCGAGCGGATGGATCGAGACCGGAACGCCATGCTCGAGCGCGAAGCGGCCGTGTCCCGAGAGATGGTCGGCGTGGGTGTGCGTCTCGAGCACGCGGACGATCTGGACGCCCTCGGCCTCGGCCGCCGAGACGTATTGCTCGATCGCAAAAGCCGGGTCGATGACGACTGCTTCACCGGCGTCGATGTCGCCGATCAGATAGGAGCCACAGCCAAGATCGTCGTCCACAAACTGCCGAAAAAGCACGAAATCGAGCGTACCAGCGAGGGCAGTTGTCGGATCGCTAGGCTGGAACCACTGACTGCGGGCACGACGAATTGAAAGGGCGGCGTTGACGGATGGCAGCTGAAGCGTTCTTCGCAGATCTTCCTGCGCAGGTCGACGCGACGAAGATCGCGGGGATCGACAACTCCTATCTCTTCAAGGTCACCGACGAGGGTGAGTGGCTCGTCGAGGTCAGGGACGGCGTCGTCACAGTGTCCGACGGCGCGGGCCAGGACGCCGACGTGACGATCGAGGTCTCGAGCGCCGTCTTCGACAAGATCGCCTCCGGCCAGCAAAATCCGGCCACGGCCTACATGACCGGCAAGCTGAAGATCAGCGGCGACATGAGCGTCGCGCTGAAGCTCCAGAAGCTCTTCTAGGCCCGGTCGAAGCGCCGTAGTCCGGCGAGCGAGAGCAGGGCGAGCGCGACGAGCGTGAGATACGGAACGGCGTCTGACGTGGCTTCTGCCACTGCGCCGCCGACAGCCGCTCCTCCCGCCTGGCCCGGAGCCCAGGCGAGGTTCATCAGCGCGAACGCGTAGCCGTAGTCGAGCCCGCGCTCCTCGGCCGCGTGAGTCAGGAGCGTCATTCCCGGCGTGTAGAACGAGCCGAACGCGAGGCCGGCACAGGCGACCAGGACGGCGAGCTCGAAGCGGTGGTTGGGCCAGGGGAGCAGGGCGGCGATGACGATCGACGCGATCAACGCGCCGCGAATCGGCACGAGCGGGCCCGCGCGATCGGTGAGTCGCCCGATCCGGATGTTCCACACGGCCTCGAGCCCGGCGGTCACGAGCCAGACGGCGCCGATCGCGACCGCCCCGAACCCGAGCTCGGACAGCCGGAGCGGAGCGAGCACGGACAAGGTGCCGAAAGAGAGGGCGGGGAGGACGACGAACCAGAAGGCGAGCCTGATCTTGGCATCGCCGAGCGCGCGCACGAGCGTCACGATCCCGTCGGGCTCGTCCGGCTTTGTCGCCGGGGTGAGTGCGGCCCAGACCGTCACCGCGAGCGAGGCTGCGGCAACGACGCCGAACGTCCAGCTCGTGCCGGCGATTGAGGCGATCCCCCCGAGCACCGGCCCGAACAACGCTCCGCCGACGGCAGCGGCGAAGGCCTTTCCGATCAGGCTGCCGCGACGGTCTGGTGGCGCCGACGCGACGAGCCAGGCCAGCGCGCCGGTCCAGGAGAACGAGCTTGCGAGCCCCTGGCAGAAGCGCGCGAGATCCAGTTGCCAGGCTGCGTCTGCGAAGCCGAAGAGCGCCGTCGTCGTCGCGACGACTGTCATCCCGGCCAGCACTGTCGGCTTCACGCCGAGCCTGGCGGCGACGATCCCGCTCGGGATCGCGCCGAAGAATGCGCCGGCCGGATAGGCGGCGGCCAGAACACCGGCCCCGGCCTTGCCGAGCCCGAGCGTGTCGGCGTAGTGCGGCAGCAGCGGTGTGAGCGCCGTGAAGAAGATCGTGTCCACGAGGACGATCGCCCCCGCGAGATAGAGCACCCGGCGCACGGGGCAGTGATACCAGCGGCGGCCCGATAGGGTCGCTCGTGTGAGCAGGTGGATCCGATGATCGTGATCGCCGGAGCCGGAGCGATCGGGGCCAGCGTGGCCTATCAGCTCGCGCTCAGGGGCACGCCGAACGTCGTGCTCTGCGACGTCGGCGAGGTTGTCGGCGGATCGACGTCCCGTGCCATGGGTGGGGTGCGGCAGCAGTTCTCGACCGCGGCCGAGGTGCGCCTGGCGCGCGAGAGCATCGCGTTCTTCGAAGAGCTGGGGACGCCGTTCTTCGATCAGGTCGGCTACCTGTTCGTGGCGACGACCGAGCCTGGGCTCGCGGCGCTCGAGCAGCGGCTCGCAGTTCAGACGGAGCTCGGGGTGCCGGTCGAGGCGGTCGATCCGTCGTTCGTGCCGGGCCTTCGGGTCGACGACCTGCTGGGCGCTGTCTTCTGCGCGCAGGATGGCGTCGCCGACCCGCCGGCCGTCGCACGCGAATGGATTCGCCGCGCCGTCGAGGGCGGGGTCGAGGTGCGCGAGCACACCGACGCTGCGTCACTGCTCGCGGCGGCCGACACGGCGGTGATCGCCTGCGGCCCGTGGTCCGCCGCGCTCGCGGAGCAGATCGGGGTCGAGCTTCCGGTGCGTCCGCTCTGCCGCCAGCTGCTCGCGACCGCATCGCTGCCGTCGCTTCCGGCCGATCTGCCGATGGTGATCGAGGAGGAGACGGGCTTCCATTTCCGTCGCCGCGGCGACCGGATCGTGGTGGCCATGGCCGACGAGGTGCCGCGCTGGGGGTTCGAGACCGAAGTCGACGAGTCGGTCTTCGCCGACCGGCTGGCCCGTCTGCACCACCGGTATCCGGTAGTTGCGGCGACGCAGATCGAGGATGCCTGGGCAGGCCTGTACGACATGACCCCGGATGCCCATCCGATCATCGGCCGGGTGGCCGAGGGCATCTATGCAGCCTGTGGCTTCTCAGGGCACGGCTTCATGCAGTCGCCGGCGGTGGGTCGAGCCGTGGCGGAGGAGATCCTCGATCGCGGCTCCGCTCTCGATCTCAGTGCCTACCGGCTCGACCGCTTCGCAGACGACGCAGCCTTTCCCGAGACGCTGATCCTCTAACGCGGCCTGCTCGTCTCCAACCTACTTCCAACCTCCGGGGCGCGTCATTCCGACGTGCATGAGGTGGAATAGGGGCCGCATGGCTCCTCCCCCGCTGCGCCTCCTGCTCTGTGACGACTCCCCGACCTATGCGGCCGGCTTGCGCAGGCTGGTCGAGCACGATCCGACCCTCGAGGTCGTCGCAGTCCACGGCAATGCCGAAGACGCGATCGCCGCGCTCCCGGAGCTGGCCCCCGATCTGATCACCATGGATGTCGAGCTGCCCGGAATGAACGGGCTCGAGGCGGTCGAGCGGATCATGAGCATCCATCCGCTGCCAATTCTCGTCCTCTCGTCTCGAACCGCTCGTGGAGGCGCCGCTGCGGCTGCCGCGTGCGCCGCGGGCGCGTTGCAGGCGATCTCGAAGGAAGACCTCAATCTGTTCGATCTGGATGCGGAGCCCGCAGTCGCGTTCCGGCGACGCCTCCGCATGCTCGCTGCGGCTCCGGTGATTCGCCACCCGCGCGCCAGCCTGCGACAGGGCGCCCTGGCCCGGTCGGCGCCGCGAAGCTTGCAGGTGATCGGCGTCTGCGCGTCGGCAGGCGGCCCGCAGGCACTCCTCGAGCTGATCACGGGACTGCCGGAAGGCTTCAGGGTCCCGATCCTGGCCGTGCAACACATCGCCGAGGGATTCACCGACCGCCTCGTCTCCTGGCTCGCGCGCGGCTCGCAAATCCCCGTCCGCGTCGCTCATCACGGGGCCATGCTCCAGCCTGGCGTCTGGATCGCCCCGGAGAATCGCCACCTGAGGCTTGGCCCGGACGGCTCGCTCGGGCTCGCGCAGCCCTCGGCACCGTCGCTCTATTGCCCCTCCGGTGACGTGCTGCTGCACAGCCTGGCCGAGCACGCCGGGTCGCGAGCAGCGGGAATTGTCCTCTCGGGAATGGGCAGCGACGGTGCCGACGGCATCGCAGCTCTGCGTCTCGCCGGTGGCCTGACGTTTGCGCAGGACGAAGCGACCTCGGGAGTCTTTGGCATGCCGAAGGTCGCGGCCCAGCGGGGAGCCGAGCATGTCCTTCCCCCCGAGGCGATCGCTGCGAACCTGATCAAGCGCGCCACCTGACCTTCTCACTGCGAAAAAGGCAGCAATGATGCGCCTGACCGAGCTACTGTCGGCAGGAGAGAAGCGCCTGCTCACGAAGGGTTCGCGATGCGCGGTCATGATTCCGGCAAGTCTTGTGTTGCGCAGATTTGCGCTTGTCTCCTGCTGAGGGAGATGCGATGAATTGGATGGCCCACGGTCCCGCTCGGCGGGTTCTCGCGGCGACGCTCGCCGTGGTGCCGTTGCTCGCGATCGCCGTCGGGATCTCGATCTGGCGCTACGAGCACGCGATCAGCAAGAAGAACGAGGCGTTGACCGCGCGCGCGGAGGCAACGCAAGCCTCTCAGGCCGAGGCGGATTTCTGGCACGAGCGCGAGGCGATGAACGAGTACCTCTTGAATGCGAACGAGCCCGTCCTCACGGAAGTCAGCAATCTGAATGCCTCGTTCGGCACGTTCATGAAGAGCCTCACGCCGTCCGTGCCCGAGGAGGCGTCGCTGATCGAGCAGGCGCAGTCGTCGAACGACGCGTTCGTCGCCGACTTTCATCAGGTTCAGGATGCGGCGAGAACGACTGCCGTCAGGGAGAGTGCGGCGGTTGCGCGACTGAATGCCCACGAGGCGTCGGTCACCCAGCCGCTCGACCGGCTCGAGGCGATCTACGGAAGTGAGGTGCCGGTCCGCCTGGACGAGGCGCAGAGCGCGCGCCATCAGGCGCTGATCGCAAGCGTCGCGGCCGGAATCATCACCGTCTTCGTGATGCTCGGGTTCGCGTTTTACGCGCTGACCCTGGTCTCGCGGATCACGAGACGGGAGGAGAGCCTCGCCGAGATCATCGACCGCGTCCGCGAGACCTCGAGCGCGCTCGCGTCGGTGGCGAACGAATTGCGCTCTGCCGTGAAGGAATCCGCTGCCGCGACGACCGAGCAGAGCTCGGCTGTCGCGGAGACATCGGCGACGATCGAGGAGCTTGCGGCGACCGCGTCGGGGATCGCCGACAACGCTCGTGCCGTTGCCGGAGCTGCCGAGCAGACCGGCGACACGATGCGCGACATGCAGGAGAAGGTCGAGGCGATCGCAGCCCGGTCGCTGACGCTTGGCGAGCGCTCGCAGAAGATCGGCGAGATCCTCGAGCTGATCAACGAGATCGCTGAGCAGACGAACCTGCTGGCGCTGAACGCGGCGATCGAAGCGGCGCGCGCCGGCGAGGCGGGCAAGGGATTTGCCGTTGTCGCGTCCGAGGTGCGGAAGCTGGCCGAGCGCTCGCTTCGCTCGACCGAATCGATCCGCGAGATCATCACCGCGGTTCAGGACGAGACGAACGCGACGATCATGGCGACGGAACAGGGCTCGCGGCAGGCGCGCGAAGTCGGCGAGCTGATGTCGTCGACCGCGACCATGCTGGAGGAGTCGATCCTGGCCACGCAGCAGCAGAAGTCGGCGGCCGACCAGGTCGCGGGGGCGATGGCTCAGATTCGCCAATCGGCCAGCCAGCTCGTCGCCGAGGCCGAGCAGCGCTCGACGACGGCGGCGCAGGTCGAGGAGCTTGCGGCCCAGCTCGAGCGCACGCTTGCGAGCCAACAGAACGGCGACCGAAAATGACCGGCGTTCACGTCCGGATGCGCATCGGCGACGAGCTGTATGCGCTTCCGGTTGCGAACGTGCTCGAGATCGCCGACCTGGGCGAGATCTCGCCTGTCCCCGGAACAGCGTCAGCTGTGCTCGGGGTTCGCAATCTGCGTGGACGTGTGCTCCCGGTCTTCGACCTGGCGTTGCTCTTCGGTGTCTCGGGGCAAGGTGGCGCTCCGTCCAAGCTCGTCGTGGCCGAGCACCACGGGCGGCAGGCGGGTCTCGCGATCGATGAGGTGACGGACGTCGCGGAGCTGGCGGACGCCACGACCGAGACGGGTTCCGAATTTCTCTCCGGCTCGACGCTCGAAGACGGCAAGCTCGTCGGGGTGATCGATGCGGGCCAGGTGTTCTCAGCCCTCGAAGGGCACGCAACCCAGTGACCGACGTTCCTCAAGAGTTTCTCGCGCTCTTCCGCGACGAGGCAAATGGGCGGCTCGACAACATGGTCGATGCCCTCCTCGCGCTCGAAGCCGGCCGGGCGGGGCCGGAGGCCGTGGAAGCGCTCTTCCGGGATGCGCACACGATCAAGGGCGGAGCCGGGATGCTCGGCCTGGCCGAGATGCAGACGCTCGCGCACGCAGTCGAAGACGTCCTCGACGGCGCCCGGGAGGCCGGCGAGTTCCCGCTCGACCTTGCAGACATGCTCTTGCGCTCGATCGACGCACTGCGCATGCAGCTCGCCGGTGACGCCGGCGGCGTCACGGACCTCTTCGCGGAGCTTGAGGAGCGCCGGCGCAGCCTTCTGACCGAGACGCCAGCCGAGGAGCCTGTGAAGCTCGAGCGGGAGGCCGCGCCACCCGGCCGGCGCGCCGCGATTCGCGTCCCCGCGGAGAAGATCGACCGGCTGCTCGATCTGGTCGGCGAATCGGTGCTGCACCGCCGCCGGCTCGAGCACGTGCTGGCCGACGAAACGGAGCAGAGCGTCTCTGACGAGCTCGACCTGGGCGAGCGCCTGCTGACCGAGCTGAAGGATGCGGCCATCGGCATGCGAACCCTGCCGCTCTCGTCGATCACGGGCCCGATGCCGCGCGCCGTGCGCGACATGGCGCTGGCCGAAGGGAAGCAGGCCGAACTGCGAATCGTCGGCCTCGACACCGAGCTCGACCGCGTGATCCTGGAAAGCCTGGCCGACCCGCTCGTCCATCTTCTCCGCAACGCCGTCGCCCACGGCATCGAGGCTCCCGAGGAGCGCGAGCGCGCGGGCAAGCCGGTCACGGGCTTGATCGAGCTGCGGGCGCTGCAAAAGGGCGGCTCGGTGGAGGTCGTCGTTGCCGATGACGGACGCGGCGTCTCGCCCGAGACGCTGGCCGAAGGCGCTCGTGTCGGATCGCTTGCAGAGGTGCTCGCCGCCGCGGGGTTCTCGACCGCCGAGGAGGTGACCGGCCTCTCAGGCCGCGGCGTCGGGCTCGATGCCGTGAAGCGCCACGTCGAATCGTTCGGCGGCTCGCTCGAGGTTCGCAGCGAGCCTGGGCAGGGAACCGCCGTCGTGCTCCTGCTTCCGCTCGCGCTCGCGCTGATCGAGGCCTTGCTGATCGAGCGTGGCGGGCAGACCTTCGGGATCCCCCTTGCCAGCATCGAGGAAGTCGTGATCGCCGACGATCGTCTCTCGCTCGAGGGCCGCCCGGCGCTGAACCTGCGCGAGCAGGCGGTGCCGCTGATCGACCTGGCCGACCTGATCGGGGCCTCGGCCAACGCGCTCCCGCCGCACTCGCCGGCGATCATCATCTCGACTGCCGGCCGACGCATCGCAACGCTCTGCGACCGGCTCCTCGGGCAGGACGAGGTGGTCGTGAAGCCGCTCGGCCCCCTGCTGATCTCGCTCCACCACCGGTACCTGGGCGCCGCGATCCTGGGCGACGGGCGAATCGCGCTCCTGCTCGATCCCGGCAGCCTCGTGCGCGCCCAGAGCTTGCCCCGCGCGCGGCCGGAGGCGCCGCGGCAGCAGCCGGTGGCGATGCTCGGCCCCAAGGTGCTCGTCGTCGAAGACTCGTTCACGGTTCGAGAGCTCCAGCGGAGCATTCTCGAGGCTGCGGGGTATCGCGTCGAGACCGCACGGGACGGCCGCGAAGGTCTCGACCGCCTCCTGGCTGACGACGAGATCGAGCTTGTTCTGACGGACATCGAGATGCCCGAAATGGACGGCTTCGAGCTGACGCGGGCGATCCGGGCAAACCCGGAGCGGGGCTCGACGCCGATCGTCGTTCTGACGTCGCGAAACGACGAGCACGACCGTCGTCGCGGGCTCGAAGCCGGCGCGGACGCGTACATGGTCAAACGAAGCTTCGATCAGCACACCTTGCTCGACACGGTCGAGCGTCTCGTCGGCCGGTGAGCCGCGCCGCAGGGACGACCCGGGTTCTCGTCTGCGAAGACTCGAGCACATATGCCGAGGCCTTGCGCAGGCTGCTGCAGCAGGACAAGACGATCGAGGTCGTCGCGGTCTGCTCGACGGCGGAAGCAGCGATTGCCGAGTTGCCGGCCGTGCAGCCCGATCTGGTCACGATGGACATCGAACTGCCCGGAATGAGCGGCCTCGAAGCGGTCGAGCAGATCATGAGCACGACGCCGGTGCCGATCCTCGTCATCTCGTCGTTCGCCGGCCGCGGCAGCGTCACGGCCGCGGCCGCATTGGCTGCCGGAGCCTTGGAAGTCGTGGCGAAGGACGATCTCGATGTGCTCCATCCCGATGCCGAGTCGGGCGTGGCGTTTCGGCGCCGCGTTCAGCTCCTGGCCGGAGCCCACGTGATCAAGCATCCGCGCGGACGGCTTCCCAGGGCCACTGTGCCTCCGGTCTCGACGGCCGAGAGCCGGCGCGTCAAGGTGATCGGGATCGTCGCGTCGACCGGGGGCCCGCAGGCGCTCTCGACGGTGCTGTCGAACATCCCCGCCGATTTCGCGGTGCCCGTGCTCGTCGTCCAGCACATCGCAGCCGGGTTCGCAGCAGGTCTCGCGGTCTGGCTCGACGATGCCGTGCCGCTGCCCGTGCAGCTCGCCCGCGCCGGTGAGTCGCTCAGCCCCGGAGTCTGGATCGCGCCCGATGGAGCTCACCTGTTCGTGCAGCCCCGGGGGACATTGATGCTCGACCGGCAGACGAAGGCCGGACTGCATCGTCCATCCGGCGACGTGCTGCTCCGGAGCCTCGCCGATTTCGCGGGGCCGGCGGCTGTGGGCGTGATCCTGTCCGGCATGGGGTCGGACGGTGCCGAGGGTGTGGCCGCGATCCGCGCCGCCGGAGGTGTGACAATTGCCCAGGATGAGGAGTCGTCGGCGATCTACGGCATGCCACGCGCGGCAGCCGAGCATGGAGTCGAGCTCGTTCTGCCGATTACCGAGATTGCCCCGACGTTGATCGGGCTCGTGAGGACTGGAGCATGACGAACGCACTCGAAGAGATCGCTGAGCTGATCAACCAGGTCAGCGGCATTCAGCACCCGAACCACGACCGGAGCTTGCGGGCTGCGATCTCCCGGATCGAGCCGACCCTCGATGCGGCAGCGTTCCTCGAGCTTCTACGCCACCCGAGTCGAGGAGAAGCTGTGCTCGCCCGTCTGTTGGACGAGGTGACGGTGCATGAGTCGTCGTTCTTCCGCGAGTGGGAAGGCCTCGTGCCGCTGTCCTGGCACGCGATGCTCGCGCAGGCGCATGCGCGCGGTTCGTCGGTCGTGCGTGTCTGGAGCGCCGCCTGCTCGACCGGAGAGGAGCCGTACTCGCTGGCGCTTTCCGCGTGGGAGGCTTTCGGGGGCGCCGATCCACCGGTGCGGATCCTCGGAACGGACATCTCACGCGGCGCCCTCGACGACGCGAGGGCAGGGCGCTATCGCGACCGGTCGCTGCGCGAGGTTCCGGCGGCGATGAGGGCGAAGTACTTCACCGACGACGACATGGATCACGTGATCGGGGAGCGTCCGCGACGGCTGGTGGAGTTCCGAGAGCACAACCTCGCCCATGATCCCGTGCCGCCCTTTGGCGAGGAGCCGTTCGACCTCGTCCTGTGTCGAAACGTCCTGATCTACCTCGACGCCGAGACGGTCGAGCGTGTGATTCCCGCACTGGAGCGTTCGACGCATCCCGACGGGACGCTGATCCTCGGGACAGCCGACACGCTCTGCGGCACCACCCAGCGGCTGGCGAGATTTGCCGAGCAGGCCGACGCGCCGGTCGAAAAGCATTCGCGGCCGGGCAGGCTCCGGCGCCCTCTTGGGCGCTTCCCGGACCGCAGGGCGACGCTGGCCGAGGCGCTCGAGGCGGCAGGTGAGGGGCGGTATCACGACGCGCTGGTCCAGGCCGACGCGATGCTCGCCCGCGATCCGCTCGATGCCGACGCATGCTTTGTCCGCGGGCTCGTGCTGCTTGAATCGGGCTCTCTCGTCGCGGCCGCCGAGTCATTGCGCCGCGCGCTCTACATCGAGCCGAGCTTCGGCGTCGCGGCGTTTCAGCTCGGCCGCGCCTACGACAGGCTCGGTGACGAGGCCGCGGCGCGCCGGGTGTATGCGCAGGCGCTGCGAACGCTCGACTCCGATGATGAGCGGCAGGAGCTGCTGCTCGGCCAGACCGGCGTGAGCGACATCGCCGCCGCCTGTAGCGCGCGGCTCGAAGCGCTCACCGAAAGCACGTCGGCATGAACGAGATCGTCGTTGCCGACGACTCCGAGACGATTCTCGGGCTGATCCTCGTGAGCCTGAAGCGCGACGGTTTCGACCCGGCCACGGCAGTCGACGGCGCCGGCGCGATCGCCCAGGTGAGAGAGCAGAAACCCAAGCTCCTGATCGTTGATGCGATGATGCCGAATGGCGATGGCTACGAGGTCTGTCGATTGATCAGCGAGGATCCCGAGATCGAGAAGCCCTATGTGATCATGCTCTCTGCGGCCGCGCAGGATTCGGATCGCCAGCGGGCAATGGAAGTTGGAGTCGACGAGTACATCACGAAGCCCTTCAGCCCCGCCGAATTTCGGAGACGCGTGAAAGAGATCCTCAGGCCATGAGCGACCAGAAGCGCATTCTGCTCATCGATGACAGCGAGACCGAGCGCGCGATCGTCGCGAGCCGGCTCGAGCAGCACGGCTTCGTCGTCTCGACGGCCGTCGACGGCTCCGAAGGGATGCGCAAGCTCTACGACTTGAAGCCCGACCTGATCGTGCTCGACGTCGTCATGCCGGGAATCGACGGCTGGCAGGTGCTGCAGCGGATCCGCGAGGTCTCTGACGTCCCGGTGATCATGCTGACGGGCCGGGACACCGAGCTCGAGCGGGTGCGAGGCCTGCGGGGCGGGGCGGACGACTACATCGGCAAGCCGTTCTCGGCGTCGGAGCTGGTCGCGCGCGTGGAGGCAGTGCTGCGGCGGGCCCAGTCAGATCGCGAGATCAAGGACATCTACGACGACGGCGAGATCACGATCGATTTCACCGCCCGCGAGGTCAAGGTTCGCGGCGAGAGCGTCGCGCTCACGCCGCTCGAGTTCCGTCTGCTGACGACCCTGACCGAGCACGCGGGGCAGGTGCTCTCACGCGACCAGCTGCTCGAGCATGTCTGGGGCGACGCGTTCGCTCGTGGCGGCGACGAGGTCAAGCTCTACGTGCGCTACCTGCGCATCAAGATCGAGCGGGATCCGGCGAAGCCGGAGCTGATCGAGACCGTTCGCGGTTTCGGCTACCGCTACCGCGCGGCTTAAGTCGCGGGCGGAGCGAGGACGAGCGCGGCCCCGCCCTGCGGGAGCGCCGTCAGCGAATAGTCGAACGTCGGTGTCAGCGAATCGATCGTGCTGACCTCGGCGTTGTCGGGATTGGTCGGCAGCGGCGGCGTGCTCAACGGCAGGGTCGTGTGCAGCGGCAGATCGAGCGCCTGTTTCAGGTTGCCCTTCTGGAGGAAGACGACAGAGGTCGCGGTTGCTCCGGGAGGGGGCGGCAGGAAGGCGATCACCGAATCGATCGACGGCACGAACTTGAAGGTGTAGAGCGCCATTTCGAGCGCTTCGCGGCGAACCAGGCGGCCGCGCATCGTGGTTGCCTGGCCTGTGGAGATCGAGCAGCCCGCGCCGAGCCCGCAGAGGGTATACACCTCGGACTTCGGCGAGTAGATGATCTGGATGCCGTTGTCGCTGGTCGCCGTCTTGCGGATCGCGATCGCGTTGATCGGGATCTTCTGGGTGCCGCTCGTCACGGTCGGGGTGCTCGGCACGACGGTCACGAGCTGGCCGCCGCCGGCGCCAAGCCGGTACTCGCTCGAGACATGGTCGGCAATTTCCTGGGTCATCTTCGTAGGAGTGCCAGGAGCGGGCTGCCACGTCGACCAGGCCGGCGAGGGCCCCGCGCCGGGCCGGGTGGCGTACCAGACGCCTGTCGCGGTCGCACCTACGAGGACCACGCCCAGCACGATGTAGGTGAGCAAAAAGCGCTTCTGATAGCTCGAGGCGCTAGAGCCTGGCGCAGCGACAGCGTCGACCGTGTTGACCGGATCTACTTCCGGCCCGGAGGAGATCGATTCAACGGGCGGCTGCCCGGAGATCTCGGTCACTGCATCCCTCCTGCCGGCGGGCCGTTCTTGAACAGCTCTTCCCAGGGCTTGTCGTTGCGGCTCCAATCGATCTTCGGCCACGATGCCTCGTCGGTCCAGTCGATGGTGGGCGTGACAAGGTGCTGCCCATCGAGGAGGCTGACGAGCTCATCGCCGTAAATTTCCTGCTTCTCGAAGACGGCCTCGGCGATCCGGTCGACGGCTTCTTTGTTGACGACCATCGCGTTGTACGCGGTCACGAACGACTCGCCGAGCATCTGCGCCGCGTATGACCGTTTGCGAGGGTCTTGCAGGGCCGGGTTGTCGGCAACACGGTTCATCAGGCGCATCCCGATGTCTTCGAAGCGCCGCTTCACACGCTGCTCTGATTGTTCCTGCGTCTCATCGGCGAACGTTGCGCCTTTGAGGTCGAGCGGCCTAGGCGCCATGCCCCAGCGACCTGCCATGTTCGCCACGAACCACGTCGCGGTGTTGAGATCGCCGCCGACACCCCAGGAGTTCTCGTCATAGAAGACAATCTCGGCGGCCATCGCGCCGACGCTGTGGATGACGCGCGCGATCAGTTCGTCCTGGAAGTAGCTGAACCGGTCTTCCTTTTCGAACGACTGATGGTGGCCGCCGGTTTCTCCGCGCCGCTTGATCGAAAGCCGGCTCGATTCGACGCTTTGCCGGTAGATGTGGGCTGCGACTGCGTGTCCTGCCTCGTGAACTGCGACCGCCTTCGCTTCATGCGGCGTGTATTCGAATCCGCTTTCCGTTCCGGACTCGATGATGACCATCGAGTCGACGAGATCGCCCCAGTTGAACTCGAGGCGGCCATCATGGTGGGCCCGGGTCAGCGCCATCGAGCAGATCTGGTCGATCATCGCCGGCGAGTAGCCGTTCGTGATGCGGGCGATCTCGTCGCGCTTCTCGGGCGTGTCGAGCGCCGGCTCATGGGAAACCTTGCCAAGGTAGAGGTCGAAGATGTCGATCCGGTCGTCCTTGTTTGGCGTCCGGAACGAGACATGGCGGCCCATGCGGCCAGGGCGGATCAGCGCGGGGTCGAGTGCCTCGATCGGGGCATTGGTCGCTCCGATGAAGTACACCTCGGCTCCCTTGACCTGGAGCTTCGGGATGCGGAGGGAGTACTTGCCGATCCTGCGCGGCACGACGTAGCTCGCGTCGAGGACCGAGTTGATCTTGTTCACGAGAAGGCGCCGGAAGAACGGCGGGTTCTGGACACCGTCCATCGCAATCAGGAGCTGCTGGAGTGCGAGCTGCCCCTGGCCGCCCATCATGTTGCCAGGGAAGATCGCAGGATCCATCGTCCTGACGAGCTTTTGGTACCAGCCCGGATAGCGCTGAGGGCGGCCCGGAGCGCGTTGCTCGAACAGCCAGTCACGCCACTCGCGTGACTCGCAGATCATGTCGCCGCTCGGGTTCATCGCGCCGTGACGCCCGAAGAATTCCGGCTTCTGCTCATCGATCGGCTGATAGCCGTCGTAGCCGAGCGATGCGCGGCGCATGCCGACGGCGTCGATCTCGTCGATGAAGATGATGCACTGGCCGCCACACTTGCGTGCAAGCTTCCTCGCCCGACGGACGAGCAAGCGGACCATGACGGAGTCCATGCCCATGAAGGCCTGTGCGAAGCCCGATCCAGGGAAGGTCACAAACGGCGAGTTGAACGTCGTTGCGATGCCCTTGGCGAGCATTGTCTTGCCGGTTCCTGGCGGGCCGAGGAAGAGAAGGCCGCGCTCGCGCTTACCACCTGCTTTCTCAAAGTGCTCACCCGACTGCCACAGGGTGACGACGCGGCGGACTTCCTCTTTTGCGTGCTTCTGGCCGCGGATGTCCTCGAGCTTGACGCCCCATTCTGCGTCGCCCGGCTCGAAGGCGCGAATCTGGGAGAGCCCCACGCCGAGCATCGGAACGACGAATGCGCCGATCATGATCGGGAGGAAGATCAAGCCTTGGATCAGCTGGAAGAGGATGACCGCTGCGCCTTGGCCCTGGAGCGCATGCCATGAGTTGTTGACCGAGTGCCCCAGATGCCCGACCCAGTTGGTGTAGGTGACATTCCAACCGAGTCCGAAGAGTGAGCTGAAGACACGACGCAGGACGTCGATGATCGCGAGCCAGATGATGACCCTCACGACCAGCCGGTAGAACCATCGCCACGTCCATGCACGGCGCCGGTTGACGATGTCGTTGTCCTTGACCTTCACGTCGTCCATGCCGAAGAGGCTCGGCCACGGGATCAGCTTCCGGACGACGACGTCGACGAGGCCGCGGAACGCCATCACGGTGAACACGGTTCCGGCGAGCGCCCACCAGAAGCGCCAGTGATAGTGGTCGTAGTACCAGTAGAAGATCGACGGGCTCATCAGCACGGCGATGAGGGTCGCGACTCGCGTGAGTCGCCGCCATTCGAGCGTGAGCGCCGTTTGCGACTCGCCCAGCATCGATGTCACCGGGACGGGAGCTTCAGCAACAGCCATGGCCCTTACAGTAGCGGCGGCGATCATGAATGCGCCAGGCTTCTGGGGGCTTGGGTGCATTCTTAAGAAGGTCTTAGAAAGGCCTCTGGACGCGTGTCGACGCTAGGACCTTCGAGGAAATGCCGTGCGACGGCGCAACCGGATTTCGCCCAAGTCTCCTAAGATCGCATCATGTCGGCGACCGACCGGATTCCCGGTGAGACCGAGCTCGATCGCCTGGTTGCGCGCTCACGGCTGATCGGCTCTGACCCGACCCTCGTGCTCTACGGAGGCGGGAACACGTCGAGCAAGATCCTCGAGCGCGACCAGCTCGGCCGCGAGCGCCGCGTGCTTCGGGTCAAGGGCAGCGGGAGCGACCTGGCGACGATCGAGCGGCGCCACTTCTCGGGCGTCTGGCTCGACGAGGTGCTGCCGCTACTCGGGCGCGAACGGTTCTCGGACGAGGAGATGCTCGCCTATCTCGCCCGGTGTCTCGTCTCGGCGGATGAGCCGCGCCCGTCGGTGGAGACGCTGCTGCATGCGTTTCTGCCAGCGGCACACGTCGACCACGTCCATGCCGACGCGATCTGCGCGCTCGCAAACGCTCCCGATCCCGAGCGCGCGGTGCACGAAGCGCTTGGGGAGGACGTCGCGGTCGTCCCGTACATCCGGCCCGGATTCGAGCTTTCCCGCGTCGTCGCCGACCTCGCAGACCGGCGTGCCGTTGTGCTCGCCCATCACGGCCTCGTCACCTGGGGCGAGACCCACGAGGAGTCGTACCGGCTGACGCTGGAGCTCGTCAGGCGGGCTCGAGAGCACCTGAGCGCTCGCGGCGCCGGCCTCTCCGTCGCCGTCGGGTACGACGGAGGCAGCGATGTGCGGCAGCGTGAGGACTTCCTCGTCCGGTTGCGCGGCCGTCTCTCGCGCGAGCAACGTCAGGTGCTCGCGGTCGACTTCGGGCAGCAGGATCTCGCCGTCCGCCCCGACGTCGAGGCGATCGCGGCGGCGCGAGGGACGCCGGATCACATGCTTCGGATCGGCCCCCAGTCGTGCGTGCTCGATCTCCGCGGAGACGTGGACGCGCCGATCGCCGCCTTCGAGAGCGCTGCTCGGGCGCGTTATGACCGTCAGGCCACTCCAGACGGGCCGCCGATGCAGAGCGCCCAGCCGCGCGTCTTCCTCGTCCGTGGGCTCGGCTGCGTCGCGAGCGCGCCCGACTACACGTCGGCGCGAATCCGCCGCGATCTCGCGGCTCACTCCCACCGGACGACCGCCGCGACGCGCGACGCCTTCGGCGGCTCGACCTGGCTCGACGAGCGAGCTGTCTTCGAGTTCGACTACTGGCCGCTCGAGCTCTACAAGCTGACGCTGGCGCCTCCGCCGCCGGAGCTCACGGGCATGATCGTCCTCGTCACCGGAGCTGCCTCGGGGATCGGGCGCGCGGTCGCGCTCGACCTGGCCGCCCGCGGCGCGAATCTCGTCCTGGCCGATATCGACGGAGCGACGCTGGGGGAGACGGCCGCTGAGCTGCACCGGAAGCCGGTCGTCTCCTACACGGGGGATCTCACCGATCCCACCTTCGTCGACGAGATCGTCAGCGGGGCAGTCGTCGCCTTCGGTGGGATCGACGGCGCCGTCTTCAACGCCGGCGTCGCGTCGACCGGAGCGCTGGCGGAGCTGGGCGAGGCCGAGTGGCGGCGCAGTCTCGAGATCAACCTGACCGCCCACTTCGCCCTGACGAAGCGTCTCCTGCCGGTGCTGGCCGAGCAGGCGATCGGCGGCAGCCTCGTCTACATCGCCTCGAAGAACGCCTTCGCGCCGGGCGCCGGTTTCGGCTCGTACTCGGTCGCGAAGGCCGGGCTCGTGCAGCTGGCGAAGATCGCGGCGCTCGAAGGGGGCCCGATCGGCGTTCGCGCGAACATCGTCAACCCGGACGCGATCTTCGGCGACTCGCGGCTCTTCTCGGAAGCGGTGCGCCGCCAGCGTGCCCAAGCTCACGGCGTCGATCCTTCGGAGCTCGAGGCGTTCTACGCCAGCCGGAGCCTGCTGGGCCGTGCAGTGAAGGCGGCCGATGTCGCCGAGTCGGTGGCGTTTTTGCTCTCCGACCGTTCGCGCGCGACCACCGGCTGCACGCTCACGGTCGACGGCGGCGTCGCGGCTGCGTTTCCCCGCTAGCGACTGACGTCGTAGGTCGCCGTGACGTCGGCTTCCGTCTTCACCTTGCCGGGCTCGACCGGGGTCGGCGCGGCTCCGGCGACCTCTGACTTCGCGGCTCCGAACGCGATTGGTGACGGGCTGCTCGTCTCGCTCGCCGAGCGCAGGCTCCCGAGCTTCTCGCCGGCAGCATCGGCGATCGCCTGCGCGCGCGTTCGAGCATTGGCGATTGCGGCCTTCAGCGCGGCGCGGTAGAGCTCCTGCTGGCCGGTCGGGGTCAGCGTCGGGCCGTCGACCTGATTCGCCCCGGCATTCACGGCGGCGTCGAGGATCGAGCCTGCCTTGCTGAGGTTGCGGATATTGACCGTCACCGTGTTCGTGACCGTGTAGTCGACCACCTTGGTCCCGGCCTCGTTCTGGTTCGGCGAGAGCGAGATCTGGGCTGTCTGGATGTCGGCTGCAGCGACGCCGTTCGACTTCAGCACCCCGACCACCCGTGTCATCTCGTTCGCGTTGGCGCGAGTCGCTGCCGTCGCGGTCTTGGCTGTCGCCGAGACGCCGAGCGTGAAGTCTGCTTCGTGGGGGATGCTCGAAACGGTCCCGGTGCCGTTCACCGTGATCGCCCGCGGGTTCGACGCCGAGCTTCCGTTGTCGTGAGAGCGGCCGAGCGCGATCCCGAGCAGGAGGGCCGCAACAGCGAGGACGATTGCAAGCAAAACCTGGCGAATTCCCTTCACGGCCTCTCCTTCGGTGTGATCTCTTGCACTACGCCGCCGCGCGCGCGGGCGTCACACAAGAGGACAGTAGCGCCGCCTGCCCCGTTTGGGACCGGGTCAGCTGGGCATCCCTGGAGGAAGACATACCCAGGGAGGTTTCAGCATGAAGAGACAGATAAGTGTTGTGATCGTGGTGATCGCCGCCGCCGTGGTTGCCGCGGTGGCGCTCGGTGCGCCGTCGAAGCTGGCGGCGAAGCCGTCGAACGCGTCGCCGCCGACGATCAGCGGCTCAGCCCAGGTTGGGAGCACCCTCACCGCCGATCACGGCAACTGGAACGGCTCGCAGCCGATCAGCTACCAGTACCAGTGGCGTCGCTGCGACGGGAACGGCGGGAGTTGCTCCGATATCTCCGGCCAGACAGACAAGACGTACGTGCTCAAGCCGGTCGACCAGGGCAACGCGCTCCGTGTGCGCGTCGTTGCGCTGAATACGGACGGTTCGACGGGCGCAACGAGCGTTCCGACCGCGAAAGTCACGGCAGCGGCATCGACGACGTCGACATCGTCGAGCAACGGCTGCCCGTCGGGCGCGGCAGGATCGACCGTTGCCGTTGCCGACGTCGCTCCACCGGCTCGGCTTCAGGTCAACTCGTTCGCGCCCACACCGGGTGTGATCCTCGGCTCGACCCAGTCGTACACGATCCAGGTCAAGGTCGGCGACACCTGCGGCCAGTCGGTTTCCGGAGCGCTCGTGTACGCGACGGCAGTGCCGTTCCACCAGTTCTCGATCCCGGCGGAGGGCACGACCGGAAGCGATGGATCGGTCACGCTCTCGTTCAGCCGCGAAAGTGGTTTCCCAGCCACGGCGAAGCAGCAGCTGCTTGTGATGTTCATCCGCGCCCGCAAGCCGGGCGACAACGTGCTTGCCGGCATCACCACGAGCAGGCTCGTTTCCGTTCCGGTCCGCCTGCACGGCTGATCCGGACGACGCTGGCTCTCGCTGCCGGGCTCAGGCCCGGCGGCGAGAGCTCTCTTGTTCGCTCTAACCGTTTTGCTACCGGGCTCTGCTTGTGGTTCTAACGGTGGGGGTCGAGACTCCTGTGCATGAAGTCGCGTTTGTTGATTCTGCTCGCTCTTGCCGCCGCTGCGCTTGCGGCCGCAGCGGTGGCGGTTGCGAGCACGGTGACGGCGACGGCGACGGTGACCGTGACCGGGGCGGGGTCGTTGGCGTTGTCGAATGGTGCGACGGCGACGATCTCGGACACCCTGGATGGAACCGATCAGGCGGTGAACTACACGTTGCCGTTGACGATGACCGACGCGCGTGGCACCGGGACTGGTTGGAATCTGACGATCACCTCGACCACGTTCACGACCGGCACGCACACGTTGGCGACGAGCGCGTCGTCGATCGCGTCGGTTGCGAGTGCGTGTGTGGCGGGTGGGACGTGCACGAACCCGTCCAGCTCGATCAGCTATCCGTTGACGGTTCCTGCGGCTGCGACGGCTCCGACCGCGGTCAAGTTGTTCAACGCTGCTGCGAACAGCGGGCTGGGGCGCTTCACGATCACCCCCTCGATCAACGTCACGATCCCCGGCAACAGCTACGCCGGCAGCTACACCAGCACCCTCACCATCGCAGCCGTCTCCGGCCCGTAGCGCTTCCCTTCTAGGGCCCTGAGAGCAGCACCAGCGTCGCCGTCGTGAAGGGCGCGCTCGAAACGGCGATCGTGCCGGAATACGGGAAGTCGAGCTGGGTCGCCACGAGCAGCGCGATCCCGACGAGCGCCGAGGCAGCGCCGATCATCACGAGCTGGATCGGCTCCCCGAATGGCTTGAAGTAGAACGTCGTCGAGATCGCAAGCACCGCGCCGATCATCAGCAGCGCTTGAAAGAGCGGCGGCAGCGAGAGGTTGACGTCGTCCAGACGCGCCCGGCGGGCGAGCACGAGATCGTTCAGGTGCGACACCGTCTCCGAGTAGAACGGATCGGAGCGTGAGATCGACTCGGCCTTCTGCTTCTGAAGCGTCCGGTAGATCTGATCGATGTCCTGCCAGGCCGCGACGCTCGAGCCGCCATGCCTCATCTGATCCCACTCGTGTGTGCGCACCTCGGCCGCATAGGCGAGCGTCTCCATGCGAATCGTCGGCCCGAGCGGAGCAGGGAGGCCCTGGGCGGATCGAAGCACCTGCGCGACCTGATTGGCCTCCGCCTTCGCATCCGCCGTGGCATGGACGAAGTTCGTGTAGAGCTGCCCGATCGTGAATGCGAGCACGAAGCTGAAGAGCCCCGATGAGATCGAGAAGGCGCTCGAGAGGCTGCGAGCATCGGCGTTCCGCGCGAGGCTCGGCACGTACCGCCGCATCAGATGGAAGCCGCCAAGCCCGAGCAGCATCGCGCCGCCGATGTAGAGCAGCACCATCGCCCAGAGCGGGAGCGTGTTCAGCAGCCAGCGGTCCATCAGCGCCCTAGCGTGTCACGAGCTCCACGCTCGCCGCAAGTGTGGAAGGGTTCGAGGGCGCTCAGAAGCGAGGTGGTCTTCGAGGTCGACGGGAGGTTTGGAAGGTTCTGAGTAGAGCCGTGGCCAAAAAGAAGTAGGTTTGCGTCCTATCCGGCCAGGGTGATGTGGGCAGGCTGCGTGACCGAAGCCGGGAAAAGGGGTTGGGCCAAGGATGGCACTCGACCAGAAGAGAGCGCGCGTCTTCGGCGTGCTCTACCTCATCACGTACGTCACGTCGATCCCGGCGCTGCTGCTCTACGAGCCGGTACTGAGAAACCCCGTCAGCTACATCGCCGGTGCCGGGCACGACCACCGGATCCTCTTCGGCGCGTTGCTGGAGCTGTTGCTGATCATCGCGAACATCGGCACCGCGGTCGTGATCTTCCCGGTCGTCAAACGGCAGAGCGAAGGATTCGCGCTCGGCTACGTGACGGCGCGGGTCTTCGAATGTGTGTTCATCCTCGTCGGCATCGTCTCCGTGCTCGGGATCGTCACGTTGCGGCAGCAGGTCGCCGGCGCGTCCGAGGGGACGATCGCCTACACGCTCGCAGCGATCAAGGACTGGACGTTCCTGCTCGGCCCGGGCTGGGTCGTCGGCTGGGGGAACGGGCTGATCCTCGGCTACCTGCTCTACCGCTCGGAGCTCGTGCCGCGCAAGGCGTGCTGGCTCGGCCTGATCGGCGGGCCGCTGATCATCATCTCCGGGACCGCGATCATCTTCACCGGGAACCACCCGGGCAGCACGCTGCACGGGCTTCAAGGCGTCGCGACCGCCCCCGAGTTCCTGTGGGAGCTGTTCCTCGGCGTCTACTGCACGGTCTGGGGCTTCAGGCGCACCGCTCCGATCCTTGCCGGGAACGCCTGATGACGACTCAACCCGCACCGCGGCAGCGGCTCATGGCCCTGTCGGGAGTCGCCTTCGCGCCATTCTTCGTCGTCGGCTGGGTGACGAGCGTTGCCAACAATCCCCACTACACCGCAGGCGATCAGGAGTGGACGGCTTGGGCGCACGACAACCAATGGAAGAGCCGTGTGAGTGCCTTCGCGATGCTGCTTGCAGCCTTCATCTTCCTCCACTTCATCGCTGCGATTCGGGGTGCCCTCGAGCGGGCAGAGTCCCCGGCTCGCGCACAACTCGCCCGCGTCGCGTTTGCCGGTGGCCTCACCGGCATCGTCGGAACGACGATGGCCTTCATCTCGATCGCCAACGCGAGCTCCGAGGGAGCGAACGCAAATCCGATCGTGAGCCGGGCGGTGACCACCGCCTCGGCCGGCCCGTTCCTGGTCGGCGCAATGGGGTTTGCCGCGTTCCTGCTGGCCGCGGGCGTGCTGACGCTGCAGAGCGGGGTCTTTGCCCGCTGGACCGGCATCGTGGCGCTGATCGGCGCGGTCTGCTTCCTGATCACGTTCTTGACGATCCTCCAGGGGCCTGGCGACGGCAGTGTCTTCGGCTACGCGTTCTTCCCGGCCCTGGTGGCTCTTGTCACCTGGACGATCGCGGCGAGCATCGCCAGCTACCGCACAGAGACGGCGATCCCCGTCGTCGCGCCTGGGTAGCAGCTCTTAACGCAGCCGCGCCCGACCTGGCGGGCGCGGCTCAGTGCGGCAGTCCGAAGGAGCCCTCCGAGACGAAATCGAAGATTTTCGTCCCGCGAAAGACAGGGGCGGAGGGACTCGAACCCCCAACCCCCGGTTTTGGAGACCGGTGCTCTACCAATTGAGCCACGCCCCTCGGTTTTGCCGGGTGGAGTGTATCGGCGCTCCGCTTTCGATCGGCTGCGGCATCATCCTCGCGTGGGCAGATTCGCGCTACCGGCGCTTTTCACCGTGATCGCGTGCGCCTTGGCCGGGGTCGCGATCGATAGCGCGGGTGCCGGGAGATGGCCGATTGCCGTTGCGGCGGCCGTGCTGGCGGCCTGGATGGGGTCCTTTGCACTCGCCGCATTGAGGAAAACACGCCGTTAGCTCGTATTCTCTTCTCGTGGGCGTGGACCAGGGAACCCAGAGCCTCTGGCTCGAGTACCAGCGCACGCGCGATAAAGCCGTCCGCGACCGGTTGATCCTGACCTACGCGCCGCTCGTCAAGTACGTCGCCGGACGTCTCGGCTCCGGGCTGCCCGCACATGTCGATGAGGGAGACCTGATCTCGTACGGCCTGCTCGGCCTGATCGGCGCGATCGACCGCTTCGACCCGTCGCTCGACATCAAGTTCGAGACCTATGCGATGTCCCGGATCCGCGGCTCGATCATCGACGAGCTTCGTTCGCTCGACTGGGTGCCGCGCTCGGTTCGCACACGCGCGCGCGAGATCGAGCGCGCAATCAGGGAGTTGGAGGCGAAGCTCGAGCGTGCGCCGACCGACGAGGAGATCGCCGCCAAGATCGGGATCACGTCGGACGAGCTCGAGGACTCGCTGACGAACATCTCGCGCTCATCGATCGCCGCGCTGGATGAGCTTTGGTCGGTCTCCGGCGAGGGAGATCAGATCTCGCTGCTCGACACGCTCGAGGATCCAAGCGGGGAACGGCCCGCGGACGCGCTCGACGAGAACGAGACGCGTGAGATCCTGGCGGACGCGATTGCGCGGCTGCCAGAACGGGAGAAGCTCGTCGTCACGCTCTACTACTACGAGGAGCTGACCCTGCGCGAGATCGGCGAGGTGCTGAGCGTCACCGAGTCGCGCGTCTCGCAACTCCACACGAAGGCGATGCTGCGCCTGAAGTCGCGCCTCGCAAGCGCGACCATGCGGTCTTAATCCACTTTCAAGACACCTCTAAGACTCGCCTTAGAGAACGCAGCTTTGCTGGCTGCATGGAAGCTCCGTCCCGAATCGCTCTTGCAAACCGGCGGCTGAGGATCGCCCGGATCGCCGTTGGCATGACGGCGACCGTCGCGTTCGTCGTTTTCGGTGCGGCGGCACGGGCGGCTCATCACGGGACGTCCCACGCGTCTGCAGCGGCGACGTCTGCCACCTCGACCGCAGACACGAGCCAGTCCTCGTTCGACTTCGGCGACGGCTCATTCACAGCGCCGATCGGCAACTCGCCCTCGATCCAGAGCGGTGGCTCGTGAGCACCTTCAGGTCGATGGGCTGCGACGTGGTCCTCTCCGGACCGCCGGACGAGGCCGTCGCCGAGCTGTTCGAGAAGCGGGACGCCCGGTTCAGCCGGTTCCGAGCCGGTTCGGAGCTGAGCTCGGTCAACGCGAAGCCCGCCGGCGTGGCATTCCTGTCCGAGGAGTTCGCCTCCATGCTCGCGCTCGCACTCGGCGCTGCCAGGGCGACCGGGGGAGTCGTGACACCAACGGTTGGCGAGGCGCTGATCGCGGCCGGCTACGACCGTGACTTCAACGAGCTGGTCGAGCGCGACGCGCCTGCCTCGGCGGCAGTGGTTCCGAGCCTCGATGCGCTTTCGCTCCGCGGTCGCATGCTCGTGCGCTCCGTTCCGGTGCAGCTCGACCTGAACGGCGTCGTGAAGGGAAAGACGGTCGACGATGCGCTCGCCTTGCTCGGGGACGGCTGGGTCTCGGCTGGCGGAGATCTCGCGACCACCGTGCCGGTCACCGTTGGGCTGCCCGGCGGCGACGCAATCACGCTCCGCAGTGGCGGTCTGGCGACCAGCAGCACCGCCCGGCGCGCTTGGTGGCGCGGGGGAGAGCTTCAGCATCACCTGATCGATCCGGCAACAGGCCGGCCCGTCGAGACAAGGTGGCAGGACGTCACGGCCGTTGCCGGCTCGTGCGCCGCCGCCGACGTTGCTGCGAAGGCCGCGCTGCTCATGGACGCCCGAGGGCCAGCATGGCTCGAGCAGCGTGGCCTTCCCGGCAGATTCGTCGACCACGACGGCGATGTCCACGTGAACGCGTCCTGGTACCGCTCGCAGCGCGGTGACCTCCTAGCGGCATGACGACCGTCTGGTACGCCGAGCGGTCGGCCGGGATCGTCGCGTATCTGCTGCTCTCGGCCTCGGTCGTGCTCGGCGTCAGCATGTCCGCGCGCTGGCGGCTCTCCTGGCCACGGTTTGCGCTCGAGGAGATCCACCGGTTCGTCTCGATCCTGACCGGTGTCTTCATTGCCATTCACGGCCTCGGCATCCTGCTCGACACCGTGGTGCCGTTCTCCCTCGTCCAGACGCTGGTGCCGTTCACGGCCTCCTGCCGTCCATTCGCAGTCAGCCTCGGGATCGTGTCGGCCGAGCTGCTGGCGGCAATCGCGGTCACGAATGCGCTCCGCAGCAAGATCCCGTATCGCCTCTGGCGCCGCGCTCACTACCTGACGATCCTGGTCTGGCTGGGCACGACGGCTCACGTCCTCCTCACGGGAACAGACCGCCAGGAAGCCTGGTTCCTCGCGCTCGTCGCGGTCGCCGTGTCGAGCGTCACGCTCGCCTTCACGGCCCGGTTCCGTGGCGAGCCGTCCGTCGCGGCGCTCACCGCCGTGATGGCGGCGACGCTCGTGGTCGTCCTCGGTCTCGCCTTCGTGCCGCAAGGAGTCGCGTAATAGCTTTGCCAGCTCCGACGGCGTAGGATTTCCAGGCCAGCCGACGCGGGCTGCGCCAACCGAGGAGGTGGGAGATGTCCACTGAGCCAGGGAAGATCCGCAATGTCGCCGTTGTCGGCCATCGCGGAACGGGCAAGACCTCTCTAGTCGAGGCAATGCTCTATGAGGCCGGGGCTATCAATCGCCTCGGCACCGTCGAAGCAGGAACCACGATCGCCGACTGGGATGAGGACGAGCAGCGCCGGCAGATGTCACTTGCGGCGTCGCTCTGTCATCTCGAATGGCAGGGCCGGAAGATCAATTTGATCGACACGCCGGGCGACTCCGGCTTCCAGGCGGACACGATCGCGAGCCTGAGCGTGGTCGAGGGCGCGCTGGTGGTCGTCTCGGGCGTGATGGGCGTCGAGGTGAACACCGCCCGAGCGTGGGCCCGCGCCGAGGCGCACAGCCTGTCGCGCGTCGTCGTCGTGAACATGCTCGACCGGGAGCGCGCCGACTTCTATCGCACCCTCGCAGCGCTCCAGGAACAGCTGTCGAGCCGCTGCGTCGCGATCCAGCTCCCGATCGGAAGCGAGCACGAGCTGACCGGGATCATCGACCTGCTGCACAACTGCGCCTATCTCGACCCGGCCGGGGCGCGAGGATCGCAGGCGGTTCCGATTCCGGACGACCTTGCCGGCACGGCAGCAGAGTACCGCGAGAAGCTGCTCGACGCCGTCGTCGAGACCGACGAAGCGCTGATGGAGCGCTATCTCGGCGGCGAGGAGCTCGATCCGGCCGCTGTCGCCGCCGCGTTGAAGACGGCCGTCACGAACGACGAGCTCTACCCCGTGTCCTGCGGCGTTGCGACGAAGAACCTCGGCACGCATGCGCTGCTCGACCTGCTCGTCGAAGGCGTCCCCTCACCGGCGCGCAAGCCGTCGCCGATCCAGACCGACGCCACGATCGCCGCCTTCGTCTTCAAGACGGTCGCCGACCCGTTCGCCGGGCGCATCTCGGTCTTCCGCATCTTCGCCGGCACGCTCAGCTCGGAGTCGAACGTCGTCAACCACCGCGACCACTCGAAGGAGCGGATCGGCGGGCTGATGATGCTGCAAGGCAAAGAGCACGACAAGGCCGACAGCTTCGGGCCCGGCGATCTCGGCGCCGTCGCGAAGCTGAAGGACGTCCAGACCGGCGACGTGCTCGTCGACGCCGCGCATGACCTTGAGCCCCCGCCGCTCGAGTTCCCTGCGCCGGTGATGAGCTTCGCGGTGACGCCGAAGACGAAAGGCGACGAGGACAAGGTCGCCCAGGCGCTGCGACGGCTGCACGAGGAGGACCCGACGCTCGAGCTCCGCCGCGACCCGCAAACCGGCGAGCAACTCCTCTCGGGGATGAGCCAGGTCCACGTCGAGGTCGCCGTCGGCCGGCTGAAGAGCCGCTTCGGCGTCGAGGTCGAGCTGCATCAGCCACGGGTTCCCTATGTCGAGACGATCAAGGCTGAAGCTCGCGCACCGGGTCGCTACAAGAAGCAGACGGGCGGCCGCGGACAGTTCGGCGACTGCGTGATCGTGATCGAGCCGATCGAAGGGCACGTCGGATACGAGTTCGTCGACAAGATCGTCGGAGGCGTGATCCCCGGTGGCTTCCGGCCGGCCGTCGACAAGGGGATCCAGGAGACGATGGCGCACGGCGTGCTCGCCGGCGCGCCGATCCAGGGGGTGCGCGTGTCGCTCGTCGACGGTTCGTACCACGCGGTCGACTCGTCCGAGATGGCATTCAAGTTCGCCGGCTCGATCGCCTTCAAGGCGGCGTACGAGAAGGCCCAACCGACATTGCTCGAGCCGATCATGCAGCTCGAGGCCACCGTGCCCGACGAGGCTGTCGGCGCCGTGAACGGCGATCTCAACGCGCGGCGGGGCCGGCTCGTCGGCATGGATCCAAAGGGTGGGATGACGACGATCAAGGCCGAGGTGCCGATGGCCGAGGTGCTGACCTACGCCCAATCGCTCACGTCGCTGACCGGTGGACGCGGCGACTACGCGATGGAGTTCCTGCGCTACGAGGAAGTTCCGGCGCACATTGCGCAGAAGCTGATCGACGCGGCCAAGACGGATAAAGAGGTCGTTACGGCCTAACCGAGCGGTACGCTCGATCTATGCGTGTGACTCGAGCAAACGCCGATCGGAGCTGCGCGATCTGTGAGCGACGCCTGCTGATGGGCGAGCGCGCGATCCGTTTCTCGCCGAACGGCGGCGAGTCCTACGTCGATGTCTGCCCCCTCTGCCAGGAGATCGCGACCGACTCCGGCTGGCTGAAGGAGGGCTCGCCGACGACGCCGACGATCCAGATGGAGCGCCGCAAGAAGAAGTTCTCGCTCGCATCCGTCTTGGGGATGCCGCGGCTGCCCGCCGAGGAGCCGGTCGCGAGCGAGCCGATCCTGCGCCGGCTCTCGGAGTCGGAGCTCGCGATCGTCGAGGCCGCGAATCTCTTCAATGCGTCACAGTTCCGCCGCACCGTCGGCGGGATCGCGAAGAGCCTCGGGATGCCGAAAGTGTCAGTGATCCCGCTCTCGGGGGTGACCGCGGACGTCGTCCTGACGATCGCCTGGGAGATCTCCTGGTACCAGTACCGCATCGCCTCGGACTCGGGCGCACCTGTTCGGCTCGAGGAGCGCGGCCACGATCTCTCGGAGCTCGAAGAGTCGTTCGTGGAGTGGAATGCGCACATGGTCGACGAAGGCCGGATCGTCCCCGATATCGCGCGGATCTAGACTCAGCACCGTGATCTACTGCGTCGTCCCCCCAGAGCTCGAAGATCAGCTCTACGAGCAGCTGACCAAGTACTACGCGGACAATCCGAACGTGTCGGTGATCATCGACCGCCGCGCGGGCCCCGACCGGCGCCAGGGTGAGCCGTCGCCGGAGATCGCGGAGCAGCGCGAGACACGCGATCGCCGGCGCAAGCGGGCCGCGGGAACCTTTCCGAAGACCGATTTGCCCGAGTGAGCACGACCGCGTTCCAGAACTTCATCGACGGCCGGTGGGTCGATGCGGCGGGTGGCGAGACGTTCGTCTCGACGATGCCCGCCACGGGCGAGTCGCTCGGCACCTTCCCGCGCTCCGGAGCTGCCGATGTGGATCGCGCGGTCGCTGCGGCGAAGGAAGCCTGGCTGGACTGGCGCCTCGTCCCGGCCCCCGAGCGCGGCGCGATTCTCTTCCGCTTCGCCGAGCTGCTGCGCGAGGCGAAGACCGAGCTGACCGACCTGATGACCCGCGAGATGGGGAAGGTCAAGGCCGAGGCCGGGGGAGATGTGCAGGAGGCGATCGACATGAGCCTCTACATGGGCGGCGAGGGGCGGCGGCTCCACGGGCAGACGACTCCGAGCGAGCTGCGCGACAAGTTCATGATGAGCGTGCGGATGCCGGTCGGCGTCGTCGGCGCGATCACGCCCTGGAACTTTCCGATTGCCATTCCAAGCTGGAAGCTGGCGCCGGCGCTCGTCTGCGGCAACACCGTGGTGCTGAAGCCGGCTGAAGACACGCCGCTGCTTGCGGAGAGATTCGTCGAGCTGCTGATCGCGGCCGGCCTTCCCTCAGGCGTCGTGAACATCGTCCACGGGTACGGCGAGGACGCCGGCGACGCGCTCGTCCGGCACCCGGATGTCCCGATCATCACCTTCACCGGCTCGCGCGAGACGGGTGTGGCGGTCACGAAGGCGGCCGCCGACAACCTGAAGCACGTTCATCTCGAGCTCGGCGGGAAGAACGCGATCATCGTCATGGACGACGCCGATGTCGATCTCGCGGTCGACGGGATCGTCTGGTCGGCGTTCGGGACGAGCGGGCAGCGCTGCACGGCGGCGTCGCGTGTGATCGTCCACGAGGCGGTCTACGGCGAGCTGCAGTCGAAACTGGTCGCTGCCGCGGAGAAGCTGCGCCTCGGGCCGGGCTGGGAGGACGACACCGACGTCGGGCCGGTGATCAACCACGCCGCGCTCGAGAAGATCCACGCCTATACGCAGGTCGGCCGCGACGAAGGCGCCAAGCTGCTCACAGGCGGCGAGATCGCAGATGGCCCCGGCTTCTACTACCGGCCGACCGTCTTCGCCGACGTCGACGCCCAGATGCGGATCGCGCAGGAGGAGATCTTCGGCCCGACGACCGCCTTGATCCCCGCGCAGAGCTTCGAGGAGGCGGTCGCGGCCGCCAACTCCGTGCAGTACGGCCTCTCGTCCTCGATCTTCACCCGCGACGTGAACCGGGCGTTCCGGGCCATGCGCGACCTCCAGGCCGGGATCACGTACATCAATGCCGGCACGACCGGCGCCGAGGTTCACTTGCCGTTCGGCGGCGTGAAGGCGACCGGGAACGGCCACCGCGAGGCCGGACAGGCCGCGCTCGACGTGTTCACCGAGTGGAAGTCGATTTACGTCGACTACTCCGGCAAGCTCCAGCGCGCGCAGATCGACAACGCCGAATGAACCGGAAGCTCGTCGTCTTCGTGCCGGCAGAGGCGCTCGACGACGTGCGCGAGGCCGTCTTCGCTGCCGGAGGCGGCCGGATCGGCGACTACGAGCGTTGCTCCTGGTACGCCGAGGGCACGGGGACGTTCCGCGCGCTCCCGGGCGCAAGCCCCGCGGTCGGCGCGACCGGGGTGGAGGAGCGCGTCGCGGAGCTGCGGCTGGAAACCGTCTTCCCCGAAGAGCGCCAGGAAGAAGTCGTGGCCGGCCTGCGGGCCGCCCATCCCTACGAAGAGCCGGCCTTCGACATCTATCCGCTGCTGTGAAAGCGCGGCTCTTCACCGACGGCGGCTCACGAGGCAACCCGGGGCCGGCGGCCTACGGTTTCGTGCTCGAGGACGAGGACGGGACGGTGTTCGCGTCTCGAGGAGAGGCGATCGGGATCGCCACGAACAACGTCGCGGAGTACAGCGCGCTCGTCGCCGGTCTCGAGACCGCGATCCAGCTCGGCGTGACCGAGCTGGAGGTCGTCTCGGACTCGGAGCTGCTCGTGAAGCAGATGCGCGGCGAGTACAAGATCAAGAACGAGGCGCTCCGTGAGCTTTCGCTCCAGGCCTCGCGGCTCGGGCGGCAGCTCGACAGCGTCGAATATCGCCACGTTCGCCGGGAGCGCAACACACGCGCCGACGGGCTTGTGAACGAGGCGCTCGACAACGCGTCGTGACGGCGCTCCTGATCGTTCTTGCGGTCGCGACCTCCGTGCTCGCGGCCCTGAGTCTCGGTCTTCCCAGCCTCGTCTCGACGCTGCTCGCCGGGTACCTCGCATTCGTCGCGAACCTCGCGCTCGTCACCTGGGCGCTCTCGCCGTTCGACGCCGTCACCCGCAATGGGCTCCTTGGAGCCGAGGTCATCCTGCTCGCCGCCACCGGCGCGACCTGGTGGCTCCGCGGAAAGCCAGTCGTGTCGCTCGCAGACGCCAGAGCCGCGCTTCGCGCTGTCGCCTGCGATCCGGTCACGCTGGCGTTCCTCGGTCTCGTCTGCGCAGCGCTCGCCTACGAGCTCGTGCTCGCCCTGGTCGTGCCGGCGAACAACTGGGATTCGCTGACCTATCACCTCTCCCGTGCCGCAGCGTGGAAGCAGGCCGGCGGCGTCCACTGGATCGCGAACGCGCCGACCGCGCGCATGAACGAGTTCCAGCCGCTCGCGGAGCAGGAGATCCTGTTCTTCTTCGTCGCAGCGGGGAGCGGCGCCCTCTACGCGCTGCCCCAGTACCTCGCGGAGCTCGCGGTGCTTGTCGCGGTCTACGGAGCGTCGAGGCGCCTCGGCTTCGATCAACGAGCCGCGGCCTGCAGTGCGGCGCTGCTGGCCACCTTCGGTGCGTTTGCGCTCCAGTCGACGACCGCGCAGAACGATCTCGTGGCGGCGGCCCTGCCGGTGATCGCCGCCTGCTTCCTGCTCGGAGGCGGGCCCGTCGAGGCCGTTCTCGCGGGCGCGGCGCTCGGCGTCGGGCTCGGCGTGAAGCTGACAACGGTCCTGACGTGGCCGGTGCTGGCGTGGCTCGTCTGGATCGGCTGCCGGCGTGCGGCCTTGCGGGTGATTGCCGGCGGTGTGGCGGCCTTCCTCGCCGTCGGAGTGTG
>DASZPQ010000024.1:0-3912 GCA_035550275.1 Gaiellaceae bacterium | reverse complement strand
GGCTTCGAGCGCTACTACCAGATCGCAATCGTGTTCCGCGACGAGGATCTCCGCGCCGACCGTCTGCAGGAGATCACTCAGCTCGACGTCGAGATGGCATTCCCCGACCAGGAGCTGCTGTTCGCGCTGATGGAGCGGATCGTGGAACGGCTCTGGCGGGAGATCCTCGGCGTCGAGGTGCCGACGCCGTTTCCGCGGCTCACCTGGGAGGAAGCCGACCGGCGCTACGGCTCGGACAAGCCGGACCTCCGCTTCGGGCTCGAGATCGAGGACGCGACCGACGCGACTCGCGGCTCTGGCTTCGCCGTTTTCGGCTCTGCGCCGGTGGTGCGCTTCCTGCGCGTGCCTGCGGAGCTTTCCCGCGGCGAGCTTGCGAAGCTCGAGGAGCTCGCGAAACAGTGGGGCGCGAAGGGGCTTGCGTATCTCGTCTACGACGAGGCGGGGGAGGTTCGCTCCCCGATTGCGAAGTTCCTGTCCGAGAGCGAGCTCGAGGCGCTTCATAGCGACCCCGCGACGACTCTGCTCTTCGCTGCCGACGAACCGGCAATGGTTTCGCGGGTACTGGGAGCCCTGCGGCTCCACCTCGGCCGCGAGCTGGAGCTGATCGACGCCGACGCGCAGCGATTTCTGTGGGTCACCGACTTCCCCATGTTCGAGTGGGACGCCGATGAGGCCCGCTGGAGCGCCGTCCACCACCCGTTCACCCGGCCGAACGCCGATGGGGCGAAGGTGCTCGATTCCGACCCGGGCGCGGCGAAGGCGCACGCCTACGATCTCGTCGCGAACGGAATCGAGATCGCAGGAGGCTCCTTCCGGATCCACGAGCCCGACCTGCAGGCGAAAGTGTTCGGCCTCCTGAACATCTCGCCCGAGGAGCAGCGGGAGAAGTTTGGCTTCCTACTCGACGCGCTCGCGATGGGCGCCCCGCCGCATGGCGGGATCGCGTCGGGAATCGAGCGGCTGCTGATGGCGCTCCTGGACGAGCCGTACATTCGCGAGCTGGTCGCATTCCCGAAGAATCAGGCAGGCGTCGATCCGATGTCCGGAGCGCCGACCACAGTCACGGAGGCTCAGCTCAAGGAGCTCGGGATCGCGGTCACGGTCAAAGAGGATGCAAAACAGACTTAATCCGACCGAATGATCAGGCATACTGCGTCTGCAGCAACTTTTTAGGCCGAAAAATCTATGGCAACCAACGATCCAGGATCCGCTCCCCAGTTCGCGGCGCTCACGTCGCTGCCGCGGCTTGAGGACTTGCCTCAAACGGCTGGCGGCGGGTATGACGCCGAGCGCGTCCGCGAGTCGTTCGAAGCATTTCGCCGGCACGCCCTGCAGCTCCAGGCGCAGCTGCGCGTGCTGCAAGCCGTGGGCAGCTCGGCCAGCGTCGAACCGAGCGGCCATGCCGTCCGGATGGACGCGCTGCATCTGATTCGCGTCGCCGCCGAGTTTGCCGATGCCGTCGAGCGCGATGCCCAGAACGCCGCTTCGACGCAGATCAGCAAGACCGAGAACGAGGTTCGCAAGCGCCAGCACGAGCTGGCCGGGCGCGAGGTCGAGGTCGACCGCTACAAGGAGGAGACCGAGCGCCAGCGGAACGAAGTGATGAACGCGGCCCGGAACGAAGCGCGGGAGATCCTCGCGAACGCAAACCGGGACGCCACGGCCGAGCTGCGTGAGGCAGAGGCGCGCGGTGCCCGCTTGCTCGAGCAGGCGCGTCACCAGGCAACCGAGCTGACGAATGCTGCTCGCGCCGAGATCGAGCAGACGCTCGAATGGGCGCGGGCTCAGGCGACGACGATCATCAACCGCGCACAGCAAGGCGCCGAGCAGCTCCTGACGGCCGCCGGGCTCGGCCCGGATGCCCTCGGAACGATCTCAGCTGCGATTCTCGAGTCTGCTCGGGCCACCGAGCGGCCTACAACTCCGGCGGCGCCGCCGACACCGTCGGCTTTCGAGTCCGCCGAGTCCCCGCAGCACGACGACCCGGCCTAGTTCCCGAGGAGAGATATGCCCGAACGTCGCGGGTTTCGCTTTGCGCTCGAGGTTCTCTTTCTTGCAGCACTCGCTGCTGCACTCAGCTTTGGCGATCTTCGTCCGCTCGTGATCGCCGGCTTGATGCTGCTCGGCTGGCTGCTCGTCGGCCTCCTCGAGTGGGTGACCTGGCGGGACCAAGCGCACTACGGCCGAGGCCTGCCTCCGAGGTATTACGTTCCGCAGATGGCGTTGCCGGAACCGCGCCCCGTCGAGCAGCCGTGGCGCAGCTATCCGGCTCCTGAAGAGCACGAGGAGGCGCGAACATGGATCGCTCCGCGTGGGGTCCTTGCCGACGAGGTCGGCGCTTGGCCGGTCGCGCGAACGCCGTTCGAGCCCGCTTCTCTCGAGGAGCCCGCGCCAGAGTTCGATCCCGTGCAGCTGTTGATCCCACGCGCCGAGGTCCCGGTCGAAGAGCCGGCGGAGTCGATCGAGCTGACCACGGCGCTTCGGCCCACGTCGTCCTCCGTGCGACTCGAGCGGCATCGGATCGACCCGCTGCGCGAGCCGGAACGCTCCCGGCTCGGGCGGCGCCGGAGGAACGGCGCTGACGCGGATATAGCGAGCGTGCCGGCACGACCCGAGGCGTTACGGGTGCGCCCACTGCCCCCGACGCGCGAGGATTAGGGTGTGAACATGTTTCGTCGCCCCGGCCCACGGTTCGTCCTCTGGGTGGTCTTGCTGGTTGGCGTCGCCGCGGTGGCGGGCGTCGACCATCTCGCCTGGTGGCTGATCGCGCTGATCGAGTTCGCGGCGTGGGCAGTCGTCGCCGTGGTCGAGCGCTCCCTCTCGCGCCCGGATCATCTTTCGACTCTCAGCACCCTGCCGCTTCCCTCGGCGCCCTTGCCGTTCGAAGACCTGTCATACGTTCGCGTGCTCGGTGCGAATGCCGGAGCACCGGATCCCGAGCCGCTCCCGGACCCCGCACCGCCGGCGTCGGATCTTTGGGCCACCCGCGAGCCAGTCGAGGCACCGGTTCTCGCTCCAGTCGCCGTCGCGGCAGCTCCGCCGTCCGAGGACAAGCCCGAGCGGAGGAGTGGCCTGATCTCGCGACCGTTCCGCTCGGTGGCCGGCGGCCGCGCCGAGCAGACCGTCAGCCGTCGTGGCCGAACCTTCGGCGGGCAACCCGTGCAGTGGAACATCTGGAATCTCGAACGGATCGCGCGCGAGCAGGCCGGCGACAACGACGAGCTCGGGTTCATCGTCACGTATCTGCGTGACTACGCAAGCCCCGAGGGATTGCTCCCGTTGAACTTCGATTCGCTCGTGCGCGAATCGTTCGGCGACCTGCTCGGCTACGCCACGGTGTGAGGCTTCAGCTGGCGCAACGCGAAGTCGCGCTGGCCGGCGTGGCTTTGCTCGCGACCGCAGTGGCGCTCGCCGTCTCCTCGGCCATCCACGCGCATGGCAGCCGCCTGCCGCTGCCCGTTGGCGCCTATACGGCACTTGCCGGCTCCGGAGGCTTCGGGGCGGTCGGGACGAAAACAGCTTGCGGCGAGGTCGTCTCGGCGACGACCATGGGGGTCGCGAACCCGGTGCTTCCGTGCGGCGTCCAGGTCTACGTGGGCTTCCGGGGCAAGCATGTCTTGACCCGGGTGATCGATCGCGGGCCGTACGTCCCAGGCCGTGAGTTCGATCTGACCGACGCGCTGGCCAACAAGCTCGGCGTGTTCGGCGTGCAGCGGATCGACTGGAGCTACGCGCAGGCCGGATAGGCGCTCTTTTCGCTCTAACCGTTTTGCTACCGGGCGTTGCTCGTGGTTCTAACGGTGGGGGTCGAGACTCCTGTGCATGAAGTCGCGTTTGTTGATTCTGCTCGCTCTTGCCGCCGCTGCGCTTGCGGCCGCAGCGGTGGCGGTTGCGAGCACGGTGACGGCGACC
>DASZPQ010000023.1:0-94695 GCA_035550275.1 Gaiellaceae bacterium | reverse complement strand
CACGACGAGCAGGCGCCCGTCGGCATGGACCGTGTCGGATTTGCCGAGCGCGACTTGCCGGCGCACGCGCTCGAGGAACGACGAGACTGCTGGGAAGGGCCCGGAGACGACGACGTTCAAGGGCAGCGCTCCGTACCCGTTGGTGAGCGGGACGATCGCCGCCGGCGCAACAGACTGGATCGTGGCCGAGCTCGACTTCGCGAGCTGCGAGAGGTTGTCGAGGATCCCGGGCACGTCATCCGTATCGGGCATCGCCTTCGTCAGGCGGAAGATGTCCGCGGCATGGATGGCGGGCTGCTTCGGCGCTGAGGTGGGCTTGACGGCCGGCCGCGACTCGGCCACCTGGATCTGCGCATCGAGCCGCTGGGAGGTCGCCTTCTGCGGGGCGACCAGAGCGAAGTAGCCGGCCGCGCCGATCAGGAGCCCGAGCAGAGGCACCCCGTAGAGGACAAACCGCTCTTTGCTGATCGGCTTCCTCACTGAGCGCTCCCTGCGGGAAGCGGCTGGACGACGGCCGTGATCTGGAACTGGACCACGGTCTTGTCATTCGTCGTCGTTTGCGTGGTCGAGACGAGCGTCACGTCTCCGAGCGCAGGCAAGAGCTGAAGGCGCCGCAGCAGGAGCGCGACGTCTTCATTGGTGTATGCGAAGCCACCCATCGTGAAGGCCGCGCCGCTCGAGCTGGACGGCGCAGGCGCGGGGGCGGGTGCTGGTGCTGCCGGCGTTGTCGAGCCGGCAGGCGCCGGGTCCGGGGCGGGGACCACATCTGCAGGGGCGGGCGAAGACGCGTTCAGCGACGACAACCAGACGCCTGCGGGAATCACTCGCGCGACATCGCGAAGAGTCACGTCCCAGGGAACCTCTTTGCCGAGCGCTGCCTGAAGAGCTGCCAGGCGCTGCGTTCGCTCGCTTACGAGCCCGCTCTCCGCGGTGATCGCTTCCGCCGAGACAGCAGGCGCCGCGGTCGCCGCGCTCGCCTGCAGGGCTGCAAGCTGGGCGCGTTTCACCGCCAGGTCTGCGTGGACGCCCGAGTAGCCGACGATCACGAGGCTGATCGCGACGACCGGCACCGCGAGCGAGCAGACCAGCGGCACCGCGCTCGGGATCTTCCGCGGCTCGCGAACTGCCTCGCGCGGCAAGAGGTTGACGGCGCGCATCAACCCTCGATTCCGAGGCCGATTGCGATGCCGAGCGACGCCGCGTCGGCCGGCCACTTCAGCTTGCCGGTCGTCACGCTGCGAAGCGGATCCCCGATGCGCACCGTCACACCGAGCTGCCTGCCGAGCTCGGTCTCGATGCCGGCGAGCTGGGAGGTTCCGCCGGTGAGCAGCACCTCGCCGATGTCCAGCGAACCCGGGCGAGATTGGTAGAACTGGAGCGAGGAGAGCAGCTCGCGGGCGAGCACCTGGAGCTCCGAGCAGATGGCGGCGCGAGCCGCTTCGAGCTCGAGCGGCGACAGCCCGCCGGCCTCGCTGGCTCCGGTCAGCGGCACGAGCTTCCTCACCTGCTCTGCCCGCTCCGGCTCCAGATTGAGCGCGCGAACCAGCGCGGCGTCAAGTGAAGCGCCGCCCCAGTCGAGTACGCGGGCGAAGTCGCACACGGAGCCGTCGGAGACCGCGAAGATGGTTCGCTCGTGGCCGATCGCAACCGCGACCAGCGCGCCCTGCCGGCCGTTTGGCTCAACCGGCGGGCCCGAGAGAGCGCGAAGCAGCGCAAAGGCGTCGAAGTCGATCCCGAGCAGCTTTACGCCCGCTCGCTTGCAGGCGTCGAGGTAGCCGTCAACGAGCTCGCGATGCGCGAACACGAGCAGGACGCGATGAAGGCGCTCGCCGTCGTCGCCCTCGATCTCGTCGAGGAGCGCATGGTCGAGCACCGCCTCAGCGAGCGGAATCGGGACGACTTCGTGCGCGCGGAAGCGGATCGCGTTCGCGAGTAGCTTCGGGTCTTCCGCCACCGGAACGTCGATCACGCGCACGCCGATCCGGTTGGTCGCGACACCGAGCCGGACGCCGCGGCGGGGAAGCTTGTTCTGGGCGAAGAATCGCTTCAGCGCCTTGGCAAGTGCCTCCGGGTCGCGTACTTCTCCGGCGGTCACGATCCCTCGCTGCAGCGGTGCGCTGGCAAGGCGCAGCAACTCCGCGGAGCCGTGGTTGCTCACGAGCGCGGCCGAGAGTTGCGAGGAGCCGATGCGGAGCCCGACGATCTTCGTCGACTTGACGCCGCGCGCCCGTTTTGCCTTCGATCCCCCGACGGGGTCGGGCGTCGACGCGGGCTCGGGCTCGGGCTCGACGAAGAGCGGCGCGAGCTCGCGAACCACCGCCGGGGCCGGGTCAGGCGCCGCCTCTCGCGTGACGGGCCCGATCGTGTCGGGCTCGAGATCGGGAACGACCCAAAGGTCTTCGCGTTTCGGCGTCTGCCATCCGTGCTCGGGCTCGGGCTCCGGCTCGAGCTCAGGCGGCGGCCAGACGACGAGCGGCCGCTCGGCAACAGGCGACTTCTCGGCGCTCCTGCCTCGCCGCGTCAGGTGGATCTCCCGCTTCCAGATCGACGGTTGCTCGGACATCTCAGGCTCCAGCGAGCCGCAGCTCGCCTCCGAAGAGCGCCGGTGAGCTCGACCTGCCGCTGCGCTCGAGCAGGCCGATCAGCTCCTGGCGTCGGCTCGAGCGCGAAGCTGCCTCACCCGCCGCGACGACCCCTTTCGCGACCAGCTCGGCCAGCGACTGCTCCATCGTCTGCATGCCGGTGCGCGAACCGGTCTGCATGTACGAGTAGATCTGCTCGACCTTTCCCTGCCGGATCAGGTTCCGGATCGCGTCGTCCGGGATCAGGATCTCGAGCGCCGCGACGCGCCGCTGGCCGTCCGTGGTCGGCAAGAGCGCCTGGGTCACGACGCCCTGAAGCGAGCCTGCGATCTGGGCGCGAATCTGGTCCTGCTGCTCCGCCGGGAAGACGTCGATCATGCGGTCGATCGTCCCCGAGGCGCTCTGGGTGTGGAGCGTTCCGAAGACCAGGTGCCCGGTCTCGGCGGCGGTCAGCGCGGTCGAGATCGTCTCGAGATCGCGCATCTCGCCGAGGAGGATCACGTCCGGGTCCTGCCGCAGGGCCGCTCGCAAGGCCCCGCCGAAGCTCGGCGCGTCCGTCCCGATCTCGCGCTGATTGACGACACAGCGCTTGTGGCGGTGGAGGAACTCGATCGGATCCTCGATCGTGATGATGTGGTCGGTTCGCGTGCAGTTGATCTCGTCGATCAGCGCCGCGAGCGTCGTCGACTTCCCGGAGCCGGTCGGGCCTGTGACGACAACGAGGCCGCGCGGGAGCTTGGTCAGATCGCGTAGGCCGTCGGGAAGGCCGAGCTCGTCGAGCGTCTGCAGCATGTCCGGGATGACGCGAAAGACGGCCGCGAACGACTCGCGCTGGAAGAAGACGTTGATCCGGAACCGGGCGAGGCCCGGAATGCCGTACGAGAGGTCGAGCTGCCGGTCGAGCTCGAGCCGCTTCTGCTGCTCGGTCGTGAGGATCCGGTAGAGCATCGTGCGGATCGACTCCGGATCCAGTGGCTCGAAGCCGTCCAACGACCGCAGCTCGCCGCGAACGCGGGCAGCGGGCGCGGTGCCGGACGTCACGTGAAGATCCGATGCCCCACGCGCCACGGCCTGTTCGAGCAGCGCGTCGATCGAATGGACGTGTGCCTCCACAGACGCCCGTATCGGCACGTCCCTTCCTCCGCCGAAGGTCACGAGTCACTCATTCGGGCGAGCGAAGGCCGAACGCCCCGAGCCGACAAGGACCCACAATGGTCATCGACAAGATCAAGCGACGACTGGCCGGAGAAGACGGCTACACGCTGATCGAGCTCCTCGTCGTGAGCCAGATCCTCAGCATCCTCGTCGCGATCGCGGTGCCCGCCTACCTCGGGTTCCGGATCAACGCCGCGAAAGGCGCAGCGCAGGCAAACGTCCACTCGGCAGTCACTGCGGCGTCGAGCTGGTACGCCGACTCGGCAGGCGGCAACGGGACGTACACCGGACTGAGCGGCGCGAACCTCCGGCTCGAGACTCCTGGCATCGACCCGAACGCAAAGGCCGGGCCGAACTCGACGAGCAATGGGTTCTGCCTCGAGGACGTCGTCGGCGGCCAGGCCTACTCGTACACGGGGGGAGCCGGCGGCACGAACACGATCCTGGCCGGCATCTGCGCGGCCGGAACGTACCCGAACGTCCTGTAATCGGCAGGGACCTCCCTCTTTTGAGGGTGCAGGCAAGCGACGGCGTCCCCGATACCGGACCCGACGTTTCAGTCACCCCCTAACCAAGGAGCATTGACGTGATCAGCAAGATCAAAAGTCGGCTTGCAGCTCAGGAGGGCTTCACCCTGATCGAGCTGCTCGTCGTCATCGTGATCCTCGGCATCCTCGTCGCCATCGCGGTGCCGTCCTATCTGAGCTTCCGCGGCAAGGCAGAAAGCGCCTCCGCCTCGGCGAACGTTCGCTCGGCGATTCCGGCGGCCGAGAGCTACTACCAGGACAACACCGGAAGCGCGACTGACATCGACGGTTCGGCTACGACGACCCAGTACCAGGGCATGACCGGCGCCCTCCTCCGCACCGAGGCGCCGGGCGTCTCTACGACGGTCACGGCCGGCCCGAACGCCACTGGCACCGGCTACTGCATCCAGGCTGTCCAGGGCGCGTCGACCTACTACTACACGGGTGGTGCCGGCGGCAGCGCAACGATCACGGGTGGGAGCGGAGCCGCAGCCGCTACGTGCCCGGCCGGTTACACCGCCACGTAGTTCGTTTCACCACGTTGGGGACAAAGGGGGCGCGGGAAACCGCGCCCCCTTTTTGTGCGATTAAGCAGTGTCGATTCGCTGCCGATTGAGCTCATATGACGCAGCCGACGCTGATCAAGGTGACGGTGCTTGCCGCAGTCGCAGCCGGTCTCGGCGGTCTTGGCTTCACAGAGCTCCGCGGCCATCACGCGCTTACTCCCATCCCGGTCGCGGCGCCTCTCCACCACTCGCGGGTTCCTGCAGCCCGGCCGCGACACACCGCTGCTGCGCCGACCCCCGCGTCGACCCTTCCCGCCCCGCTCCGTCAGGCACTCACCGGCCACGGGGTCGTCGTCGCGGTTCTCTATGCGCCGGGCGTGCCGGGAGACGCTGCTGCCGTTGAGGCTGCGCGTGAAGGCGCCCGGAACGCGCACGTCGGCTTCGCGAAGTTGAACGTGCGCGACGAGGCAGTCGCCAAGGCGCTCGCGCTGAAGCTGCCAGGCAGCTCCGATCCATCGGTGCTCGTCGTCACACGGCCAGGAACGATCGTGACCCTGCTCGCCGGATACGCCGACCGGGCGATCGTCGTCCAGGCTGCGCGCGACGCGGCGTAAATGGCCGAGTTCATCCGTGACGCGACCCGAGAGGGCCGCCTGATCGCTCGACTTCGCTGTTACGACGGCGAGGCCGGAGCGACGATCGTCGACGCCTACGTCGCGCCGGCGAGCGGCGGCGAGCCGCTCCGCCGGGGGCCGTACCGCTTCACGACGGCGCATGAGGCGTTCCACTTCGTGCAGGAAGCAACGCTTGCGCTGCAGTACCTCGGCTGCGTCGTCACCTAGCTAGTTCGAGACGCGCGCGAGCTCTTCGACCGAGGTCAGCCCGGCGGCGACCTTCGCGAGGCCGTCGTCCCAGAGCGTCCGCATGCCGCCGCGCAACGCCGCACGCTCGATCTCCTCGCGTGTGGCTCTGACCGCGGCGAGCGACTCGAGCTCCTCGGTCATCGTGAGCAGCTGGTAGATGCCGACGCGGCCGCGGTACCCGGTCTGGTTGCAGCGCGGACAGCCGCGCTTGCGGTAGAAGACGACCCCGTCGTGCCCGGCTGCGACGTCGGGAGAGACGCGAGCTGCGAGCAGCTCCTCGACCGATGGCGAGTAGAGCTCACAGCAATGCGAGCAGAGCTTGCGGGCGAGACGCTGGGCGAGCACTGCCGAGACGGCCGAGGCCGTGAGAAACGGCTCAACGCCCATCTCGTTCAAGCGCGTGAGCGTGCTCGGCGCGTCGTTCGTGTGCAGCGTCGAGAGCACGAAGTGGCCGGTGAGCGCCGCCTCGATCGAGATCTTCGCCGTTTCGCTGTCCCGGATCTCGCCGACCATCACGACATCGGGATCCGAGCGGAGGATCGAGCGAAGCGCGGTTGCGAACGTCAGCCCGGCCTTCGTGTTGATCTGAACCTGGTTCACCCCGGCGAGCCGGTACTCGACCGGATCCTCGACAGTGATGATGTTGATCTCTGGGCGGTTCAGCTCGGCGAGCGCGGCATAGAGCGTGGTCGTCTTGCCCGACCCGGTGGGACCGGTGACGATCAGAGCGCCGGTCGGCCGCCGGACGATCTCGCGCAGCTGGGCCCGCATCTCCTCCGAGAGCCCGAGCTCCTCGAGCGTCGGCGCTCGCCGCGACTTGTCGAGCAGGCGCATCACGACCGACTCGCCCTCGACCGTCGGGAGCGTTGCGATCCGGATGTCGAGGACACGCCCTGCAGCAGCCGCGTTGAGCGACAGCCGCCCATCCTGCGGCTTGCGGCGCTCAGCGATGTCGAGCTTCGCAAGCACCTTCAAACGAGTAGTGACCCCGTTCGAGAGCCGCTTCGGAATCCGCTGCATCTCCTGGAGGACGCCGTCGATCCGAAACCGGACGAGCAAACAGTCCTCCTGAGGCTCGACGTGGACGTCGCTTGCGCCGTCCTCGGCCGCCTGGAAGATCAACGCGTTGACCAGTCGAACGAGCGGCGCGTCCGAGACGCCGTCGTCGGCCTCGAGGTCTTCGAGCTCCTCTTCCTCCTCCTTCACCTGCTCGATCGCTCGCAGCTCGGCACCAACGCGCGACTCGAGGGTGTCGGTCTTCCGCGTCAGCGTCATCAGCTCGGTGAGCAGCCGCTCCCGCGGAGCGATCCCCAGCTCGATCACATAGCTCGTCGAAAGCCGGAGCTCGTCGATCGCCGCGACATCTGCGGGGTTCGTGATCGCGACGTGCAGCAAGCGGCCCTCGAGCCGGTAGGGGAGCGCCTCTACCCGACGCAGCACGGCGACAGGAATCGCCTCGACCGCTTCAGGCGAGATCTGCTCTGCGGCGAGGTCGACGAATTGAAGGTGATGGCGCTGGGCCAAGACGCGGGCGACGCCCTCGTCGGAGGCAAGGCCCTCGTCGCGGAGCCGCTGCGCGAAGCTCTCGGACACCCCGAGCCTGCCGCGGAGCGCGGCGAGCCGGTCGGCCGCGACGAGCCCTGTTGGCTCGAGCAGATCGGCGATCAGCTCGGCGAGCTCGTTCACGGTGTCGGGAGGGCGAACCGCTGCGCGCTCGCCCTCTGCCGGTTCCGGCACGTTCACCTGGCGGATGAAGGAGTCGCTCATCGCCCTACAGGAACGTCAGATACCAGTCGATCAGCTGCCGGCCCGCGAAGAGCGCGACGACACCGCCCAGAGCGAGAAACGGCGCAAATGGAATCGCCATCTTGCGAGCCGCGGCGCCGTGCCGCGCCAGCAGGATCACCGATGGCACGAGCGCAGCGACCATCCCGACGAGCAGCGCGACCGGAACAGCTCGCCCGACCGCGACGCCGAGCAGCAGCGCCAGCTTCACATCGCCCATGCCCATCCCGCGCGGATAGGCCAGCGCGGCGAGGAAGAGGAACGAGGCGGCCCCGAGCCCTGCGACCGGCCATTCGAGGCTTGGTCGCCAGGCGATCTGAAGCGCGAGCACGACGGCGGTCGCCGGCAGGACGACGCGGTTCGGAACGATCCGCCGCTCGATGTCGGTCGCCGAGATCGTGACGAGCGCGGCGCAGAAGACCGCACCGGCGAGCGCGTGGAGCGACAGTCCGAAATCCGCCGCGCAGGCGGCTGCGAGCGCTGCTGTCCCGAGCTCGACCGCCGGGTAGCGCCAGCCGATCGCCGCCTTGCAGGCTCGACAACGGCCGCGCAGGAGCAGATACGAGATAACCGGAACGTTGTCGCGCGAGCGGATCGGCGCTTCGCAGTGCGGGCAGGCCGAGCGCGGCCGCGACACCGAGCGGCCGAGAGGCAGCCGCGAGGCGACGACGTTCAGGAAGCTGCCGACAGCGAGTCCCGGCGCGAACACGAGGGCGGCATATGCGGCGTTCACCCGATGCTTATCGGCACTCGTGCCGCCGCGCTGAATGGCGGCTCGTCAGAGCTGCGCGACGCGGAGGCCGCTGCCGGCCGGCTCCGCCGGCTCGACTGGGACGGCGACCGGCTCGGCCGCCCGTTCTGCCGTCTGCGCCTTGAGGTGACGTTCGAGCGCGACGAGGAAGTCGTGGCGATTTGTTGCGGCATCGGCCGCAGCGTCGCGGTCGACCGACCCGCTGAGCACCTTCCCGACGAGCGCCTGCTCGAATGTCTGCATCCCGAAGAACTCGCCCTCGACGATCGCCGCCGGAATCTCCTCAGGCCTGCCCTCACGGATCAGATCCGCGATGCGCGCGTTGTTCACCATCAGCTCGAGGACGGCAACGCGTCCGCCGCTGAGGCCCGGCAGCAGCCGTTGCGAAATGACGCCGCGGAGAACTCCCGCGAGGATCGACCGGATCTGCTGCTGTTTCGCCTCGGGAAAGAACTCGACCAGCCTCGCGATCGTCTCGGCCGCGTCGACGGTGTGCAGCGTCGAGAAGACGAGATGCCCTGACTCGGCGGCCTGGAGGGCGGTCTGCGCCGTCTCGGCATCGCGCAACTCTCCGATCATGATCGTGTCGGGATCCTGGCGGAGCGCCCGGCGGAGCGCCTGCTCGAAGCTCTCGGTATCGAGCCCGATCTCGCGCTGGTTCACGATCGACTCCTGATCGTCGTGCAGCACCTCGATCGGATCCTCGATCGTGACGATGTGCGAGCGCCGTGTGCGATTGATGTGGTCGATCATCGCGGCGAGCGTCGTCGTCTTGCCGGAGCCGGTCGCGCCGGTGACGAGGACGAGCCCACGATGCTCGTCGGCGAGCCGCTCGACTGCCACGGGCAGGCCAAGCTCGGCGATCCGGGGCGCTTCGCGCGGGATCACACGCAGGACGACCGAGGTGGCACCGCGCTGGCGGAAGACATTGACCCGAAACCGCGGCAGACCCTGGGCTGTATAGGCCAGGTCGAGATCGCCGGTCTCCTGAAAGCGCTCGTACCGAAGGGGCGCCGGGCTGGTCAGCATCCGGACGAACGAGTCGAGATCGGCTTCGGTCAGCGTCGCGCTCGCGTCGAGCGGAGCGATCGTCCCGTCGACCCGAACGAGCGGCGGCCGCCCCAGCTTCAGATGGATATCGGAGGCGCCGAGCCGCACGGCCTCGGCGAGCAGCGAGTCGAGATTCATCCCAACTCGTGTCGGCACCGCCGGTGAGGCGCTTTAGCGCCCGAGGAGTGAAAGCGCCCGCAGGGGGACGCGGGCCAGCCCGCGCTGCTCACCCGGATGAGCAAGCTCGCCCTCGAGCAGATGCTCGACCGAACGCCAGAGCAGGCGCGTCCGGGCAACGCGCCAAGAGGCCCGGGGCCACCGGTCGAGCGCGTGCTTCAGCTTCCACGACGCGCGATGCAGAGGCCCGAGCGCCGCGTCAATCGCGACTTCGTAGGGCAGGAGCGTCTGAGCGCGGCCTGCAAGCAGATCGAGGATCGCCACCTCGGCCGCTCGGGACGAAACGAAGCACTCGTACATCCCGTCACCGGAGACCGGATCGAGCAGGCCTGCGGCATCACCGACCAGGAGGACTCGCTCTCCGGCGATCCGAGTGCCCGGCCGGCGCAGCGGCAGCCGGTGGCCGCGCAGCGACTCGAGCTGATCGGGCTCCAGGCCGTGAGCCTCGCAGAGCCGCGCGAGATACTCGCGCAGCTTCGGCCCCTCGCTCTGCCACGCCCCCACTCCGACGTTCGCGTGGTCGCCTTTCGGAAAGACCCAGCCGTAGCCGCCCGGAATATCGGCAAGCTCGATCACCGCGCGATGCTCGTAGCGCTCACGCGGGAGGGTCGGATACGGAACATTGCCTTCATAGGCAACCCCGTGCACGATCCCCTCGCCGAGCCCAACCGTCCGCGCAGTCAAACCATTCGCCCCATCGGCCCCGACGATCACCTCACCGACAACGCTCTCCCCCGAGGCAAGTAACAAGTTGTTACTTGCCTCGATTTGCACGGTGGTGCCCTCGCGCACCTCGACGCCTGCTTCGCGGGCGTGGTCGAGCAGGAAGGCGTCGAGACGGCGGCGCTGCGTCATCCAGATCACCGGCTCGCGGGCTTGCCGGACGACCGTGTCCTCGTAGCGGAAGCGCAGCTCGACGGTGTCGACCAGCTCCTCGACAACCGGCGTCGGGTCGACCGGGCACTGGCGAACCGCGCGGAGCGTCAAGCCGCCGCCGCAGGGCTTGTCGCGCGGGAAGGTGGCTTTGTCGACCAGCAGCACCGACGCGCCGGCCGTGGCAAGCCGGTACGCCGTCGTCGAGCCTGCCGGCCCACCACCGATGACGATCGCGTCGAACCTCTTCACACCCCTGAGGCTACAATGCCCGCGCTCGACCGGGAGGTGTGCCCGAGCGGCCAAAGGGAACGGGCTGTAAACCCGTCGGCTCAGCCTACGGAGGTTCGAATCCTCCCGCCTCCACTGATAGCCCGCACATAAAAATCCTAGAATTTTTGCGCTCGTCCTCTAAGACTTCGCACCGAGCGAGCACGGGCTAAGCCCGCGCTCGCGTCAGCTCTTGTTTTCATCACAGCCCGCTCGATCGGATCGAAGGACGTCTGATCACTCCATCGGGCTTATGTCTCGCTAAGCAGGGGCCGAAAGCAGAGGTACCAGTCGCTCCCAGGCAGGGCGACCGGATCCCTGATGCTGAGACCTGCCGCACTCAGACGTTTCCGGTATCGCCTCGATGAGGAGCAGGGCTTCACGATCATCGAGCTGCTGATGGCGAGCGTCCTGCTGCTGATTGCCGGCGCTCCGATCACCGCGCTGCTCCTCACCTCGTCTGAGCTCGGATCGAAGTCGCTGCTGCGCTCGTCGGCCGATGAGCTCGCCGCGGCGAAGATCGAGCTGGTTCGCGGGATGCCGTACGACAACGTCGGCTTTCCGGGCGGAAACCCGTCCGGCACGATCGCGAGCACAAACCAGCTCTTCTACGGGCCGACGACGCTGAACGGCCAGACGGTCGCGATCTCGTACCAGATCAGCTACATCGACGACCACGGAGCGAAGACGCAGACCTACGCGGACTACAAGCGGGTCGTCGTCACGATCACCGGCAACGGAAACGTTCTCGCGACCAAAACGACGAACATCGCTGCACTGACAGGCGCTGCGGGCGGCGGCTCCGAGTACGTCACGATCCGCCGGCTGGTCGTCGACATGGCCGCCGGGAGCCCGCCTGTGGCAAACGCCCCGGTGAGCATCGCGAACGGGCCGAGCGCGCCGCGCGCCGGCACGACGAGCTCAGCGGGAACCGTGATCTTCCCCGAGCTCGCCGTGAACCCGACCACGTCGAACTTCTACGACGTCACCGCGTCGCCGGCCGGATACAGCACGTACCCGGGCGATCTCCCGTACTCCGGAACCGGTAGCCCGGCCGTCAGCCTCGAGCAGGTGAACCACCTGACCGGCAACGACGACCTGCAGACGATTCACGTCTACAAGAACGGCATCGCCTCGACGGTCAATGTCTACAAGTCGGACGGCGTGACGCCGTTTCCGGCTACCACGACCGTCTACATGGGCGCCGGTCTCGCGGGGAACACCGGAACCGCGACTGTGGGGTCGCCGACGTCCACGACGATCAATCAGCTCCAGCTTGGCAACAGATACGTCTCGCCGGCGATCACGACGATTCAGACCTTCCCCGGGAACTACACGTTCGCTGGTGAATCGGGGACCGCCGCTTCGATGACCTACGCCGCCCCACAGAGCGTGGCTGTCCCGAACAACTACCCCGTCGATCTCACGAAGACCGTCAACCTGATCATGTACGCGAGCCCGGTCACCTCCAACTGCACGGTGACCGTGACCGTGAAGCGCAACGGGACGGCCGTTCAGGATGCGCACGTCGAGCTCTCGAGCACCGCGACGGGAGCCGCGAAAGCACCGAGCGTCTACGTCTGGGGCGACACGGATTCGACCGGCAAGGTGTCGCTGATCGTCCCGCAAGGAGGAGGCTTCACGATCCGCGCGACCGACGCGCGGGGGTCGACCGCCAGCTCGTCCGGCCAGACATTCTCATCCTCGACCGCGTCGGCGACGCTGACGATCACACCATGATCCGCACGCTCGCGAGGCGGCTCCGGCAGGAGGACGGCTTCACGCTCACCGAGCTCCTCGTCGTGATGCCGATGCTGGCGCTGGTGCTCGCGGCGATCACCGGGACGATGGTCGTCCTGATGAACGGGAACACCCAGACGACCGAGCAGCTGACCCAGCAAGCGACGGTTCGGCCGACGCTCGACGCGATGATGCGCGACCTGCGCTCGACGATGCCGCCCGCGATTGGCGGTGTCGGCCTGCTCTCGGCCGACAGCACCTCGCTCACCTTCTACTCGCCGGACGCGATCTTCGCGCAGAGCGGGCCGACCTCCGCCTTCCACCTGCGCGAAGTCGCGTACCGGTTCTCGGGCGGAGCGCTGCAACGGCAGTCGGTGCTCAGCACGAACACGTACACCGCGGTCACGTCAACGATCCCGTGGGGGAGCTGGACATCCGCGGCCGGGACATTTCCGCTCGGCTCGTTTCCGTCGGCGACGGGCTGGACGACGCTGCTCGGCGCCGGGTTGACGACGACCGGATCGCCGCCGCTCGTCGCCGCGAGCTTTACCTACTACGACGGCGACGGAAACCCGGTTACCGCCCCCGTGTCCGCCGCGAACCTCGGGCTCATCCGCACGATCCAGGTGAGCCTGACCGCCACGAGCGGCGGGCACGCAGCACAGCAGACCGTGTACAGCAACACGGCCACGATCCGAGAGACGCAGCCGCCGCAATGAGAAGCCTTCGCGCGATCGGCAGCGACGAGTCGGGGATCGCCTTGATCAGCGCCGTGTTCCTGATCGCCTTGCTCGGGACAGTCGCCGTCTGCCTGATGGGCCTCACGTCGCTCGAAGGCGCCCGCAGCAGCGGCGACGTCCGCACGAGCAACGCGAGAGAGGCCGCCGAGGCAGGGCTGAACGTCTACACGGCCGATCTCACCGAAGACACGGGGTTCTTCCTCGATTACGTGGCAGCGGGCGAGGCTCGCCGGACGTACAACGGCGTTCAATATCCGGCGACCGCGGGAGCGAACGCGAACGCCAACGTCGCGTTGAACCCATCCTGGCCGCGCAGCGCGACCTGGACGTATCCGGCCGACGTCACGTCCGATCCCGGCTGGCGCACGATCAGCGGGACGAGCTTCCAGTACCTGCTGGAGATCTTCCCCGACCCGGTGCAGGCGAACGACGTGCGCATCATCTCGATCGGGCGGCCGGCGCCGAGCGCCCAGACACCCGCGTCGGACAAGTCCTCGTACCGCGCGGTCGAGGCGGACGTCAACGCCCTGTCGATCAGCGACTTCCAGATGCTCTCGGCGGCCGACATCACCTACGGTGCCGGCGCGACGACGAACGGCTGGGTCTATGGGACGGACGACGACTCGGGCAACCCTGCGTCGATCTCGGAGTCCGGCTCCGGCAGCTGGACGGCATCCGCCAACCTCTTCACCGAGGACGTCCTCTCGAGCTACAGCGGGAACATCAACCTTGTCTCCCCCGCGCGGAAATATGCGAAAAACAGCTCGCCGTCGATCCGGACGATCATCTCGGAGCCGATCACCTTCTCAGCGCTCCGCGAGAGCCCGCAGATCGCGCCGGTCGGCGGCGGTACCGGCGCAATCCAGCTGAACGCTGCGTCGAGTGGCATCACGCTGACTCCGGCGAGCAATATCCCGAACGCCTGGTGGCTGAAGTTTCAGAGCGGCGGCACGGTCGACGTGTACAGCTGCATGAAAGCCTCGGCCACGGTCAACGGCACGCTGACCTACTACCCGGTCGAATACAAACAGCCGACCTGCACGTTTGTTCAGACGTACACGTTGAGCCCAGGCGGCGAGGACATCTACACGACCGAGGACGTGATCGTCTCGGGTGTCGTCAACGGCCAGGTGACGGTGTACACAGCGGGCGGCGGGAAGGCATCCGCCGGCGACGGCTCCTACGCATTCGGCGACGTCGTGATCGGAGGCAACATCAGCTACCTCGCTTCGGGCAGCGACGTGCTCGGCGCGGTCGCAACCAAGAACGTGATCATCGCCTGCTGGGAGCCCGACAATCCGCTCAGCTGGCGCGCAGCGACGATGTCGCTGAACGGACGCTGGGAATCGGACTACGACGGCACCCTCAGCCCGGATCCCGTTTGCAACGCCGCGAACAAGAGCGCCATGACTTTCACCGGGTCGACGGCGACGTTCAAAGGCGGCTCGATGGGTGGTTTCAACACCCGCACCTACAACTACGACCCCACCCTCCGCTACCTCCCCCCGCCGGACTACCCGCAGATCCCGGCGGCGCTGAAGGTGATGTACGAGCGCGAGATCCGCTCTCCGTAACCGCGAACGGAAGCTCATCTGACCAACCTGCCTGTGCGAGGATGGGGCCCATGAGTGGGCGAATCGCGCTGGGCGTGCTCGTTGCTCTCGTGCTGGCCACGGCGACCGAATCAGCCAACGCAGCGGCCCCGGCCCAGGGGTCACCGGCGTATGACTGCTCGAAGCTCCTTCCGGCACACGAGTTCGGTGCGTTGACGGGCGGCTCGTTCACGCTCGCCGGCGTCACTCGCACCGCTTCCACGTTCGAGTCGACCTGCCACTACGGAGAGAACCTCGTCGTGATCGACGCCGGCAAGACCGGCCTCGCGACCTATGACCGGTGGGTCGACGAGGCTACTGCCTCGACGGAGAAATACCCGTGCCCCCCGACCGTGATGGACACCCGCGACTGCAGCCTCACCGCTCTCCCGGGATACGGGAACACCGCGACGGCCTACCGGCGCACCATCGTCGCCCACACCCGAGACGGCGCGTTCTTGCAGGTCGAGTCGAAGAACCGGTCGCTGACCTACGAGCAGCTCGAGCCGGTCGTGAAGTACCTGCTCCCGAAGATCAAGTAGCGCGGTTCTTCGATCCCTCCCGCCGCCACCGGAGATACGCGCACGGCATCATGGGCCCGCATGAGACGCGGCAATGTCTGAGATCCTCGCCGCGCCGTCGCCCAGCGAGCGGCCGCCTCGAGCTGATCCGAGTCCGGCGCCGCGCCGGGGCTCGCTGCACGGCGCCGCCAAATTCGGGTTGGTGATCGGCGCGATCGGCGTCGTCTTCGGCGATATCGGGACGAGCCCGCTGTATGCGTTCCAGACGGTCTTCTCGATCGACAACGGAGCCGTCCATCCGAGCCGCAGCGACGTGTTCGGCGTGCTCTCGCTCGTCTTCTGGTCGATCACGCTGATCGTCTCCGTTAAATACGTGTCGTTCATCATGCGCGCCGACAACGAGGGAGAGGGCGGGATCATGGCCCTGACCGCACTCGTTCAGCGCGCCTGGGGAAGCACCGCCGCCCGCACCGCGACCTTCATGACCCTCGGCGTCCTCGGCGCGTCGCTCTTCTACGGCGACAGCGTGATCACGCCTGCGATCTCGGTTCTCTCGGCCGTCGAGGGCCTGAAGGTCGCCGAGCCGAGCCTCGGACATCTCGTGCTGCCGATCTCGCTGACGATGCTCACGGTGCTGTTCCTGATCCAGCGCTGGGGGACGCATCGGGTCGGCGGGCTCTTTGGGCCAGTGATGGTGCTGTGGTTCACGATGATCGGCGTCGCCGGGTTGCACCGGGTGATCCTCGATCCCTCGGTGATCGAAGCGCTCTCGCCGAGCTATGCCGCGTCGTTCATCGTCGCCCACCCCTACGTCACTTTCATCGCGATGGGCGCGATCGTGCTCACGATCACCGGTGCCGAAGCGCTCTATGCGGACATGGGTCACTTCGGACGCGCTCCAATCAGCCGTGCCTGGTTTTGGCTCGTCTTCCCGACGCTGACGCTCAACTATCTCGGTCAGGGCAGCCTGATCCTGCACAGCCCGGCCGCGATCGCCAATCCGTTCTTCCTCCTGATCCCGTCCTGGGGACGGATCCCGATGGTCGTGCTCGCGGCCGCCGCGACGATCATCGCCTCGCAGGCGGTGATCTCGGGCGCATTCTCCGTCTCACGGCAGGCGATGCAGCTCGGCTTCCTGCCGCGTCTGACGATTCGCCACACGGCCGAGCGCGAGTTCGGCCAGATCTACGTTCCGGCGATCAACTGGACGCTCTTCGCCGCGGTCGCGATCGTCACGGTCGGATTCGGATCGTCGGCTCGCCTCGCGACTGCCTACGGCGTGGCCGTCACCGGCACGTTCATGATCAACACCATTCTCTTCCTCGCCGTCGCGAGCGCGCTCTGGCATTGGGGACGGTGGAAGCTCGTGCTTGCCGGGGCGGTCTTCCTGACGGTCGAGGTCACGTTCTTCGCCGCGAACCTGACGAAGATCGTCCACGGCGGGTGGCTGCCGTTGCTGATCGCCTTCGCGGTCTTCACCGTGATGGTCACCTGGCAGCGTGGCCGCGAGATCGTGACCGCAAACCGGACTGCCAAAGAGGGGCCGCTGCAGCAGTTCGTCGACAAGTTGCACGACTCGAACCTGCCGCGTGTCCGCGGCACTGCCGTCTTCCCCCACCCGTCGAGCGAGACGACGCCGTTCGCGCTCCGTGCGAACGTCGAGCACAATCACATCGTCCACGAGAACGTGGTGATCATCTCGGCCAAGTCCGAGAACGTGCCCCATATCGCCCCTGCGGACAAGCTGACGTTTGACGAGCTCGGCTACGTCGGCGACGGGATCGTCCACCTGACGGCGCGCTTCGGCTTCCAGGACCTGCCGAACCTGCCAAAGGCGCTGGATCTGGCCTGCGCCGCCGACCCCAAGCTCGCAAGCGCACTCGACCTGGAGGGCGCTTCCTATTTCCTCTCGCGAATCACGATCCGCGTCACCGACGCGCCAGGCATGAGCCGCTGGCGGAAGCGGCTGTTCCTGGCGCTGGCGCGCAACGCTGCAAGCCCAACCGAGTACTTCGGGCTCCCGGACGACCGCACCGTGCTGATGGGGACGCAGGTAGACGTCTAGGGGGAGCGTTCGACCAAGATCGACGAAATCGCGCCGGCGTCGAGAGTCGCGCACCGTCCAGGCCGAACTGGCTCTACAATCCGTACCGGCAAGCCCTCTTAGCTCAGTTGGTAGAGCACCTCCATGGTAAGGAGGGGGTCAACAGTTCGAGTCTGTTAGAGGGCTCTCTCAAAGCCTCGCGTAGCGGGGCTTTCTGTTCGTCGCGAGATGCAGCAAGCCGTTCGCTTTCCCGTCAGCTCCGGCTCGCGCAGAACTCGGACGCCCTTCTCTTCGAGTTCTTCGAGGCGTCCGTCGAGATCATCGAGGAACACCGGTTTTGTGCAATCGCGCACAGCAGCGCCGAAGGCAGTTTTTTGACCCAGGGCGCGTCGTTCGTTTGAATACGCCGAGGCAACGATCGAAGGTGGTGTGATGGCTCGGACAGTGCTCCTGATCGGAACCCGGAAGGGGCTCTTTGTCGTCGAGAGCGATCCTGGACGGACGGACTGGGAGATCCGCGGGCCGTTCTGCGAGAGCTGGCCGGTCTACCACGCGATCCACGACCAGGCCTCCGGGACGATCTTCGCTGCCTGCGCGAGCGAGTGGCACGGCGCAGCCGTCTGGCGCAGCAGCGACCTCGGCGAGTCCTGGGCCTTCTCGAGCGAGGGACTCGGCTACGGCGACGACGATCCGCGCAAGGTCTCCAAGATCTCGAGTCTCGCGGTTCAGGGCGACCGGGTGCTCGCCGGCGTCGAAGCGCCGGGGATCTTCGAGAGCCGCGACGGAGGCGAGAGCTGGTCGCTCTTGAGCACCCTCGCCGGACAGCCCGGCAGCGAGGAGTGGAACGATCCGGCCAATCAGCCGCCCGGGCATCTCGGCATCTCGGCGCTCATGCCTGACCCCGACGAGGATGCAAGCTTCTTCGCGATCGTCCAGGGCGTAGGCGCCTTCGAGACAGCCGATGCCGGCGAGAGCTGGACGCCGCGCAATCGCGGCCTACGCGCCGACTGGCCGCGGCCTCACGAGGAGGTCGGGTTCTGCGTGCACCGGCTTGTCCGCGCGCCGACCGACCGGAACCGCCTCTACCAGCAAAACCACGTCGGTGTGCACAGGAGCGACGACGCCGGCCATTCCTGGACCGAGATCACCGAGGGGCTGCCGAGCGAGTTCGGCTTCGCTGCCGCGGTGCACCCGCACGATCGCGACACCTTCTACGTGATCCCGCTCGATCCGGGCCACGGCCGCTGCATGCCGGAAGGTCACGCAGCTGTCTGGCGCACCCGGGACGCCGGCGGGAGCTGGCAGCAGCTCGACCGTGGCCTGCCGACGCAGCACGCGCACCTGGGTGTCCTGCGAGCGGCGATGGCAATCGACGATGACGACGTGCCGGGTCTGTACTTCGGGACGAGCACGGGACAGCTGTACGCGAGCATCGACGAGGGAGACACCTGGACCGAGCTGGCCGGTCACCTGCCTCCCATCTGGTCGGTCGCCGTTGCCGACGTGGCGTAGCGGATGGCGAGCCTCCGCCTCCCGCCCACGCTGACCTCGCTCTTCCCGGACCTGCCACGACGCGTCGAGGTCGACGCATCGACGGTCGTGGGCGCGATCGCGGAGCTGGACGATCGCTGGCCCGGGCTCGGCGACCGTCTCCTCGAGCCGGGGCCGCAATTGAGGCCCCACATCCACGTCTATATCGACGGGGAGCGCGCAGCGCTCGAAAGCGTCGTCGGCGACGGTTCCCGCCTCGACGTCGTCGCGGCGATCAGCGGCGGGTAGCTCCCCACCACGGAGCTAGACGCGTGCCGTGACCTCGTTGACGTCGGCCTTGTCGCCCGGCGGAAGGCTGGTGATCCAGAGCACGTAGTAGCGGGCCTTCGTTCCACGGAGGGCGAACGTGGTCGAACCTGCGACGGTGCGGCTAGCCGAGTCGGCGGCGAAGCTGCCGGTCGCCGAGTTTCCGGCCAGGACAGTCGCTTTGAATCCCGGCGTGTCCGTGGTCACGGTCAGCTGTTTGAGCCCGCGTTGCCGGCCCGCATCGAGCTTCAGCCCAAGGCCGTGCTTCAGGCCGCCGAACTGCGGGCTCGCGTAGATCTGCGTGTACCAGAACGTCTTTGGGTTGCCATCGGTCGCCGCGCCTGCGGTATCGGCATGGGTGTCGGGCGGCCCGCTCGGATCGTCGTTTCCGATTCCCTGCAGCGTGACGGCCGAGCCGGTGGCAGCGGCGGCGCCACCTCGTAGTTGCCGGATCGGGTGGCCGCCCGTCGTCAGCAGGGCCACCGCGATCACGACGGCTGCGGCGACCGAGCCGAGCACGACGAGGAGCGCGGGGATGCGCCGGCCGTGAGAATGCCGGCGCGGTCTCGATGCGACTGGCGCCGCCGGAGTGACAAGCGTTTGCTCTCCGTCGCGGACCTGCGGTTCGTCGAGGGAGTGGCGCAGCTCCGCTGCAAAGGCGCCCATCGTGGGGAAACGGTCTTCCGGGCTCTTTGCAAGCGCGCGGTCGACGGCAGCGGCGAGGCGTGGCGGCAGGTCAGGCCGGCGGTCGAGCAGGTGTGGCGGTGGCTCGTTCGCGTGCCGAGCTGCGACGGTGACGATGCTCTCGCCCCTGAACGGCACCTCGCCGGCCAGGAGCTCGAACACCACCACTCCGAGCGCATAGATGTCGGCCGTGGGCGTGACCGGGAGGCCTTGCGCCTGTTCCGGCGAGAGGTACTCGCCGGTGCCGATGACGGTGCCGGTCTCGGTCAGGCCCGACTCGGGATCGAGTGAGCGTGCGATCCCGAAGTCGGTCACCTTTACCTCTCCCGTCGAGGTGATGAGAATGTTCTGCGGCTTCACGTCGCGATGCACGAACCCGTGCTCGTGCGCGAAGGCGAGGCCGGCAGCGATTCCCGTCGCCAGCTCGATTGCGCGTGACGCCGGCAGTGGGCCCTCGCGGTCGAGCAGGTGCCTCAGGTCTTCGCCGTCGACGAGCTCGTAGACGATGTAGTGCCGTCCGTCCGCTTCGCCGCGGTCGATCACGTTGACGATATTCGGGTGCGAGAGCTGGGCGACCGCCCTCGCTTCGCGACGGAAACGGGTGACGTACTCGCTGTCCTCTGCGAGATGGGGATGAAGCACCTTCAGCGCTACCCAGCGCTCGAGCAAGAGGTCGTACGCCTTGTAGACGCTCGACATCCCACCGGTGGCCGCTGCGTCCCTGAGCTCGTAGCGATCGGCGAGTGTCTCCCCGAGTGCCAGCGGTCTCTTTGGGTTACTGCCCTCTCCAGCGCTGTCGATATCGACGGGGGTGCCGAGACTGCGCGCCATCTAGACGATCACCACGTCTTGTCCCCTTGCTCGGCGAGCGCGCGCCACGTGTCCGGAAAGGACTTCCGTGCCTGCTTGCGCCGCTCGACCTGGAGCTGTGCGAGCCGCCCGGCGACCAGCGCCGTCGAGGTCTTCTTGGCCTTGCGTCCGGCGTCGCTGATCCGCCGCTCGGCGACGACGGCGTCCTGGTGGGTGCCGAGCACGTCCTGCAGCTCCTTCGCTCGCTTGATGTACGCCTGCACATGCTTCGGATGACTCGTCGCGGCCAACTCGGCGGCGTAGCGGGCGTGCTTGGCCTTGATCCGGATCTGGTGCAGCTCCGCGTCTGCCGGGTTCTGGTCGAGCCTGCGAACGGCTTTCACGAGCTTGCGATGCTCGCGTCGGGCGACCTTCTGGAGCGAGACTGACTTCCCGCTGAGCTCGCGGCCTCCCACGGCAAGCTGGAGCCGGTCGAGCAGGGCGAAATAGCCTGGATCGCGGAGCGCGGAGAGCAACGCCACACGCGCCTCTGCTCGCTCTTCTTCGAGCACGGCGACGAGCGGCTCGACCAGCGGGCGCTCGCCTGCCGGGAGAGAGGCCGTCTCGGCCCGTATGTACGCGATCAGCACGTCGAGGTCACGGACAGCGCCGAGCGAGCTTCCGAGCTCCTTGAGCGCTGCTCGCGTCTCGCCGGCAAACGTGCCGCGAAAGACCGAGCGAGCGGCACGGAGGATCGCGCGGAGGCGGCGCACCGCGACGCGCATGTCATGAAGCTCGTCAGGGTCGTGCCCAAGCCTCGTGCCCGGATCGTGCCGGATCAGCTCCTGCAGCTGCATTCCGAGCGCAAGCTGCACCGGGCCGGCGGTGCCGGCGCTGTTCTCCGGCTCTTCCCGGTGCCGAGGATCGAGCTGGAGCGCGCGAGCAAGCTTCGGTCGACCGTCGCTCTCGCCTGCGCCCGCGGCGCGGAGCTGCCGCGCGATCCGGATGAGATCATGCGGAGTGCCTGCTTCATGTAACTCGATCTCGACTTCCGTGAACGGACCGCTCGTGGGGTCGCTTGCCGTGACGGTGACGCGATCCTGAACCACTTCGGCCACGACCACGCGGCCGCGTCTCGCCAGGCGCCCGGAGCGCTCGGTGACGAGCGTCGCGACCGGAGCAAGCTCGCGATCGCGCACGAGGACGGCAATCAGCTCGCGCAGCTCGTCCGGAATCGCGGCTCGATCGCCTTCAGCCTCGATCTCCGACCGGAACCCCTGTGACGGCAGCTTCAGCTGCCACGCTCCACCGGGCTCACCGTCGACGAGCCGGTGGCGCAGGGTCACCCCGGCTTCCAGCAGGCGATAGTCGGAGGTATCGAAGTACGTGGAGCGCAGCGTGTGCTCCCTCAGCCGCTCGCCGAGCTCGGGCAATTCGAACCCGGCCGGCACCGAAAATTTGCGCTCCCGCTCGAGCATGCTCTTCATACGCTAAGGATTCCCGCAGGGGCGGGTCTCTAACTGAGAACGCCGGCCTAACGGGCGACCCGCTGGTGCGTCCACCACCCTGCAAGCAGCACAAGCAGAGCGCCGAGGCCGGCGACGATGCCGGACTCCACACCCTGGAGCTCCCAGAAACGGCTCGCCGGCTGGTAGATCGCGGTCATGTAGACGTGCGCGCCGAGCGCCTGAGGCTGGGCGCACACGTGCTGCGTCTGCGTGAGGAGCCCGCTGGACGACGACGAGCTGATGCATGGCCCGACCGCGGCCGCGATCCGGTGGCCGCTCTTGTCGCTGATGAACTGGTTGATCACCAGGGCCTGGTTCAGGTTCGGGCCGCCCCCGCTCCGCTCGAGCCAGGTGGTCTTGACGGGGGCGAGCAGCCGTTGGCGCAACAAGCTGTCCATGAACGACCGCCCGATCACGTAGACCACAAACGAGACGAGCAACGCGGGAACCGCTCGCCGCCACAACGCTCCGAGCGCGACCGCGACCCCGAACACGAACAGTGCGTCAGCGATCGGCACGATCCCCTCGGCGTCGTAGTCGTTCGCGTCCATGCGGCCGTTCAGGTGGTCGAGCGGCGCACGCAGCCACATCGCAAGCGCAGCAAGACAACCGGCGACCACGACGGTTGCGAGCAGTCCGAGCGTCAATTTTGTGACGACCCAGCGGCGTCGCGTGATGCTCTGCGTCCAGGAGAGACGGTACGTCCCGTTGTCGAGATCGAGCACGAAGGGCGCCGCGAGCAGGATCGCCGCCAGCGCCGGCACGAGCGTCGACCAGACGAACAGCAGGTTGACGGAGCTGAAGCGCACCAGGAATGAGGCGACCGAGCCGTTGCACGGGCCGGGCGTCACATTGGCAGCGCAGGCGCCGAGGTCTTCGTGCGCGTAGACGGAGGCCATGTGCAGGCCCACCGGGATCGCAACGGCCGCGAGGAGGACGAGCATCGCCGCAGCGACCAGCGTCTCGAGCCGCTGCTGGCGCCAGCCGACCCAGATCATTTCGCCACCACCGTGACGGCGTGAGCCCGCGCAACGCCGGCGCTGTCCGTGAGTGGGGCTTTCAAGTGCAACTCGATCATTCTCCCTTTATCTAGATATGTAGATAAAAAGATCTATCGCAGCCCGCTCACGATGTCAAGCATCAAGCATCGGCCAGCACGCAGGGCCTAGACGCGACGCGCGCCGACATACCGCGTTGCGTACCAGGGCTCGGAGAGGCTGTCGATGCGGACGAAGCTTCCGGTGTCCGGCGCGTTCACGATCTCGTTGTTGCCGATGTAGATGCCGACGTGGTTCAGGTCGTCGAAGAAGACGAGGTCGCCGGGCTGGAGATCGGCACGCGGCACGTCGACGCCGTATCCGTATTGGTCGGCGGCAGAGTGCGGAAGCTGGATCCCGAGCTGGGCGAAGACATAGCTGACCAGGCCGGAGCAGTCGAAACCGCTCGGAGTCGACCCGCCCCAGAGGTACGGAACGCCGATGTACTGAAGGCCGATCGTCGCCGCCTCTGGATGGCCGCCGGGCAGCACCTCGGGCGTTGGCGTCGTCGGCGTGGTCGTGTTTGCCGGGTCGGTTGTCGTGCCCGCGACGGAGGTGACCGGTGTCGTCGTTGTCTGCGCGGATGACGTCGTCGTGGTCGCGACGGTTGTCGTCGTGGTTGTCGCGGCAGCAGCTCGCTGGGCCGCGATCTCTTCCTGCTTCTTTTCGGCTTGCGCGCGACGAGCCTTCGCCTCCTGCTCGGCTGCGCGCCGGAGGAGCAGCGCGCGCTGGGCGGCGAGTCGCGCCCGGGCTTCTGCTGCGAGCCGCTCCTGGCGAGCCCGCTGGCGCGCTTCGATCTGACTGATCTGGCTCTGCACCGATGAGAGCAGGGCGCGACGGCGGGCGAGCCCCTGCCCGATCTGAGCGCGTTCCTGCCCGAGCTCGTGCACGGTGGACGCCGTGGCGGCACGATCGGCCTCCACGGCTTTCAGCCGGATCTGGACGTTGCGTCGTGCGACTGTCGCCGCCGTCGCGATTCGGGTCTCTTCGCGGCTGATCGCGGTCTCTGCCTGCGAGACACCCAGCAAGTCGGACAGTCGCGTCGTGCCGAGAATCACGTCGAGCTCCGACGGCCGGGGGTCTGTGTAGAGCGCGAACAGGAGCCTTGCCTCTTGCTTTTGCGCCAGTCGATACTGCGTTTGCGCAGCGGCGAGCGAACGGCGCTCCGCCGTCACCCGGTGGCGCAGCGTGGTGAGCGCGACGTTCGCGGAGTCGTAGCGCTCGGTGATCACGCTCAGCTGCTCGTCGATCGCATCGATCTGAGCAATCACCTGCTTGGCCTGTTCACGCTTCGCCGCAAGCGGTGACGTTGCGGCGCCGGTTGCCGACGCGAAGCTCCCCAGGATCAGGGCGACAAGGAATGCGGAGATGAGGAAGCTCGGTCGCATACGAGGGACTTCAGCTAACGCGAGCGTTCACCCACCAGCTGAATGACCACTCTGGATCTCTACGTTCCTCACGTCCAGTCTCCTTCGACGATCTGCCCACGGAGGCCGACGTTCTCGCCTCCAAGCGCCAAGCACCGGCCCGATTTTAGTTGCGCTCAGCCCACGGGAGCGCTTCACCCGTGGCGGCGGCGCAATACGCCAGCAAACCGTCCTGAAGCTGATGATCGTGCACCGCGGGGCTCGTCTCCCTCAGGCGCTGGTGAAAGAAGTAGCCGCCGGAGACGAGCGCCTCCGGGTCATCGCTGACGGCAAGCCAGGCCTGGGTGGTGGCTCCGAGCGTCGGGTCGTCCGGGGCGTTCGGGCCGCCCATCTTGGTTGCGACCCAACCGGGCTCGACGGCGTTCGAACACACCGCCGGCTGATAGCGCGCGACGGCCGCGGCCAGCACGGCGTCGAACAGCTTGCTGTCCGAGTACGCCTGCATCGCGTGCCAGGGCCGCTGCGCCCACTGGAGGTCGTCCAGACTCGGGTTGCCGCTGCGGTGCAGCCCCGAGCTCAAGTAGATGAGCCGCCGCGGCAGCTCGATCAGCACGGTCAGCAGGTACGGCGCGAGCACGTTGATCGCGAACAGGTGGCAGAGCCCGTCCCGGGTGATCAGCCGCCGCTGCTCCCGGTAGCCGACCGCGGCGTTATGAATCACGGCGTCGAAGGCGCCGGTGGCGTTCGCGTCCTTCGCGACCGCGCGCATCTCGGCAATCGTCGACAGGTCGCCGATCACCACCGCCGATGCCCTGGGAACCGCGGCGAACGCGTCGGCGGCACGACGTTCGTTCCGGGCGTGCAACACCACTTCGTGGCCTTGATCTGCCAGCAGCCGCGCGGCGATCAAGCCCAGCCCGTCGGCGGAACCAGTCACAAAAACACGAGCCATCAGATGCTCCTTTTAAGCCGCAGGTACTCGGACAACGCAGCGCCCAATCGAGCGCTTCATTGACTCCGCAACCATAGCGAGCAGGATGCGTCCCGAAGGAGTGATCTGTCGACCCTCCTAGACCACGACCTCTCGTTCGGGCCTGACGTTCTCGGACGCGCTGCTCGACGGCTTCGACGCCGCGAGCCCGCCCAACGTGGCGACCGCGAGCGCCGCGATCACGAGCAGCCCGAGCGTCTTCGGGAGCCCGATCTGATCGGCGAGCAGACCGATCAGCGGCGGGCCGACGATGAAGCCCGTGTAGCCGATCGTGAAGGTGGCGGCCAGCGATGGACCCGGCGGATCGAGCCGTCCCGCCGCGCTGAAGAGGAGCGGCACGGCGTTCGCGATCCCGAGACCGCAGATCGCGAACCCGAGCACGGCAGGCACCGTCTCGCCGATCAGCAGCACGCCGCCGAGCGCGACCGCCACGAGCGCCATGCCGCCGCGAATCAGCGGCCCGGCGCCGAGGCGCTGATTCAGCAGATCGCCGCCCAGTCGCGCGACGGCCATCCCGAGGGAGAAGCCGGTGAAGGCAGTTGCCGCCGCGGCGGCGCTCGCGCCGGCGTCGTGGCGGAGGTAGATCCCGCTCCAGTCGCCGATCGCGCCCTCCGTCGTCATCGCCAGGAAGCAGAGCCCGCCGATCAGGAGCACGGCACGAGAGGGCAGCGCGAATCCGTGCCCTGCCTCGGAGTGCGCCGACGCAGCTCCAAGCTGCCCCGTGATCCAGAGCGCGGCCACCCAGAGCGCAATCCCGACGAACAGGCTCTCCAGCCGCGGCTCGAGTCCTGCGGCGGCGGCGACCGCCACCAGACCTGACGCGAGGAACCCGCCCACACTCCAGCCACCGTGCAGCGACGACATGATCGGCTTACCCAGCTCGCGTTCGACGGCGACGCCGTGCGCGTTCATCGCGACGTCCATGGCGCCACCGCTCGCTCCGAAGACGAACAGGATCGCCCCGAGCATGACAGGGCTTGTGGCCAGGAGCGGCAGCGGCAGCATCAGGCAGAAGATCAACGTGGCAGCGCGCGTCACCGAGGCGCTCGGGCGGCCGTCGAGGATGTGGCCGGTGAGCGGCATCGAGACCAGCGCTCCCGCCGCCATGCAGAGCAGGCACAAGCCGAGCGTCGCCTTCGAGATCCCCAGGTGGTCTTGCAGCCATGGGATGTGCGCGACCCAGGTTCCCATCATCGCGCCGTTGATCGCGAAGACCGTGAACGTCGCCTGGCGCGGCGTCATACGGCCACGACGTCGATGCCCGCGCTCGTATACGGGCGTGTCAGCTCACCGTCGCCGTCGGTGACCAGGTGGTCGATCTCCGCAAGCTGGGCGACGACCCACGGGCTCGCGGTGCGGAGCTTGTCCGCCGTCGCAAGAGCGATCACCTCGCCGGCCGAGGCGACCATGGCGCGCTTCACGTGCGCCTCCTCGTCGTCAGACGTCGTCACGCCGACGTCGGGATGCAGCGAGCAGATGCCGAGCACGCAGATGTCGGCTCGCACCGTCTGGAACGCCTCGACGGCGGCGGCGCCAACGGCAACCTGCGCGTCCTTCAAGAGCCGGCCGCCGACGAGCACGACCTCCGCTTTCGGGTGGTTTGCCAGCGCCGAGGCGACGGGCGGCGAGTTCGTGACGACGGTCCCGTGGTAGAGCAGAGGGAGGCGGCGGGCCAGCTCCAGCGTGGTCGTGCCTCCGTCGAGAACGATCACCCGAGCGCCCGCCAGCAGGGGCAGCGCCGCCTCAGCGAGCGCGGCCTTCGCCTCGTGCGAGACCTCGAGCCGCTGCGCAAACGAGCCGGCCGCGGGCGCGGCGGCAAGCGCTCCACCGTGGACGCGCTGCACGAGCCCTTGCTCGGCGAGCTCACGCAGATCGCGGCGCACGGTGTCCTCGGAGACCCCGAGGCTCGTCACGAGCTCGGAGGCGACAACTCTCCCCTCGCGCTCGACCCGCGCGAGGATCGCCTGCCTGCGCTCAGCGGTCAGCACGCTGCTGGTTATAGCAGGAAGCTGCGGGTTAATGCGTGTTTCAGCTCAGCGAGCTCTCTGCACCGTCGCCTGGAGCTCGAGCACACCGTGGCGGGAGCCGAGACTGATCGTCCCCGACCGGTCGACGGCAACACGGGTTCCGCCAACCGAAGCGGCGGCGACCCGCTCGCCGGCGGGAACGCGCAGCCGCAACTGGCAGCGGCACCCGGGCGGCAGCACGAGCCGGCCGTCGATGTTCGAGCCCTGCCGCACGAGCGAGTACGACACCTTTCCGAAGCTCGTCGGCATGCCCTTCACCTCGATCCGCTTTCCCGGCGCGAGCCAGGCGCGCGGCGTCGAGAACGCGAGCTCGAGGCCCGCGGGCGCCCCGCCAGAGCCGAGGCGTTCGTGGACGAGCAGCTCGCGGACGGTGCCGAGGAAGGACGCGTTGGCGCCGGTGTTCGGCGGCATGAACATCGCGCGGTCGTAGGCGCCCTTCACCGGGAGCAGCGACACCGCCTCGCCCGAGATGTAGGTGCCCCGTGTCAGCCCGGCGGCGAGCAGCCCGTAGAGGCTGACGTCGAGCAGGCCGGGCTTATCCTCTGCGGCCAGGAAGCGCGACACGCCGAGCTGGTAGACCGGGGCGACTCCGGCGCCGGGCTCCTGGCCGTAGACGCTGTGCGCGTAGGTGCGCGGCAGGCCGAGCAGGCGCGAGCCGTGGCCGAGCAGGTAGCGCAGGATCCCCTCCGTCGTCGCCGTCCCGGCTGGAAACCAGCCCGACGCGAACGCGGACGGCATGATCAGGTTCCAGTACGAGCCGTCCTTCGTCGCGGTGAGACGCGAGAACGGCTTCTGCGGGAGCTGGTCCGGGACGAAGAGCGAGCCGTCCGCCAGACGGACCGTGGCGCGTGCCACGGCGGGACGGAGCGCGCGGTCGATGCTCGACGCGAGCAGCCGCGCCCGCGCCGCGTGCGCAGTGTCCCCGGCCGCTCTCCACACGCGCGCCAGCGCGAGCAGCCCCTGGACTGCCTCGATCTGGCCCGAGACGCTGTCGACGTCGTGGCCCTCGAGGTCGGTCGAGAGCGGCTCGGGCAGCAGGCTGCCGCCCTTGCCCTGGCGGGCAGCGATGCGATCGACGAGGTGCGCGAGCTCGGGAGTCGCGGCGCGCAGAAACGCGTGGTCGCCGCTGAGCCGGACATAGAGCGCGGCGGTCGAGAGGATGTGCGCTCCGCGGAAGGCCGTGAAGCGCCAGGGGCGCTGCCGCATCCGTTCGAGCGCGAACTGGAGGATCGACTTCGCAACCGGCGCGTAGCCGAGCTCGGTGGCGACCTCGGCCGCGTCGAGCGACTCGTCGTACGACAGCTCCTCGTACGGGTTGCCGATGCTGTAGCGCCAGCCGTACGCGAGCACCTGCGCGAGCACGCCGTCGATCGCGTCCTCGACCGCCGGCTCCGGCACGTCGATCGTCGCGCCGGCCGCCAGCTTCGACTCCCAGAAGCCGACCACCGTCTTGCGCGCTCGGCGGTAGGCCGCCGCGCTCGCGTGGACGTGCGGGGCGACCGACGGCGCGTGCAGCCACTCGGCGTAGATCGTCGTCCGTGTCCCTGCCGGGATGTGGAAGGCGGCGATGCCACCCGCGAGCTGCGCTCCACGGCTGACGATCAGCCTGGTGCTGCGGCCGAGCGAGAGGCGATCCGGCCCGGAGCGCACCAGGTGCTCCGAGGGCACGAGACGCACGGTTGCATCGGCGCGTGCGTGGCGCGCGTCGACGGTGAGCCGCACGAAGCTGATCACAGACCGCGTGCCGGCATTGCCGTTCACGCGGCCGACGAACGACTCCTGGCTGTAGTGGACGCCGTGCAGGTCCTCGTAGGCCGTGTCGAGGATCGGCAGGTATCCGTCGGCCAGGCGCGCCGGGCTCAGGCGAGACTCGCACGAGCCGTAGCGCTCGGTGCCGTCGCCGACGTCGATCGTGAGCGACGGCCCATTGAACCTGCGGGTCAGGATCTCGCTGCCGTCCGCCGCGTGCAGGGCGAACACGGTTGAGCCATGCGACGTGAACGGGAACGAGAACGGCAGGTAGTAGACGCCACTCGCCGTCAGCGGCTGCCCCTGCCACTGCAGTCCCTGGGTGAGCGGCGCGAGGTGACTGCTCGCCGCCGCGAGCGTCGGCCCGCCGGAGCTGCGGAGCAGCTGCTCGCCCCAGAGGTCACGGTTCGATGCGACAGCGCGCGCGACGGACGCCGTGTAGGAGGGCTGCGCCCGCGCGGGAGCGCAAGCGGCGGCTTGCGAGCGCGAGCCTGCTGTCCCTGCCCCCGCCGCGACGAGAGCAGCAGCCACCAGGGCGAAGAGCCATGCTGTGCGCACCCGCGGAGTATTCAGGCTCCGGGACGGGCAGCGCACGAGCTGCCGGGAGCCCCTCGACTACTGAGGCTCGAGATTCGGAAAGGCCACGCGTCCGGCGAGCCAGCGCTCGATCTGACCAGCGCAGGGCCGGTGACCGAGCAAGTCGGCGCGGCCCCAGGACCACCCGAACGCAAATGCGGCGAGCCGTTCCCCGCCCGACCAGAGCTCACGGCGCGCAACGCTCAACTCGAGCGCAGCTCCCGCTGAGCCATCCAGATACCCGGCAACGAAATCGTCCCCGAGCCCGAGGCCGCCGACGAAGCTCCGTTCCTGCGCGAAGTAGTACAGCGAGAAACGTGCAGGGGCCTCACGAATGATCTCGGCTTCCGATGGAAGTCCCGACTCGTCACCGGTGGCCGCGCCAATCGACGTCCTCTTCGGCCGCATCTTGAACCGAGGGCTTCCCAGACGGACCACTCACCTAAACCCCTCTTCGTCGAACGGCACGGAGGGGGCACCCCGCGGCGAAGCTCATTCCTGAGGCGCCGGTTCGCCTTCAGGGTGGAGATGAGGGAGGTGCACGTGATGGATCGGGTCCGCGTTCACGAGCTCGACCGGGGTGATGTCGGGCTTCTTGACCTGCAGGAACGCCACCAGGCAGATGATCACCGCGAGGAAGAGGTAGCTCGTGCCGGACGTCCCCAGGTTCAGGCCCTGGTTCCCCTTCTGGGAGAGGAAGTCACCGGTCGATGCTCCCAGCGGGCGGGTCATGATGTACGCGAGCCAGAACGCCAGGACGCCATCGATGTTGGTGAGCTTCCAGGCTGCGGCGATCACGGCGATCACCGCGACGAAGAGGAGCAGGGTCGTCAGGTAGCCGAGGCTGAACTTCTCCGCGATCAGGTCGCCGACGGCGGTGCCCGTGGCGAACGTGACGAGGATCGCCAGCCAGTAGAAGAGCTCGCGGCGAACGGTCCGGATCGAGTGCATCGACAGGGTCCGCTCGACGAACCACCAGGCGAAGAAGACCAGCGCCAGCAGCGTGACCGAGACGATCGTGATCGCCCACATGTTGTTGGGCTGGTCGCCGTTCCCCTCGAACTGGTCGGTGATCTGGGTTCCGACCAGGCTGATCACGACGATGTTGGCCCAGTAGATCGTCGCGACGTACTCCTTGCGGGTGAACTGGATCGCGAGCAGGATCGCAAGCACCCCGATCGTGATCAGCATCACCTTCAGGGACGCCGAGTCGAGGGCGTGAACGCCGGCGTTCTCGCCGCCCGCCCAGCTCGAGGTGAGGTTGTCCGAGAGGGTCTCGCCGATCGTCGTGCAGAGGCACTTGATCAGCCAGAAATAGAGCGTCACCTCCGGCACCTTGTTCAGCATCTGGCGGACAGTCGACCTGCCCGGAGCCGCAGAAGAGAGAGCGAGCATGCGATTTCGACGGTAGCGAAGCCCGCCTGATGCCGACCTGAACGCCGCAAGCGGCGAAACACGCGCGGTTCAGACCGTTCGCAAGGCCACGGTCGGCGGCAGCCGAGAGGCTCGAACGGCAGGCATCAGGCCGGCGAGCGCGCCGATCAGGATCGCCGAGACGATGCCGCCCGACCACGCCTCGAACGGGATCACGACGTCCCAGCTCTTCGAGCTCGCGTAGACCGCCGTCGCGGCTGCTCCGGCCAGCACGCCCACGACGCCGCCGATCGCGGCGAGCAGGATCGACTCGGCGAGGAACTGCGTCCGGATCTGGGCCTTCGTCGCCCCCAACGCTCGACGAAGGCCAATTTCGCTGCGGCGTTCGAGCACCGAGATGATCATGATGTTCGCGACGCCGACGGCACCCACGATCAATGCCACCACCCCGAGCCCGAGAAAGAGGCTGTCGAATGCCCCCGCCGCTGCAGCCCGGGCGGTGAGCACGTCGGATGGCTGGCTCACGTTCACCTCATACGGTGCGGACGGGTCGGCGGTCTGCCCGAGCAGCGACTGCACAGCAGCCTCGTGACCCGTGGCGGCGCGAATGTAGATCGTGCTCGGCGGGCCCGCTGCTTGCTCGCCGTCGACGATGCTGACGTAGCCGAGGTAGCGCTCGGCGGCGGGATACCCGATCAGGGCGCTGACATCGATCTCCGGCGTCAGCGGCGATGGTTGCAGGATGCCTGCGAGGCTGAACCATTGGCCGCCCAGCCAGATCTGCTCGCCGGGCTGGATCTGGTCGATCCCGAGTTGTTGAGCGGCGAGCGCTCCGAGCACCGCGACCGGCTCGCGGGCGGTGCCCGCGTTGAGCCACTCGCCGCGCGCGATGCCGGTTCCGAGCACCGAGAGCAGGTTGAGGCTCGTCGCCCGCACCTGGATGCCGCCCGTCTCGCCGACCGGGACGATCGAGCTCCGGTAGACGTACATCTCCTGCATCAGCGCCGTGTCAGCCACCTGGTGGACGTCGTCCAGCAGCGTCAGCCGCGCCGGCGCCTCGCGCGGCAGTTGCGCGGGCCCACCAGTCAGTTTCTGCCCTGCCTCGACCGTCAGCAGGTTCGTCCCGAGCTTGTTGATCTCGGCAATCAGCCCAGCCTGCGAGGACGAGGACAACCCGAGGACGCCAACGATCGCCGCCGTCCCGATCGCGATTCCGAGCGCGGACAGCGCGGCTCGAAGCGGCCGGGCACGCAGGCCCACGCTCGCCACCCGCAGCCAGTCACTCGGCTCCAGGCGTCCGCGATCGGCGCTCACGACCCTTCTGCCTTCGCCAGATCGGAGACGACCTGGCCATCGAGGACGCGAATCTGGCGAGGCAGCTGAGCGGCGAGGCTCGTGTCGTGGGTGATCACGATGATCGTGGCGCCTGACGCGTTCAGCTCGCGGATCAGCTCCACGATCGATGCGCCGTTTCCGCTGTCGAGATTCCCGGTCGGCTCGTCGGCGAGCACGATCGCCGGCTGCCCGACGAGCGCGCGCGCAATTGCAACCCGTTGCCGCTCCCCTCCCGAGAGCTTGCTCGGCTTGAAGCTCGCGCGCTCGGCGAGCCCGACCCGCTCGAGCGCCTCGTCTGCCCGCCGGTGCCGCTCCGAGGCGGAGACGCCGGCGTAGAGCAGCCCGTCGGCGACGTTCTCTCTCGCCGTCGCGTGCTCGGCCAGGAAGAACTGCTGGAAGACGAAGCCGATCTCGCGGGCCCGAAGCTGGGAGAGCTCGCGATCGCTCAATCCTGCGGCGTCGACCCCGCCGATCCGGACGATGCCGCTGCTCGGTTGCTCGAGCGTCCCGATCACGTGCAGGAGCGTGGACTTGCCCGACCCGGACGGCCCGACGATCGCCACCAGCTCGCCCCGCCGGACGGAGAGAGACACGCCCCGGAGCGCGTGCACCGGCGGCTCCTCGCCGTACACCTTGGTCACTCCGGCGAGCTCCAGAACTGTCTCACCGCTCACGAGGAGCCCACGACGACTCGATCCCCGGCACGAAGATCGCCGGCAACCTGGACTCGCCCGTCGGCGGAGTCGGTCAGGCCCAGCTTCACCGATACGAGGTCACGGCGCCCGCCGGCCCGCACGGCCTCGACGGCGAAGCCACCTTCGGAGCTCCCGACGATCGCAGTGACCGGCACGCTCAGGACGTTCTCGATCGCCCTGGTCGTGATCTCGACCTGCACCGGAGCCTGGTCGAGCCCACGCGCCTGTTGTGGGCGGTCGAGGCTGATCGAGGCAGTGATGGTCGCACTACCGGCGTTCGAGCTCTGGCCGGCAGGGGCCTGCGCGACTCTCCCGAGCCGGTCGACCTTTCCCGCCACCACCGTGTTGCCCGGCAGGGTGATCTGCGTCCGGTCGCCCGCCTTCACCTGATCCTGCTGCGACGGATCGAGGCTCAACTGCACCTCGAGCGTGTCGGATGTGGCGGACAGAACCTGGGAACCTGGTTGGGCTGACCCACCGAGCTGGCCTGCCACCTCCGCGACCCGCACCGGCTCGGGCAGAAACACTGCGCGACCGAGCGGCAGCAACCCGGTCTGGGCCTCGCCCAGCTTGGCCTGCAGCTTCTCAAGCGCCGACTCCGTCTCGGAGCCGAAGTCCTGAAGGGACGGCCCGATCTGCCTACGGGTCGCGTATCCAAGATGCACCAGGTTCGCGTTCAGCTCGGCGACATCAGGCCCGCTGTCCCCTTTCGCCAGCGAGCGATACGCGGGCGTCGAGCCGCACAGCAGCAGCACGGGGTTGTCGCTCACCCGGTAGAGCACCTCGCCGCAGTCGATCCGGTCGCCGCCGCTCGGCAGCTTGCTGTAGATCCCGAGGGCCTGGTTGATCACGGAATAGGGCGACCCGTCCGAGCGCGCCCGGTAGGTCAGTGTCCCGGATTGAGAGACCCGATCCGAGAGCTCTCCCCGTTCGACCGTCGCGGTGCTGAATGTGGGCTGCTCCGTTGCAGGGGCCGCGTCCCTGGCGCCTGAGGCGAGGATCACGGCGCCGGTGGCAGCTGCGGCGGCAAGGACAACCGCCGCGGCCTTGCCGATCACCGGTTCCCCGTCACGCCGGCTGCGGAGGCGTACTGGCCGCATTTCTGCGTCGCGGCGTTGAGGTCGCTCATCCCATTCGGCGTCGACGTGGATGGGATTCGGTTCGTGTCGATCAGGGGCCCATCTGGAGTTGGGTCGGGGAAGTCCGGCACACCGTTACGACGGACGCACTGGGCAAACTCAAGGCGCGCCGTCCTCTGCTTTGACGTCACCTTGGTACCGGTGAATCCCGCCGGCTCCAGGTGCTTGCACGCGCTGAGGGCCTGCTCGAAGACCGGCGAGCTCGTGTCCACCGACGAGCCGTTCGCAACCGCATCGATGGTCAACTGGCCGGAGGCGTCCGGATCCGGAAACGCGGCCACCCCGTGTGCGCGCATGCACTCGGAGAACTTCACCGCCTTCGCATGAACGGAGGTGGTGCCGGTGGTGCTGCCGCCGTTTCCGGCAGGTGCGTTCGAACAGCCGGCTGCGATCAGGACGAGCGTGGCAAGGGCGGCCAGCGGCCAGAGCGTGTTCCTCATGGTTTCTCCCAGCGTGTGGTGATTGCGTTGACACCGGCTCCGCGCGGAGCGCGCAGCCTTAACGGAGGGCTTCCGCTCCCCGGGGCTCGTTGCGGAAGATCAGACGCGACCCGCTGGCCGGCGATGCGGTTGACGATGGCGTCGGCGGCGACGAGGCCTGCCTCGACTCTGTCGTCGCCGGGCTGTCCCAAGACGACGCCGGTAATCGTCGTCTGCCTGCCGTCGATCCAGCGGATCGCCCGGAAGGCGAAACAGCCTCCGGCGGCGCTATCGGAGCCGGTCTTGACGCCGACAAAGCCGTCGTACCCCAGCAATCTGTCGGTGTTGTGCACCGTGCCGGCGACCGGCAGCGTCGCGGTCGGCATGGCGACGATGCTCGCGAAGGCAGGCACGCGCATCGCTCGATCGACAATGCGCACCTGATCGGCGGCTGTCGACACCGTTGCGTCGTCGTACCCGCTCGGGTCCGTGTACCGGGTGTGGGTCATGCCGAGCGACCGCGCCGCGGCATTCATCCGGGCCACGAACCGGGCTGCCGAGCCGGCGTCCCAGCGCGCCAGAACCGCCGCGATGTTGTTCGCCGACGGCAGCAGCAGCGCCTCGAGCGCCTCCCGTTCGGTCAACTGCTCTCCGGCCGCGATGGGCACGAGAGACTCGTCCTGTCCGGCGCGGCGCTCGGTGTCCGCGACGTCGTCGTCGGTGAGCGTGATCGTCGGACCGTCCTGGCCGTCCGCGAGCGGGTGATCGCAGAGCACGAGATAGGCTGTCATCACCTTCGCGAGGCTGGCGATCGCAGCCGGATGCTGGTTCGGGCCGGCCTGAACATTCGACTGCCCGGTCAGGACGAGCGCCGCCTGGCCGTCTGCCGGCCACACCGTGCTCGGCACCGCCTTGCCAAGCTGCTCGCTGCGCACGACGCGGATCGGCGCAGGATCCGGCGAGCTCGGCAACGCGAGCAACCCGAAGCCGAGGACTGCGGCGATCGCCGCGATCGCCGCCGACAGACCGGCGACCCGGGCCCAGCGAATCCGGATCCGGCGGGGTGGTGTTCGGGCTCGGCTGTAGGTCACGCCTCCAGTCAAGCGAGCGCGCTGTTGCCAGCACGTATCCGGATTTCGATATGCCGGCGATAGGCGCCAGCTCGTAGCATCAGTGCATGCGTGTGTTGATCGTGGAGGACGAGCCCTACATGGCAGAAGCCATCCGCGCTGGGCTACGCCTCGAAGCGATCGCCGCCGACATCGCCGGTGACGGCGACACCGCCTTGAAGCTGCTCCGCATCAACGAGTTCGCCTACGACATCGCCGTTCTCGACCGGGACATCCCAGGCCCCACGGGCGACGAGATCGCCGAAGGCATCGTCGCGTCCGGCTGCGGGATGGGGATCCTCATGCTCACCGCGGCCGACCGGCTCGACGACAAGGCGACCGGATTCGAGCTCGGCGCCGACGACTACCTCACGAAGCCGTTCGAGCTTCGCGAGCTCGTGCTCCGGCTCCGAGCGCTCGACCGCAGGCGCGCGCACAACAGGCCGCCGGTGCGGGAGATCGCAGGCCTGCGGCTCGATCCATTTCGCCGCGAGGTCTACCGCGACGGCCGCTACGTCGCACTGACGCGCAAGCAGTTCGCAGTGCTCGAGGTCCTCGTCGCCGCGGAAGGCGGCGTCGTCAGCGCCGAGGAGCTCCTGAAACGGGCGTGGGACGAGTACGCAGACCCGTTCACGAACGCGCCCCGGATCACGGTCTCGGGGCTGCGCAAGCGGCTCGGCGAGCCCTGGATCATCGCCACCGTGGCCGGCGTCGGCTACCGCATCGACACGGAGCCGGGCCCCGAGGGGGAAGAGCGTGGATAGAGCCCCTGGAATGAGCGCTCGCCTCAAGCTCACCCTCAGCTACGCCGGGTTCCTCATGCTCGCCGGCGTCTTGATGCTGGCGGCCGTCTGGCTGGTCGTCCTGCGCTACATCCCGAATGGCGCGCTCTACCACATGCATCCATCGTGGTCGTTCATCGTCGACCAGTCCGATCCGCTGCACGGCTTCGGCTCGATCGCGGCGATCGTGCTGGCATCCCTCCTGGTCGTCGGTCTCGCGGGAGGATGGCTCCTCGCCGGCCGGATGCTCGCCCCCCTCACGCGAATCACGGACGCCACGCGCATCGCGGCGAGCGGGTCGCTCTCCCACCGAATCAGCTTGGAGGGCCGCACAGATGAGTTCCGCGAACTTGCGGACGCCTTCGACACGATGCTCACGCGGCTCGAAGCGCACATCGCCGAGCAGCAGAGATTCGCCGCCAACGCCTCCCACGAGCTCCGCACCCCGCTGGCGATCACGCAGACCATGCTCGACGTCGCCCGTAACGATCCGAACTGCGACAAGGACGAGCTCGTCGACCGCCTCCGCACGGTCAACACCCGGGCGATCGATCTCACCGAGGCATTGCTCCTGCTCAGCCGCGCCGACCAGCGATCCTTCACGCCGGAACAGGTCGACCTGTCGCTGATCGCGGAAGAAGCCACCGAAACGCTCCTGCCGCTTGCCGAACAGCGGGGCCTCACGATCGAGACCTCCGGCGAGCTGACGCCCACGATCGGCTCACATGCGCTCCTGCTGCAGTTGACGACGAACCTCGTCCAGAACGCGATCGTTCACAATCTCCCCGACCAGGGCACGTTGTGGGTGACGACCAGCATTCAGCCCAGGAACGTGACGCTCACCGTCGAGAACACGGGCGAGCAGCTCACACCCCAGCTTGTCGCCACGCTCGCGGAGCCATTTCGCCGCGGCACCGAGCGCATACGCACCGACCACGCAGGCGTCGGTGTCGGCCTCGGCCTGGCGATCGTCAACAGCATCGCCCAGGCGCACAACGGGATCCTCACGCTGGCCCCCCGAGCCGCCGGCGGGCTCCGGGTCACGGTGCAGCTACCTGCCGCGCGCTGAGAGCTCGGCGAGACGCGTGGCGATCAGCTTCTCGACGAGCGGCTTCGGCAACGGACGATCGACTGGAAAATGCAAGGAGCTCTTCGTCCTCGTGTAGCCCTCGAGCTCGTCGGCCAGCCTCGGGAGCACCGAGCCGCTGAACGGCAGGTAGCTCAGGTGGTTCTGAAACGCCGCGAAGCCTGCGATGACCTTGCCCCGCATCCGGAATGCTGGGACCCGGTAGGAGATCCCCTCGTCTGCGTCGGGGACGATCTCGAGGATGATCCGCCGCAGCTCCTGAAGCGTCCCGCGTTTCGGCTCCTCGAGCCGACGCAGATACTCGTCAACTTCCCCGGCAGACACGCCGTTGGAGTGTATTCCCCGGCAGAACGACGAGCTCGAGGTGAATCGGCCCACCCCGAGGTCGATTATCCGGCGCGTGGCGGAGTTTCAGAACACCAGCCTCGCCCGGCAGGCGATCTACGACGCTGAGCTCGCGGTGTGCGGCTATGAGCTGCTCTACCGCTCCGATCCTTCCGCCAAGTACCTGATCGGCGACACGGCGATGTCGGCTCACGCGCTGACGCTTGCATTCACGGATATCGGGCTCGAGACGATCGTCGGAGATCAGCCGGTCTGGGTGAACGTCGGCGAGTCGTTCATGACCCGCGACCTGGCGGCGCTCCTGCCTCCGGAGCGCACGGTGATCGAGCTGCTCGAAACCGGGAAGGCCCGCCGCCCGGTGATCGAGGCGCTCACGCAGCTGCGGTCGGAGGGCTACCGGATCGCGCTCGACGACTTCTCCTTTGAGGCCGGGCTCGAGCCGCTCGTCGAGCTGGCGCACGTCGTGAAGGTCGACGTCCTCGCGCACGACGATGTGGAGCTCGAGGAGCAGGTGCGTCTGTTGAAGCAGTTCGACGTGACGCTGCTCGCCGAGAAGGTTGAGACCTACGAGATGCTCGAGCGCTGCAGGGCGCTCGGCTTCGTCCTCTTCCAGGGCTACTTCCTCTCCACGCCTCGCACGGTCTCGAACGCCCACGTCGCGACGGAGGCGGCGATGCGCGTGCAGCTCGCCGCGCAGCTGAACGACCCTGAAGCGAGCTTCAGCGACCTGAGCGAGCTGATCGCCTCCGACGTGACCCTCAGCTACCGGCTGCTGCGCTACATCAACTCGGCTTCGGTCGGCCTGCGCGTGCCGGTGGTGTCGTTGCGCGATGCGCTCGTCCTGCTCGGGCTGCGACGGGTTCGGAGCTGGGTCACGTTGCTGCTTCTCTCCGACGCAGGCAGCGGACGGCCCGATCTCGTCTCGACGGCGCTCCTCCGCGCGCACATGTGCCGCAGCCTCGCGAAGGCGACCGGCCAGGACACCGAACGAGCTTTCCTCGTCGGCCTGCTCTCGGTCGCAGACGCGCTTGCCGACCGACCGCTGGCCGACGTGATCGAGGAGCTCCCGATCGGGCCCGACATCGTCGACGCGCTGCTCACAGGCGCTGGGCCGCTCGGAGACCTCCTCGGACGCGTGATCGCGCACGAGCGGGGCGATTTCGCAGCGGCCTCCGCGAACCCACTCGACGTGAGCACCATGACGACCGCCTATGTCGAGGCGGTCGACTGGTCGCGGCAGCTCGTCGGCTCCGTCGCCGCCTAGACCGGAGGTAACAGCGCCGCCCACCGAGACCGGCAGGCGGCGCTGACACGAGCTTCGGTTAGAGCGCGGCGGAGAGACCGAGCAGGGTCGTCTCCTGCGCCGAGGTCAGGTAGCCGGAGGAGACCAGCACGTTCAGCTCGGTCTTGTAGAGCGCGAGCAGTTGCGCTTTTGCCGCCGGCTTGACGGACGGCGTCAGGTCGAGCACCGCGTTCGTTCCGATCGTGACCAGGAGACTGACCGCGATCTTGTTGATCGGGTTCGCCGACTCGTACTTCGCCGAGCCGGTCACGAACTGGGTCGTCAGCTTCGCCAGATCGGTCGGCTTCACGGTCACCGTGAACGTCGTCGACGCAGAGCCGATGTTGCCGGCCTTGTCGGCCGCCTGTGCGTTCAACGTGTGCGCCCCGGCTCCGAATGTCCACGCTGCTCCGTTTGCTCCCGTGCAGGTGGGAGAAGCGACGCCGGAGAGGGCGTCGGCGGCGGTGCAGCTGATCGCGACCGTGTCGAGGATCCCGTAGCTGCCCTTGTTTCCGGCGAGCGTGACCGTCGGAGCCACGGTGTCGATCTGCGCCGTGTAGCTCGCGGAGGCCGTGTTGCCCGCGTTGTCGATGCAGGTGCCCGTGGCAGTTCCCGACGCGGTCAGCACCTGGCTGGCGAGCGTGCTGTCGGCCGTGTCGACGCCCGAGCCCGCGTCGGTGCAGTTGAACGAGACGGTGACGCTCGAGTTGTTCCAACCGTTTGCGTTCGCCGCCGGCACCGCGGAGGCCGTGACCGTCGGGGGCGTCGTGTCTGCCGTGCAGTCGACGGATGCGGTGCGCAGCCAGTGACCGCCGTCGTCGCTGTCATCCGACCAGTAGGCCGCCCGGGAGCCGTTGACGCACTCGGAGATCGGCGCCAGCGTGAAGCCCTCGTTGTTCAGGTTCTGCGTGGCGCCCGTGGGACGCGAGTACACGGTCTCGACCTGGAACGTGCCCTGGTGGGCGTCGGGGTTCGTGTCGATCGCGAGGATCGAGCTCCGGCCCTGGCAACCGTTGTCGCAGGTCGCGCGGAGCACGTCCTGCGACGGATCCCAGAGCAGATCCTGGATCGTCTGGAACCCGGTGCTGACCGTCGCGATGCGGGTGAACGTGTTGTCGCTGTTGAAGACGTAGCCATAGAGCTTCCCGGTCTTCTCGAGGCCGACGAAGAACACGCCGCCGTCGATGTGGCTCGGGTAGTTCGCCGGGTTGTACGTCGCGCCCGTGTGCTCGTCCTTGAACCCGGCGCTCGTCAGATACGAGTCCGGGACGAACGCCACGGCCTCGATGCCGAGGTTGGCGTCACCGGGGTTGTTCGGGTCGAGGCCGGTCTCGGGGTTCGTGCCCGGGTTGGGCCCGAGATCCGGGCCGAGATCCCACTCGTGGGTGGCGTTCAGGTCGCCGTCCTTGTCACCGTTCTGGGCGACGATGTTGTTGGGGTTCACCTCGAGCACCGAGATCTTCGAGACGGTGTCGTTCGTGTTGTCGCGCTCGGACGCGACGTAGACCTTGCCGTTGACCGCCGTCACGCCTTCGGAGTCAGGCTCGCCGGTCGTGTCGTTCAGGTAGCGGACGGGCACGCCGAACTCCCAGCCGGGCGCCGGCCCCCATTTGCCGCTCGAGTCCTGAACGAGCTTGTAGAGCGAGCCGGGATCGCCGCTGTTCTCGCCGGCCAGGCCCGAGCTGCCGTTCTGGATCGCCCAGATGTAGTCGTCGGCCGTCGTCGTCGGGTTTCCGCCGACGTAGTAGAGGCCGCTGACGTTCTGGCCGAGGTCGACGTTGTCGGCGGTCGTCACGGCCTGGCCGTTGTGCGTGTCGGGCCACGGGATAGCGGTGAAGAGGCCGTTGCACTGGTTCGTCGCGCCCTCCGTCGGAGTGCTCGTGACCGACCAGGCACCGGTGCCGTCGGCGACCACCTGGCTGATGCCGTCCGCACAGCGGGCGTAGGTCTCGGGGCTGGCCGGCTGGGCGACGTTCACCGGCCACGGCCCGCCCGCCTTCGTGACACCGTCGGCGAGCAGCGTCTGCGGCAGCACTGCGCCGCCGGACTTCGTCGAGGCATCCTCGAAGACGAAGGCGTCGACAAGATCGGCCGCCACGTAGGCGGTGCCGTTCCAGGCGCCCGCTTCGTAGACGCGCACTTCGTCGCCGCTCGCGCCGAGGCCGAACGGCTTGCTGGCCGGAGAGGTGAGGCTGAACTGGCCGTTCTCGTTGTTCGGCTCGAAGGTGACGAACGCGCCGGGGTTCAGGGTGATCCCGTTCGGAATCACGTCACCGTCGCTGTCCTTGTCGTCGGCGATCACCCAGCCGCTGAGGTTCACGGGCTGGCTGCCGACGTTCGTGAGCTCGACCCAGTCCGGCGCGCCGGATGGATCGCTTGCCTGCACCTCGTTGATGCGGATCGGCGGCGTGCAGTCGTTCGCCGCGTTCGGAGTCGAGATCGACGAGTCGATGAACGACGCGTTGTCGGCGGTGTCGGTGAAGTCGACTCCCTGCGTGACGCCGGGGCAACGCACGTAGGTGGCCCCCGACTCGTGCAGCGGCCAGCTGGTCGCGTCGATCAGCGCCTTGGTCGGAGAGAAGATCCGCGCCTGGTCGGGGTTGCCCAGCCCGAACGGGAAGGTGTTGCTCTCGAAGAAGACGTGGTAGCCGTGCGCCGGAAGCACCGTGTTGCCGGCCGTCGTCGTGTCGGTCGGGATCTGATTCGTGCCCGGGATCTGCCAGAAGTGGCCAGAGTCGGTCGGGAAGATCGTCGGATCGCCCTGCGTGCCGCCGTTGTCGGCGAGGTAGAGGCCGCTGATGTTGATGGCGGTGTTGCCGGTGTTGGTCAGCTCGATCCAGTCGCCGAGCGGGTCTCCGTTCGTCTCGATCTCGCTGACGCGGATCGCGTTGTAGCCGGTCGTCGATCCCGACGAGCAGGCGTTCGCGCCGGCGGTCGTCCCGGCCGCGCCGTCGGTGATCGCGGCGGTCTGCGAGAAGGCCCCCGAGCCGTCGGGACAGCGTCCCCACGACGGCGTGAAGGCCGCCGTCCAGGCGGACGTGTCGACGGTGGTCGTGCCGTCGGCCAGGGTGACCGTGTCACTCGCAGCCGACGGGGTGAGGGCCGTCCCCAGGGACACTTCGGCGTACCCGCCGGCGGGGATCGCCGTGCCGGCGCTGCCGCCGACTGCGGTGTTCGTCGAAGCGATCGTCAGCGCCTGCGCCGCGTTGTCGCTCAGCTTGAAGCCGTTGACGTCGGCGGACGCAGTCGTGCTCGTGTTCTTCAGCTCGACGATCCCGTTCGTGCGATCGACCTCGTTGATCTTGACGCTCGTGTCCGCAGGGTTCCCTGCCGGGCCGCAGACGTTCGTCGCGCCGAGCGTTGCGCTGCCGACGGCCCAGGTCGAGGCGCCGTCAGGGCAGCGGCTCATCGTGTCGCCGGCGTTTGCCGGGGCGGCGACGACGGCACCCGGATCGCTGCCGAAGCTGAGCCGGTCGGCGTCGGTTCCGTCAGGAGCGACGAGGGCCGCGTTGTCGCCGCCCGCTCCGATCCCGAAGTCCTTGTTCCCGGGCAGGTTGGCGCCGGTGCTGTCGAGGAAGATGTCCTGGCTGAGGAAGCTGCTGGTCGAGCTCGCCCCGACCCGGTAGGTGAGGTAGTTCGTCGGATGGCTCGCGCCCGACGAGATCGCTGCCGCCGGAGCGATCACGCTGCCCGCGGCCGGGAGGACGTCCTTGTCCGTGGCCTTGTCGTCGCTGAGCCACCAGCCGGCGAGGTTCACCGAGGTCGTGCCGGTGTTGTAGAGCTCGATCGCATCGAGCTGCTGCGAGGCGCCGGAGCCGGTGCCGCTGGCCAGCACCTCGTTGACCTTCAGCTGGCCCTTCACCGTGGCGAGCGCGGCCGCCGGCGTCGGGCAGTCGTTCGCCGCGCCGGGCGTGATGCCGGTCGAGACGACGACCGCGGACGCGCTACCGCCGATCGAGCAGCGGTCGAAGTCGTTGCCGTCACCTGCGGCGGCCGTGAACCAAAACTGGTCGACGAGCGTCGAGCCGTCATACACGCGGGCCGCGTCGCCGCCTTTGCCGATCCCGAAGCTGCCGGCGTGCGTGCTGTCATCGACGTTGAACGCGACGTATCCGCCGGCCGGGATCACCGTGCCGTCGTCGATCGGATAGTTGTGCGAGTCCGTGTCGTCTTTGAGCGACCAGCCCGTGAGGGTCTCGTCCTGCGCGCCGGTGTTGGTCAGCTCGATGAAGTCATGGGGGAACCCGGCATCCGTCCCGCTACTCGCTCCTCCGTCGGCAAAGACCTCGCTGATGTGGATATCGGTGTCGACGGCTGGAACCGCCGCGTTCGCCGCCGTCACGGAGACGACGCCGAGCAGCGAGAGCAGGACGACACACAGGGCAGCGCGGCTGAAGAGTTTCATGAAGGGTTCCTTTGCGCAGGAGTGAGAGGACCGGACGCTCTCGGCGCCGCATGGACGCGAGAGGATGCGCAGACCGTAGCGACGCTTTCGGGCCAGATTTCCTCTGTCACCGAACCGCGCGATTCCGTTCACCGAATCGAAATCCCGAGCGGAATAGGCTCAAGGGAAGAGCCACTCCCCGCTCCGGACGGCCCGGTCTGGCTGCCCGCGGGCGGCCCGCACCGAGACCGGATCCGGTCACTCAGATGAGGTGTTGCCAAAGGCAGACACCATCCGATAGATGGGGAGAGCCGAACTGGACACTGGCTTGATCGTGCCGATACTGTGAGTACATATGTAAACCTCTAGCGGGTGCCCCTCTGCGGCAGCCAAGGAGAGTGGGCGCTGATGGGAAGGTCGTGGTTACGTCCGATAGGTCGGTTGCTGGGCCCTCGGCCTGCGCTTGTAGCCGCCTTCACCGCGTTGTTGCTGGTCCTCGCCGGCGCGTTTGCCTATGTCGTCGTGAGCTCGCAGTCGGAGTCGCGGCGAGAGGCTCAACGCCGCTTCGACTCGGAGGCGTCGCTCTCCGCTCAGCTGACCTCGACGCTCTTCAGCACCTCGCTCGCCGGCTCCGAGGCGGCAGCTGCGAAGGCCTATGGCGCGCAAACGATCGACCCGAGCTCGCTGGCCAAGGCCGCCGCAACCTCGAAGTTCAGCTATCTCGTGATCCTCGATCAGACGGGGAAGGTGCTCGCCGCCTCGCCCGGAGCGCCGAGCCACTTTGACACCACCTCGCCGTCGTCTCCCGTTCGCGAGGCCTTGGAGGGACATGCCTGGCTTTCGAGCGCTGCAGCGACGAGCGGCGGGTCGAAGACCACCAGCCTGCTCGAGTACGCGGTGCCGTTCACGACTCCGTTCGGCAGGCGTGTCGCAATCGAGGCGAGCGATGGAACCGCGGTCTTCGCGTTCTTGAGCAGCTACTTGACGAAGACCCAGACCGCCGGAAACGGGGCGGCGTTCGTCCTCGACAACAACTTGCGCATCGTTGCCGACGCCGGAGTCACGGGGCTGAAATTCGGCTCGTATCCGAAAGCGGCAACGCTGATCGCGGCACTGAAGAAGAAGACGCACGGCACCTACGGCTATAGCGGCGCGAAACGCTACTTCTCGTCGTCTCCCGTCGATGGCACGACCTGGCGGGTGGTGCTCAGCGTGCCGACGAACACCCTCTATCCGGCGCTCGCCGGGTCGAGGGGCTGGCTGCTCTACCTCGTGCTGGCCGGCTTCGCCCTGGTGGGGCTGACCAGCGTCTGGTTCTTCCGCCGTGCCCTCGCGACCGGCGTAGCGCTCGAGCAGACGAACAATGAGCTGACCCGGGTGAATGCGACCCTCGAGGAGCGCGTTGCCGAGCGGTCGGCCGCAGCAGAGGAGCGTGCGAAGGAGCTTGCTCGCTCGAACGAGGAGCTCGAGCAGTTCTCGTCGGTCGCGTCACACGATCTCCAGGAGCCGCTGCGGAAGATCCGGATGTTCGGCGAGCGGCTGCGCGACCGGCTGGGCGATTCGTTGGCCGAGGAGCCCGCCGCCGACCTGGAGCGGATGAGCAACGCCGCGGCGCGGATGCAGCAGCTGATCAGCGACCTCCTCGACTTCTCTCGGGTCACCCACAGGGGGAAGGAGTTCGAGGCGGTGGATCTCGGCCAGGTCACCCGAGACGTCGTCGCGGACCTCGAGGCGCGCGTCGTCGAGTTGGACGCGCAGATCGAGCTCGGCGAGCTCCCGACGATCGAGGCGGACAAGACGCAGATGCGGCAGCTGATGCAGAACCTCGTCGGCAATGCGCTCAAGTTCCACCGCGAAGGCGAGCCGCCGGTTGTCCGCATTCACGCCGACGTGTTCCCGGAGCAAGCCCCCAGATTCGCGGCCGAAGCGACCGCGGCCGAGCGCTGCATCATCACCGTGGAGGACAACGGGATCGGTTTCGACGAGAAGCACGCAGAGCGTGTGTTCACCGCGTTCGAGCGGCTCCACGCGCGGTCTTCCTACGAGGGAACCGGGATCGGGCTCTCGATTGCACGCAAGATTGTCTGGCGCCACGGCGGCCACATCACCGCAGCCGGGGTGCCAGGAGTCGGGGCGACGTTCACCGTGACGCTCCCCTTGTCCCAGCCGAACGGTCGAAATGGAGGAGCGGCGCAATGAGAAAACCTCAGACACCGATCACGATCCTGCTCGCGGACGACGACGAAGAAGACCTGCAGATGACGATCGAGGCGCTGAGGGAGAACCGTCTCGGCAACGATCTGCGCGTCACGCGCGACGGCGAGGAGCTCATGGACTACCTCCTCCGCCGCGGCGAATACACGAGTCCAACCGATGCGCCGATGCCAGGCCTCATCCTGCTGGACTTGAACATGCCGAAGAAGGACGGTCGCGAAGCCCTCGCCGAGATCAAGACGAACAGTGAGCTGCGGAAGATTCCGGTGATCGTGCTGACGACGTCCAAAGCAGAGGAGGACATCTTCCGAAGCTACGACCTGGGGGTCAACTCGTTCATCACGAAGCCGGTCACGTTTGCCGGCCTTGCCGAGGCGATCAAGGTCCTGGCTCGCTATTGGTTCGAGATCGTCGAGCTCCCAAGCAGGGCTTCGGGGTATGCGTGATCGTCCGGAAGACCAGGTCGATGTTCTCCTCGTAGACGATGACGACGAGGACTTCCTCCTCACAAAGGACCTGCTCTCACGCCTCGACAGCGTTCGCTACGAGTGCCAGCGAGCGGGCGACTACCAGGAGGCGCTGAAGGCAGCCGGCGAACGGCGGTACGACGTCTGTCTCGTCGACTACCGGCTCGGCCCCGACAATGGAATCGAGCTTGTCCGGGAGCTGATCGCGAACGGCCACGACATGCCGATCATCGTGTTGACCGGCCAAGGCGATCACGATGTCGATGTCGAGGCTGCCGAGGCCGGCGCGGCCGACTACCTCGTCAAGGGCGAGATCAGCCCAGGCCTGCTGGAGCGGACGATCCGCTACGCGATTCACAGGCATGCCGACATGCGAGCCCTCCGCGAGAGCGAGGACGATCTCCGGCAAGCGCAGCGGATGGAGGCGATCGGCCAGCTCGCCGGAGGTGTCGCGCACGATTTCAACAACATCATGACCGCCGTGATCGGCTTCAGCGAGCTCGCCCTGCGGCGCCTCGATGACGGGCGGGAGCTGCCTCGCCACTATCTCGAGGAGATCAAGCGCGCGGGCGAACGCGCAGCCGCGACGGCGCACCAGCTGCTCGCCTTCAGCCGGAAGCAGGTGCTGCAAACGCGGGTGCTCAACATCAACGGGATCGTCGGCGAGATCGAGCAGCTGCTGAAGCAGCTGCTCGCCGACGATGTCGCGCTCGTCACCGTGCTCGACCCCACGCTCGGACCGGTCGAGGCCGACCCGGGCCAGATCGAGCTGGTGATCATGAACCTCGCGATCAACGCCAGCGACGCGATGCCCTCGGGCGGCAAGCTGATGATCGAGACGGCGAACGTCGAGCTCGACGAGAGCCACACGTCCCGTTACATCGACGTGGCGCCTGGGCCATACGTGTTGCTGGCCGTCACCGACAGCGGCGTCGGCATGGACACGGAGACGGCTCACCGGATCTTCGAGCCGTTCTTCACCACCAAGGACATCGGCAAGGGCACCGGTCTCGGGCTCTCGACGGTCTTCGGGATCGTGAAGCAGAGCGGTGGCGATATCGGCGTCTACAGCGAGCCGGGCCAGGGGACGACGTTCAAGATCTATCTCCCGCGGGTGCAGGCCCTCGTCGACCAGCCCGAAGATCACGGCCCGCAGCGCGAGTCGCCGCGGGGCTCGGAGACGATCCTGCTCACCGACGACGAGGGGCTCGTGCGCGGCTTCGAGCGCGAGGTGCTGACCGAGCTCGGCTACACGGTGCTCGAGGCCGACAGCCCGCGCCACGCGCTCGAGCTCGCGCGCGACCATCCGAGCGTCATCCACCTGCTCCTCACGGATGTCGTCATGCCCGAGCTGAGCGGCCGCGAGCTCTCCGAGCAGCTGGCCGAGAAGCGGCCCGAGCTGAAGACGCTCTACACGTCCGGCTATGCCACCGGCGCAATCGTGCACCACGGCATTCTCGAGCCGGGGTTTGCCTTCCTCCCCAAGCCGCTGAATCGCACCTCGCTCGCGCACAAAGTGCGGGAGGTGCTCGACTCACCTGCGACCGGGCCGAGCGAGACGGCGAGGACGATCCTCGTGGTCGACGACAACGAGCTCGTGCGCGAGGTCGTCCGCCTGTTTGCCGAGTCGGCGGGCTACACGACGGTCGAGGCAAGCACCGGGGCAGAGGCGTTCGCCGCGGCTCGCCAGCATCGGGCGATCGACATCCTGCTCACCGACCTCAAGCTCCCGGACATGAGCGGTGTCGAAGTGGCCAAGGTACTCTCACAGCTCCACCCGGCCACGCGCATCCTCTACATGTCCGGCCATGGGACGCTCGACGGCCCTGGTGCGTTCATCGCGAAGCCGTTCTCCGAAGACCAGCTCACGGAAGCGCTGAACGCGCTTTCCGCGAGGCCGCCGAGCGAGGAACGCTAGGCGGCCGGGCACGCCGCGGCTGCGGCCGCCGCGGCAACGTTCACGACATGTCCGTTCGAGCCGAGCGGGGCGAACGGTGTGCCCGTGGAAAGAAGGATCGACTGCACCTGAGCCGGGGTCAGGCCCGGATTGCAGGAGAGCATCTGGCCGACCAGGCCGCTGACATACGCAGCCGAGCCGGAGGTGCCAATGGCGGCGAAGGGCTTGCCGGTGGTGGTCGATGCCGTGAGCGATCCCGGTGCGGCGAGCTGGACCCAGGAGCCGCTGTTCGACCACGGGTAGAGGCTGGTGAGCCCGTTGGCGGAGGCAACCGTGATCGCTTCGGCCGTGCCTGCTCCCGGATAGCCCTGCGCGCTCGGGTCACCTGAGCCTGAGTTTCCCGCGGCGACGACGACAACGATGCCGGCGTTCACTGCGTTGTTGATCGCTGCAGTGAGCGCCGGGTCTTCGGCGGACGTGGTCAGGGAGAGGTTGATCACGCGCGCGCCGTGAGCAGCGGCCCACGTGACGCCCGCCGCGGCGAGTTGCGTTGTGCCGAGCCCGGCGCTGCCCACGGCGCGGACCGGGAGGATGGTGCAGGTCTGACAGACGCCGCCCGCGTTGTTGCCAGGAGCCGGCTGGCCGGCGGCGATGCTCGCCATGGCGGTGCCGTGGCCGTTGCCGTCGCTCGTGCTGCCGTTGTTCGTCAGATCGACGCCGGCGACTAGGCGCCCGCTCAGCTCCGGAATCGCCGTGACGCCGGTGTCGACGATGGCGATCGCGACGCCGGTCGCGCTGCCGGACTTCTGCGCGGCGCGGGTCGAGTGGGCGGCGACATTCCGCGTGAGCGGTGCGGGCTTGGCCGCAGCCTCTGCGGCGGTCGTCAGTGCTGCTGCAATGCAGGCCGCCGCGAGTGTTGCGACGGCGATCCTGCGAGGTGCTCGAGTGCTGTGGGCGTTCATGGGATCTCCGTGAGTTGGGATGCGAGCCCCAAGAAGCCGGGCTTCTCATCTCCTCGGCTCACGAAGATTCCGGTGCGATCCCTGTATTCGACCGACGCCGCTCACCCGAAGCGGTGAAGGAGCTACGCCCTTTCGACGAGGTGCGGACCAGCGCGAACTCGCGCCGGAACCGGCACGAGAGAGCGGGTCAGAGTGCTGTGGTTCGCACCTGCGAGCAGCGCCAGGGAGGGGGAACGCTGCTCGCGAGGTGCGGGTGATCTACTGGGCCGCGTAACAGGTGGTGCCGGGCAGCGCTCCGCCTGCGCAGGGGATGCGGCGAAGCGTGCCGGCCGACTCGAGATCGCGCTGGATCGTTCCGGCGTGGCCTACCGGGCCGCCGAACGTCCCTGCACTCGGCACGCCGACCGCGTCCGTCGAGGGAATCGCGATCGCGCCACTCGAGTATCCGAACAAGACTCCAGAAACGGTGACGAGAGCAATCTTGGTGGTGATCGTGGTCAGCATGTTCCTCCCCTTGTTGGCTTGACCAATCGATCGGCAGCGCCGAAAGACACGGCGATCCCCGTTTTCGAGCGCTCTGGCATCCGGAAGAGGTGAGCCGGGTACGCGAACCCGGGAGGCAAGGCCCTAAAGCAAGTGGGGAGCGATGCCGACGTAGCGTTTACGGCGAGCTCCGCCGTTGCTGGGTTGGAGAGAAGCAGGGATCGACAGGCTCGAGACAGAAAGGTCAATCCGTGTCTTCATTAAGACAACATGCTCGTTCGAAGCAGTGATCGTGATCAGGCAAAGAATCCGTGAGCGAGCACGTGGATGACTTCGGTATTCCGCACGATCTTCGAACATGCTCCTGACGCTGTGATCGTCGTCGACTCGGCCGGCAAGGTCGCGCATGCAAATCGCGAGGCGCACAGGGTCTTCGGCTACCAGGCCGACGAGCTTGCGGGCCTCCAGGCGGACGCGCTCGTTCCAGGCCAACCGTGGGCAGGTGGTCAGGTCGCATCCGTCGCCCCTTTTGGACGTCGCAAAGACGGCAGCTCCTTCCCGGTGGAGCTCTCGCTGTCCAGCGGCGAGATCGAGTCGGAGCAGGCCGAGATCGCGATCATCCGCGACGTCTCCGAGCAGGGGCGAGAGAGCCGGCTGCGCGAGACGCAGGAGCTGGACGCCGTCGGCAGCCTCGCGGCGGGCGTCGCGCACGATTTCAACAACGTCCTGCTCGTGATTCGGGGGCTCAGCGATCTCCTGCTCAAGAAGATGGACGACGACGAGCTCCGCGAGCGGGTCGTCAGGATCAACGAGGCGGCAGGTCAGGCAGCTGAGCTCACCCACGAGCTCCTTGCGTTCAGCCGCCAGCAGATCCTCCGCCCTGAGCTGTCCGATCTGAACGCGCTGGTCGCTGAATCGCTCGCTGCCTCCGAAAGCTCGCTCGGGGGAGGCATCCAGGTCAGATCCGAGCTCGAGCCTGCTCTCGACCCGATCATCGTCGACCGCGGCCAACTGAGCCGGGTGATCTCAGACCTCGCGCTGAGCGCCGGCGGCGCGATGCCGGCCGGGGGGACACTCACGATCCGCACCGAAAACGTCGCCCTCGACAAGCTGTCTGCGCGAGCTCATCCCGGCCTCGGCCCCGGCGCCTACGTGCTGCTCGAGGTCGCAGACTCGGGGCAGGGCATGGACGACCTAACGCGCGCACGGCTCTTCGATCCGTTCTTCACGACGAGCGACGACAGCGCCGGGCTCGGCCTCGCGACGTCCTTCGGCATCGTGCGCCAAAGCGGCGGCGCCATCTGGGTCGAGAGCGAACCGGGCCGGGGAACGACGTTCAAGGTCTATCTGCCGAGCGCAGCCGAGGCCCAGTCGGGCACATCCGAGCTGAAGCGGCCGGCCGTCTAGGGATGCCGCGTTGCGAAAGTCCAATTTCCTGTTGACACGAGTATGCTTTTCAAGGCGAATTCCCCTGCACAGGAGTTGATGGCCTGATGGAAGTCCGGTGTCTGGTAGCTGATGACCATCCCGCGGTCTTGAACGCCGTCAGCGATTACCTGACCGAGGAGGGAATCGAGATCGTCGCCCGCGCCCGCGACGGGAAAGACGCGCTCGCGAAGATCGAGTCGATGCATCCCGACGTTGCGATCGTCGACCTGCGGATGCCCCAGCTCTCGGGCATCGACGTCGCTCGCGACGCGGTTCGCTCGTCGCCGGCGACCGCGGTGATCCTCTACACGGGCTTTGCCGAGCAGGCATTGCTGGTCGAGGCAGTCGATGCGGGCGCACGCGGGGTCGTGCTCAAGGAGGCGCCGCTCGCCGACCTCGTTCGGGCGATCGAGATCGTGGCAGGCGGCGGCACGTATGTCGATCCGGCTCTCGCCGGTGTGCTCGCCAGCGGCAATGCGACCGGGAAGTTGACCGAGCTGTCCGAGCGCCAGCGCGATGTGCTGAGGCTGCTCGCGAACGGCAATACCTACGAGGAGATCGGCCGCCAGCTCTTCATCGCGACCGAGACGGTCCGGACTCACGTCCAGAAGGCAATGCGGCAGCTCGATGCGAATACGCGAACACAAGCCGTTGCGACCGCCCTTCGACAGGAACTCATCGCCTGAGCGCAAAAGATGTACGCCTTGCTCGAGATGACGATTCCAGCGGGAGACGTTCGGTGACGGCGCGATTGCGAGTGTTGATCGCAGACGACGAGCCGATCGTCCGGGACGTGCTCGCGGACTCGATTCGCAGCGAGCCCGCGTTCGAGCTCGTCGGGGAAGCCTCGGATGCGACCGAGGCGATCGCCATCGCCGACGCACAGCGGCCCGATGTCGTTCTGCTCGACGTGGATATGCCCGCCGGCGGCGGCCTGGAGGCGGCAAAGGGAATCAAGAAGTGCTCTCCCGGCTCGAAGATGATCGCGCTCTCGGGAAACGGCGACCGGTCGACGGTGCTCGCGATGCTCGAGGTCGGGGTCGTCGGCTACCTGATCAAGGGCTGCCCGATCGACGAGATCATCCGGGCGGTCAAGCGCGCGCCCGAAGGCCAGGGCAGCCTCTCGCCCGAGGTGACGAGCGACATCATCGATGAGCTCAGCTCGCAGCTCGCGATCCAATCCCAGGCCAGGAAGAAGCAGTCGCTGCAAGAGCAGCGCATCCGGCTCGCGCTCCAGGACGAGAAGGCTTTCGCGATGGTCTTTCAGCCGATCGTCGCTCTGCGCGGGCGGAAGCTGATCGGGGTCGAGGCGCTCGCGCGGTTTGCGGGGCCGCCGACGCAGACACCTGACGTCTGGTTCGCGGACGCGGCAGAAGTCGGCCTTGGCGACGATCTCGAGCTTGTCGCAGTTCAAAAGGCCGCCGCCGCGATGCGTCAGCTTCCGAGCGACGTCTACCTCGCCGTCAACGTCTCTCCGACGACACTCGCTGCGACCGCCTTCCACGACCTCGTCTCGCGCGTGAACGGCGGACAGCTTGTCGTCGAGATCACCGAGCACGCGCGGATCGCCGACTACGATCGCCTGGCCGACGCGGTGAGCAAGCTACGGTGCCTTGGAGTCCGGCTCGCGGTTGACGACGCAGGCTCGGGATTTGCCAGCCTCCGCCACATTCTGAATCTGGATCCTGATCTGATCAAGCTCGATATGACCCTGATCAATGGCATCGACCTCGACCGGTCAAAGCAGGCGCTCGCCGCCGGCCTGATCTCCTTCGCCGAGAAGAGCGACACGACGATCGTCGCGGAGGGGATCGAGAGCGACGCCGAGCTCGGTGCGCTGATCAAGCTCGGCGTCGGCTTCGGCCAGGGCTGGCTGCTGGGACGGCCGGCGCCGCAGCCCGGCGCAAAGCCGCCGAGGGAGCAATCGGCTCTGGCCTCACTCAGCAACTCGGGGTAACGCCGGCCGATGGGTGAGGTAAACGGGGTCGACCGGGCGGCGACGAGCGCCGTCAGCGTTCGCGACCTGGTCAAGCGGTATCCGAAGGCGCCGGTCAACGCCGTTGACGGCGTGACGTTCGACGTTCAGCCGGGCGAGGTGTTCGGGCTGCTGGGCCCGAACGGCGCCGGGAAGACGACGACGATCGGCGTCCTGACGACGCGGGTCGTGCCGACGAGCGGCTTCGCCTCGGTCGCGGGCGTCGATGTGGTTCGAGATCCCGTGCGGGCCCGGAGCGCGCTCGCGGTGATCCCGCAGCGCAGCAACCTCGACCGAGCCCTCTCGATCCGCAACAACCTGATCTTCCACGCCGCCTACCACGGAGTCTCCTCGCGCGAGCGGGCGCAGCGCGCCGACGAGCTGCTCGAGCAGTTCGGGCTGCTCGAGCGGGCGAACGTGAAGCCGGACATGTTCTCGGGTGGGCAGGCCCAGCGCGTGATGGTGGCACGGGCGCTGATGCACGCGCCGAAGGTGCTGTTCCTCGACGAGCCGTCAACCGGGCTCGACCCGGCCGCGCGGCTCTTTCTCTGGGACCGGCTGCAGGAGCTGCGCCATGCCGGGGTCACGCTGGTGCTCACGACGCATGACATGGACGAGGCGGCTGCACTCGCCGACCGGGTGGGGATCATGGATCACGGGAAGCTGCTGGCGCTCGACACGCCAGAGCTCTTGATGCGCTCGGTGCCCGGCGGCACCACGCTCGAGCTCACGACGCAGAGCGACGACCCGGCGCGGGCCGAGGCGATCATCGGCGGGCTGGGAGCGCTCGCCGAGGTCGAGCGCGTCGAGCGGCTCGAATCCCCCGAAGGCCCTGGCGGCCAGTTGCGGGTGCGGCTCTATGTCGTGGGCGATGCTCCGCTCCTGGTCGCTCCGGCGGCGGGTGTGCTCGCCGCGCACGGCGCGGCGCTTTCCGACGTGAAGCTCGGCATCCCCACGCTCGAGGACGTCTTCATCGGCCTGACCGGGAGAGCGCTGCGATGAGCGCGACGACGCCGGGCCTCGACGTGGTCCCGACCCAGCGGCGCGTGTTTCTCGCCGTGCTCCAGCGCGACATCTACGTCACGTGGGGCGAGTTTCCGGTCTTCCTCGCCCAGGTGATCCTGCAGCCGTTCTTCCTGCTCTTCATCTTCGGGAAGGTGCTCGGCAGCCTGGGCTACACCCGGACCGGCTACGCCGACCTGCTCTTCCCCGGCCTGCTCGCGCTCACCGCCGTGGTCACGAGCATGCAGACGCTCGCCTTCCCGCTCGTGATCGAGTTCGGCTGGACGAAGGAGATCGAGGACCGGCTCCTCGCCCCCATGTCGACCGGACTCGTCGCGGCCGAGAAGGTGCTGTTCGCAGCGATCCGGTCGTTGATCGCGACGGCGGTGATGATCCCGATCGGGATCCTCGTCCTCGGCTCGATCCCGTGGCGCGCGGCCGGGCTTCCGCTCTTCCTGGCCTTCGTCGTGCTCGGAGCGCTTCTCGGCGCCGCGCTCGGGCTCGTGCTCGGAACGCTGGTGAAGCCGAACCGGATCAACATCGTCTTCTCGCTCGTCTTCACGCCGTTGCTCTTCACCGGCTGCAGCCAGTACCCATGGCCGTCGCTCGCGCGCCTGCGCTGGTTCCAGATCCTGACCGCCGCCAACCCGATGACCTACGTGAGCGAGGGCCTGCGCGGAGCGTTGATCCCGTCCGTCCCGCACATCGAGCCCTGGATCTGCCTCCTCGTGCTCGCGGGATCGCTGGCTCTCCTCCTCGCGGTCGGCACGCGCGGCTTTTACCGGCGCGCGGTCGACTAGCCGCCGGCGTCAGACCGTGCGAAGGGCGTCTGTCGGTGAGAGACGCGCTGCGCGGATCGCAGGCAGGAGGCCGGCAACGGCGCCGATTGCGAAGGCGGCGCCGAGGCCGCCCGCCCAGGCGAGCGTCGGGATCACGACCGCCCAGTGCTTCGTGTGCGCATAGACGGCGGTTGCGAGGACTCCGAAGCCGACGCCGGCCGCGCCGCCGAGCAGCGCCAGCAGGATCGCCTCGCTCAGGAACTGGGCGCGGATGTTCCCTTTGGTCGCGCCCAACGCCCGTCGAAGGCCGATTTCACTGCGGCGCTCGAGGACGGAGATGATCATGATGTTGGCAACGCCGACCGCGCCGACGAGCAGCGAGACGGCGCCGAGCCCCAGGAAGAGGCCGTTCAGCGCCCCCTGCGCGTCCGCGCGCGCGACAAGCGCAGCCGACGGCTGGCTCACGTTCACCTCATTCGGAGATTCCGGGTTGGCGGTCGAAGCGAGGACGGCCTGCACCGCGGCGGTCTGGGTGGTGACGGCGCGAACGTAGATCGTCGTCGGATGACCGTCGAGGCCGAGGTACTTGTCGGCGGCGGGGAAGCCGACGAGCACGCTGCTGTCGATCTCGGGAGCAAGCGTGGCGGAGGTGAGGATGCCGGTGACGTAGAACCACATGCCGCCGAGCCAAACGCGCTCGCCCGGGTAGACGCGGTCGATACCGAGTAGCTGCGCGGCCTGAGCGCCGAGCACGCACACAGGCTCGGTCGCGGTGGCAGTGTTGAGATAGCTGCCCCGGGCGACGGTCGAGCCGACCGCGGGAAGCAGGTTCAGCGTCGCCGCCTGCACCTGAAGGGCATTCGTGTTCACAGACGGGATCAGCGGGCTGCGGTAGACGTTCACGCTGGTCGAGCCGGTATCCGCGACCTGTGTGACCGGCCCGATGCGGGCGATCATCCCTGGCGAGGCAAGCGGCAGCTCGGCCGTCGCTCCGAAGAGCGTCTGGCCGGTGGTGACGGTGAGCAGGTTCGTGCCCAGCCGGTCGATCTCGGCCAGCAAGCCTGACCGCGAGGACGCCGAGAGACCGAGCACGGCAACGATCGCGGCGACGCCGATCGCGATCCCGAGTGCCGAGAGCGCGGCGCGCATGCGGCGCGTGCGGAGCCCGACGCTGGCGATGCGGGCCAGGTCGCCCGGCCGCAGCTTCACGGGTGTCAGCGACCCGGTCGTGCTCATCTAGGCCGCTGGCTGGTTGACGAGGGCGAACGCGGCCGAGTGGCCGGCGGCTCTCGCCCGCACGATGTATCCGCCCGGCTTCCGGTTGGCGACGAAGACCGGGGTGACGGCAACGCCTTTGGCGTCGGTCTTCACTTTCACGGTGCGCTTCTTGCCGAAGTGACCGCTGGCGCCATGGGCGGGCGCGGAGAAGCTCACCGTGACACCCGTAACCGCGTTCCCGTTCTTGTCACTGACGGTGACGGCGAGCCGGACCGGAAAGCGCGTTCCGACAGGGGCCGACTCGCTCGCCGCCACTCCGGCCGTGATCGTCGCCGGCTGCGCAGGCAGATTGCGAAGCGGGAAGCTTGCTGCCCTGGTCGTCCCCGCCGTGGTCGCGGTCGCGGTGAAGGCTCCTGCCGTCGTGTTGGCAGCGAAGCGCGGCGAGCTGGCGATTCCGGCTGCGTTCGTGACCTCGGTTGCCTGGCTGCCGCCGCCGACGAAGCTCGCACCGGCCGCACTTGCTGCGCCCGCGCCGCCACTGCCCGCGGCGCCGAGCGTGAACGTGACGCTCGCTCCTTGAAGCGGCTTGCCGTGTGCGTCGCGCACCTTCACCTGCAGCGGCTTGGCGTACCGGGCGCCGACCGTCGCCGACTGCTTCGACTTCCCGTCGGTCGCGATCGTCGGCGAGTGGCCGGCCAGGTTGTCGAGCGAGAAGCTCGCCACATTGTCCGTGCCGGTCGTGGTCGCGGTCGCGGTGAACGGCCCCGCCGTCGTGTTCGCGCTGAAGCGCGGCGACGTTGCGACTCCGGAGGCGTCGGTCGTCGCGGTTGCCTGGCTCGAGCCGTCGGCGAAGGTCGCGCCCGCAGTGGCGGATCCAGACCCACCCGCGCCGCCGCCACCGCCGCTCGCGGCGGAGCCGAGCGTGAAGGTCACCGTCGCCCCTTGGACAGGCTTGCCGCTCCCGTCGAGCAGCTTCACCTGCAGCGGCTTGCCGTAGCGGGCACCGGTCGTTGCGGACTGCTTCGCCGGCGCAAGCGCGGCGATCCTGAGCGGAGCCCCGGCCAGGTTGTCGAGCGCGAAGCTCGCCGGCTCCGTGACACCGGCCGTGGCGGCGGTTGCGGTGAACATCCCGGCAGTCGTATTGGCGGTGAACAGCGGCGAGGTGGCGGTGCCGGCGGCGTTCGTCAGCTCGGTCGCCTGGCTGGCGCCACCGGCGAAGCTCGCGGCCGGCGTGCTCGCACCGGAGCCTCCGGCACCGCCTCCGCCTCCGCCGCCGCTCGCGCCGAGCGTGAACGTGACGCTCGCACCGTCGATCGGGCTGCCGTTGGCATCGACCACCGTCGCCTGCAACGGCTGCAGGTACTGACTCCCGACCGGTGCCTACGGGCTCGCCGGCGAGCCCGGCGTGATCGCCGCGGCGACGCCGTTCGCGGTGTTCGCCAGCGAGAAGTAGATGCTGCCGTAACTGGAGCTGGCGCTGACCGTGTAGCTGCCGGCGACGCTGTTCGCGGTGAAGCCGGCCGCGCTCGCCTGGCCCGAGGAGTTCGTGCCGACGGTGACCGAGTTGGAGCCGCTCGCCGAGAAGGTTCCGGTCGCGCCGCTCGACGGTGCCGTGAAGGTGACTGCGACGCCGGTCTGGTTCGTCGTGACCGAGCAGCCATTCGTGTTCGCGAGCGTCACCTGCAAGGTCTCGCCGAAGGGCTGATGCAGCCTCGCCGTCTGGGGGGAGCCGCTGCTCAGGAGCAATTCGTTCGGCGGGTTCGAGGCCGGGCAGGTGTCGGCCGAGGCGGGCGCGGGCCCGCCGATGATCGCGCCGCTGACACCGATCCCGGTAACGAGAGCCAGCGCGGCGAGAACACGCCGTGTCGAGCTGTGATGGATCCGCGGAATGCTCATCCGAGCCCGCCTTTCTGATTGGCGGTGTCGGTGACGATCCGTCCGTCGAGCATCTCGACCTGACGGGGCAGGCCGGCTGCGAGGTCGCGATCGTGGGTGATCACGACAATCGTCGCGCCGCCCGCGTGCAGCTCGTGCAGGAGGGCGAGGATCGCGGCGCCAGTGGTGCTGTCGAGGTTTCCTGTCGGCTCGTCGGCGAGCACGATCGCCTTCCGCCCGACGAGGGCACGAGCGATCGCAACCCGCTGCCGCTCGCCGCCGGAGAGCTGGGTCGGCCGCGCTTTAAGGCGGTCGCCAAGCCCGACCGAGGCAAGCACGCCGGCTGCCTGCTCGCGCCGCTCCGCGACCGGAACGCCCGTATAGAGCAGCCCGTCCGCGACGTTCTCCAATGCCGTTGCGTGCTCGGCGAGGAAGAACTGCTGGAAGACGAACCCGATCCGCGTCGCACGCAGCGCGGCCAGCTCCCGGTCGGTGAGGCCGGCGACGTCGAGGCCGGTGATTCGAACGGTTCCGGAGCTTGGCCGGTCGAGCGTGCCCATCAGATGCAGGAGCGTCGACTTGCCCGAGCCGGACGGGCCGACGATCGCGAGCAGCTCGCCGCGGTGGACGCTGAAGCTGACGCCGTCGAGCGCGATCACCGGCGGCTCGCTGCCGTAGAGCTTGGTCACGTCATCGAGCTCGAGCACCGTCTCCGGGCCGCGATCGCTCGCCGGCGCCGGCATGGTCAGGGTCGAGTCGGTGGCGGAGACGGCGGTCATGTGCTCGGCACCACCACGCGCGTGCCGACGGTCAGGCTGGTGCCGGTGACCTGAACCAATCCGTTCGCGTCGTCGAAGAGGCCGAGCTGGACCCCGACCAAGTGGTGGACGCCGCCCGCTCCCGCCACCTCGACGGCGTAGCCGCCGGAGGCGAGCGCAAGCAGCGCGTTGACCGGCACGGTCAGTGCGTTCTGGACGCTGCCGGTTGTGATCGAGACGTTGACCGGCGCCTGGTCGAGATGGCCGGTCGCCGCCGGGTCGGTTGGCGTGACGTCGACCTCGATCGTCGGCGAGCTCGAGCCACCGCCACCCTGGTCGGAGCTCGATGGGACGGTGGCGACGGTGCCGACGTAGGAAACCTTCCCCGGCGTCGTGCTGTTGTCGGGCAGCGTGATCGTGACCGGGTCGCCGACCTTGAGGTCGGATTGCTGGGCCGCATCGAGCGCGATCGTCACCTGGCGGACGAGCGAGGTGATGCCGAGCACCGGGCCGGCCTGGACGGTCGCCCCGAGCGTCGGCGTCACGGTGGTGACCCGCACCGGCCCCGGCTCGAACACCACCGAGCCAAGCAGTAGCTGCCCGGTCTGGCTGAGCCCGCGTGCGGACTGGAAGGCGTCGATCGCCGACACGGTCTCAGAGGTGAACGCGTCGCCGCTCAGACCTGAGCCATAGCCGAGCGCGCGCAAGTTCGAGTTCAGCTCCGCGACGTCCTGCCCCGGCGACATGCCGGACATGAACGCCCTCCAGGGCGCCACCGATCCGTAGAGCACGACAACCGGTGCGCCGCTGATCTCGTAGAGGGTCTGGCCCCGCTTCACGATCGCGCCGACCGCCGGGAGCTCGGTGTAGGTCGAGCTCTGCCCGTAGACCGTGCCCGACGACTCCGCCTGTGTGAGGCTCGCTGCGGCGGTCGCGAGCGCCGTCGTCGCCGACGTGGTGGCCTGCTGGTCGCTCGCGACTTTCGCCGCTGCCTGCGTGACGCTCTGGCGGTCGGCCGAGACGGACTGCGAGTCCGTCGCGCACGCACCGGAGCCGGAGCCGTTCCCGGAGCCGGACGCGGAAGGGCTCGCAGCGCTTTCGCCGGCGTTGTCGCCGCCGCAGTCGACGGCCAGCTTCGCCCGGTCCGCGGACAGGCTCGCGTTCGCCTGATCCAGTGTCGCCTTGTCCGCCGTCAATGCCGCCTGTGCGGTCTGGAGCTGGGTCTGGGCGGTCGTCGCAGCCTGCTTCGCCTGCGCGAGATCTTGGGGTGTCGTCCCGGCAGGCGCGACGATCGTCGCTGGGTCTGCGTAGCCGAGCGTGGCGCTCACCTGCGTCTGCTGGGTCAACGACTGCCGCGTCACCGTCTGGAGCGACGTCGGATACGGGTTGTCTGCCGACCCCGGTGCGGCGCTGCCGCCACCGAACGCGCCGCTTGCGAATGCGATCACGACCGCCACGACCACGGCGACGCCCGCGCCGAGCGCGATCAGCGACCGCCTCGACAACTGCAGGCGGCGCGGAGCCGGCGGCGTCAGCCGCTGCGGCGCCGAGACAAGGGTGTCCTCGGTCTCAGACACGCAGGCCTGCGCTCGGAGAGACAGCCCGCGCCACTCGACCAGGCGCGAGCAGCGGCGAGAGCACGGTCACCGGCCGGCTGCCTTCGCCTTGAATCGACCTGAGGCGACCCGTCCGGCTCTCTGTGACTCGATCATCCATCAAGAAGGAAAGCGTCTCGTTCTAAAACAGCTCTAAAGGCCGTCTAACAAGTCGATGAAACAGCAGCCGCGGAGCCGGTTCAGCCGCCTGCATTGCTGAGCGCCTCTCTGACCTTCGCCGGCGTGAGCGCACCGTGCGACGCCGGCAGGCAGGTCTGGATCGCATGCAGGACTGCCGGGGAATGGACGTCGATCCCCTGTGCCTGAACCATCTCGACCGTCAAGTCGCCCTGCGCGCTCGGATCGGGGAAACGGGCAACGCCATGGCTGCGCATGCATCTGGCAAACGAGAGCCCGTCCGCGATCTTCGTGCGCTGCTCCTGCGCCGTGTCCGAGCTTCCGCCGCCGTTCGAGGGGAGCAGGTGATTGCAGGCGCTGATGGCGGCCTGGAACTTCGGATTGCCGGTCCCGAGCTGGTGCAGCGTCAGCTTCACGTTTCCTCCGACGAAGTGCTGAGGATCGGGGAAGTTCGGCATCCCGTTGGAGCGCATGCAGGCGGAGAAGGCAAGCAGCCCGTTCTGCGCCGGCGTGGTCGTCGCGGTGGTGGAAGAGGCCACGCTCGCAATGCCCGGAGCGGAGCCGCCACCGCCGCCGCAACCGGCCGCGAGCAGCGACAACACGGCCAGCGGGACGACGGAACCGAGGATGAGTACGCGGCTTCGCATCACACCGGGCGATTAGCCCGAACCGCTCGGTCTGCTGTAGGGAAGACCCGCCGGTATCAGCTTCGTGCAGGTCGTCGCCGCAGCTTTGAACCGGGAGGAGTCCTGGTCGATGGTCGCCGGGACGTTGGTCTGGACGCCGCCGTTCAGGAACGTCGGATCGGGAAAGCCTGCGAACCCGTGCGTTCGCATGCAGGCGGCTGCCGCGAGGTAGTCGGCCCGGTCGGCGGCGGTGATCGTCGGCCGTTGAGGCGACGCGCCGCCAAGCAGCTGAGCGCAGGCGCCGTCCTCGACCGCCCTGACCTGGGACTCGCTATACCCGGTTTGGCGCAGCGTCGCCTTGTCGAAGACCCCGCTACTCGTCGGGTCGGGCCATTTCGACAGCCCGTGGGCGCGCATGCAGCGCGCGAAGGCGAGCGGGCCGTTCGTCGTGGTGGAGGACGTCGACGACGTGGTGCTGACGCCCGCCGCCGGCGAATTGCCACCACATCCGGCGGAAAGCAGTGCCAACACAGCGGCGGGAACGGCCGAGGCAACGAGGAATGAGCGGCGGCGATGCATGGCCAGAACGGTAGAAACGAGATCGATTGCCCGCGTCGCGCGGAAGCGCCGTCTTTCGACCGCCGCCGGGCGGTGAGTTTCGGCCGCTTCTCACCCTGTGGAGTGAGGGCGAAGATCGTTTGCCCGCGCGACGCGCCGCGACGGAGAGAGCGACGACAATGGGGCCGTGGACACGTCAGACATCGAGCCGCTGCTCGTCGAGCTGCGGCGTCTGCTTTCCGGCCGCCCCGGACGAGTCGTCCTGACGAGCGTGCTCGTGCTGGCGACGGTTCTCGAGGCGCTGCTCGCAAAGGACGTGTCCGCGAAGGTCCTCGAGATCACGATCGCCTTGAACGTGCTTGCAGTCGCGGCGCTCCTACTGGCTCGGCGCTGGCCGACTCTCGCCGCGCTGGCAGCCACCGTGGTCACCGTCGTGCTCGTGGCACACCGCACACCGCTCAGCATCATGCCGTTCTGCGTGATGCTCTTCCTGTTCGTCCGGCTCGTGATCCAGCGCGGCCTGCTCTTTGCCGCTCCGCTCCTGATTCCGTTCCTGGTCCTCGCCACGCCGCGGTTCGATGGCGCCAATGCCGGCTTCACGAGCGACACGACCCTGCTCTTCCTGGCCGGCGCCCTGATCGTCGGCGAGTCGCTCCGCAAACGCGGGCTCGCGGTCGCAGAGCTTGACGCGACCCAGGAGGCGATGGCCGAGAGCACCCGCGCTCGGACGGTGATGGAAGAGCGAGCCCGCATCGCGCGCGAGCTCCACGACATCGTGGCGCATCATCTGTCCGTGATCGCGATCGAGAGCGAGGTCGCGCGGCGCACCTCGCCGGAGCTCTCCTCGGAAGCCGGCGGCCGCCTCGAGGCAATCGCCTCGACCGCTCGCGAGGCGCTCACCGAGACGCGCCGCCTACTGGGAGTCCTTCGGGAGGACACGGCCGGCGAAGCCGACCGCGCGCCGCAGCCCGGGCTCGACGATCTCGACGACTTGATCGCCAAGGCCGAAGCTTCCGGAACGCCGGTCCGCCTGATCCGGCAGGGGAAGGTCGTGCGCTTGCCTCTGAGCATCGATCTGGCCGCCTACCGGATCATCCAGGAGGCGCTGACGAACGCACGACGCCACGCTCCGGGCGCAAACGTCGATGTCGAGGTCTCCTATCGCGACGAGATGCTCCAGCTGCGCGTGCGTGACTACGGCCCCGGCGCACCGGGCGGCGAGCCGGTCGAGGGGCACGGCCTGATGGGAATGCGCGAGCGCGCGGCGCTCGCGAGCGGCACCTTCGCCTCGGGGCCCGCCGAAGAGGGCGGCTTCGAGGTGGAGATCACGCTCCCGATCAGCGAGCCCACGCCGTGATCCGCGCCCTGATCGCCGACGACCAGCAGGCCGTGCGCGCGGGCTTCGCCGCCCTGCTCGAGACCCAGGCCGACTTCACCGTCGTCGCAACCGCAGCGGACGGCGAAGAGGCCGTGCAGCAAAGCCAGGAGCACCGGCCCGACATCGTGCTGATGGATATCCGGATGCCGGTGCTCGACGGCATCGCCGCCACCCGTGAGATTTGCGCCTCAGGCGGGGCCGGGCCGCGGGTCCTCGTCCTGACGACCTTCGACCTGGACGAATACGTCTACGACGCGCTCCAGGCCGGCGCCAGTGGGTTTCTGCTCAAGGACGCTCCCCCCGAGTCGCTCTTCGAAGCGGTGCGGGTCGTCGCCGCCGGAGACGCGCTCCTGGCGCCGGTGATCACGCGCCGCCTGATCGCGGAGTTCGCCCGCCTCCGCCCGCCGCAGCGCACCCGCCCCGAAGCGCTCGACGCGCTCACCCGGCGCGAGCTCGAGATTCTCGGCCTGATCGCGAGTGGGCTCTCGAACCAGGAAATCGCGCAGCACCTGGTGCTCAGCAATGAGACGGTGAAGACGCACGTCAGCCATGTTCTGCGCAAGCTCGGCCTTCGCGACCGCGCGCAAGCCGTGGTCGTCGCCTACGAATCCGGGCTCGTCGTGCCGGGCGCCTAGCTCCAGGCGCTCTCCTCCTACCCGTCGCTCGACTTGGCCGCGCCCCCGACCGGGGCACCGAACTTGCCTGGGATGTCCTTCTGACACGCCTTCTGGGCGGCTTGGAACTGCGGCAAGCTCGGGTCGATGCCCTGGCCGCGGCCGATCTTGATCGAGATGCGGCCTCCGCTCCCGAATTGCGGATCGGGGAAGCTCGGCACACCGTTCTTGCGCATGCAGGCCGAGAAGGCGAGCGCCTGGGCGCGGGCCTGCGCCTGCTGCGCCGGACTTGGCGTCCCGCCGTTCGGCAGCAGCTTCCGGCAAGCCTGCTGAGCCTGCTGGAAGCTCGCCGATCCCGGGTCGATGCCGGTGATCGAGATCTCGCCCTGTGCGTTCGGGTCCGGGAAGTTCGGCACGCCGTTCTTGCGCATGCAGGCGGAGAGCTTCGTCAGCTCCTGGACGCTCCCGCCCACCATCCTCAGCGTGCCGCCGCCTCCACTGCTACTGGCCTGCGCGCCCGTGTCCCCGACGGCGCCGCCCGCCGCCGGGCTGGTGGTGGTGCTTGGTGTCGACGTGGTGCCGAGGTTCGCGACCGCGGGCGTCTTCGCGCCGCCGCCGCAGCCCGCTGCAGCGAGCCCGAGCGCCGCCACGCCGGCGGCCAGCGCGGCCCCGCGCACGTGGTGGGAGGCGATCATCCGCATCAGAACACGATCCTCGGCCCGACCTTCGGCTCGAGCGGCTGGCAGCTCTTGAAGGCGCTCTGGAAGAGCGGCGCGCTCGGATCGAGCTTGCCGATGCTGCCGAGGGGGAACCGTCCCTGGCCGTTCGGGTCCGGGAAGGTCGGCACGCCGTCTTTGCGCATACAGGCGGCGAAGCTCAGCATCGCCTTTGCCGCCTCGGCCTCCTGCGCCGGCGTCAGCGCAGGCGGCCCGCCGCCGGGTATGAACTTGCGGCAGGCCTGCAGCGCCGCCTGAAACTGCGCCGAGCCCGGATCGACGTTTCCGCTGATCTGGACTCCAAACACGGAGAGGGTCTGGCTCGACGTGCTCGCTGAACCGACCGAGGCCGGGAATCCGTGTGAGCCGAAGCATGCGGCGAGCGCAGCTCTGCTCGCCGCCGGCGCTGTCGGGGAGCCCGCGCCGGTCGTCACCGTCGTTCCGAGGCTCGCGACCGGGGCCGGCTTCGAGCCGCCGCAGCCTGCAGCGGCAGCAGCGAGCAGGATCACCAGGACAGCGAGGACAAGCGTTTGGGCCACTCTCAACAGGAAAGCCGACGGCTCTAAAACGGCTCTAAAGTGCCTCTAAGGAGTCGATGAAAGCTGGAGTCGCAGGATCGCGCCTCCGTCAGCGGCCCGGTCGATGCTCACGCTCCCGCCGTGGGCATCGGCGATCTGCTTCACGATCGACAGCCCGAGGCCGGCCCCAGGCATGCCGCGGGCAGCCTTCGCCCGGTAGAAGCGGTTGAAGACGAGCGGCGCGTCCTCGGCTGCGATTCCCGGCCCTCGGTCGCGTACCTCGACGACGCCGTCATGGACGGCCACATCGACGGTCTCGCTGGGCGGGCTCCATTTCCTCGCGTTGTCGAGCAGGTTTGTGACGGCCCGTTCGACCCGTTCGGGCACGCCGGTGATCAGCGAGGGCTCGAGCCTGGTTTGGAACGAGAGATCGGGCGCGCGTCTCGCGGCGCGGTCGACCGCTCCTTGGACGACCTCGTCGAGCCTGAATTCCGTCGGCACGACGTCGGGCTCCTCCCCGCGCGCAAGCTCGACGAGCTCCCCGACCAGCGCGGTCATCGACTCGAGCTCCTCCTGAACGTCCTCGATCAGCTCGGAGCGCTCGCTCTGACCGAGCGTTCCAGGGTGAGCCAGCAGCCCGATGTTCGCCCGAAGCGTCGCGATCGGGGTGCGCAGCTCATGCGACGCGTCGGCGACGAGCTGCCGCTGAGTCCGCAGCGACGCCTCGAGGCTGGCAAGCAGCTCGTCGAGCCGGGTGGAGAGGCGGCTGATCTCGTCGCGTCCCCGCCGCCCCGTTCGCTGGCTGAGATCGCCTGTCTCGACGATTCGCTCCGTCGTCTCGGTCAGGCGGCGAAGCGGCGCGACGGCTCGACCCGAAACCAGCGCACCGAGAATCGCCGCCGTGCCGATGCCCCCGAGCGAGATGAAGATAAGCAGCCATCTCAAGCGCGACAGGTTGTGATCGACGTCGAGGAGCGAGCGCGAGATCGTCACGACCTGGGCTTTCGAGCTGATCGAGAGCGTCCGGGTCGGCACGCCGTCGATGGTTGAGGTGCTGAACGTCGACTGCGAGATCGCCTTCGGCGAGCTACCGGGCTTGGGCTTGAAGATCTGCACCTGGACCGCGGTCGAGGAGCGCGGCAACACAACCCGGAATCCGTTCGCGGCCACAGGCCCGGCCAGCAACTTGCCCACGTTCGACTGTCCCGATTCCGCGCGACCGGACACGCGCGTGACATCGCCGATCCGATCGGAGAAGACCGCGTTCAGTCGCGGCAAGGTGAGGCTCGAGCTGAGGTCGTTGTCGACCTGCGCGATGAGCTCATGCCGGTCTGTGTAGTAGACGGCAAAGGATGCGCCGACGATCGCGACTGCGACCGCCAGCGAGGCGAGCACCGTCAAGCGGAGCCGAAAGCTCATCGTTCCCTCAACGTGAAGCCGACACCGCGCACGGTGTGGATCAACCTCCGCTCACCGTCGGCTTCCAGCTTGCGCCGCAGATGGCCGACAAACACGTCGAGCGAGTTCGACGACAGCGACGCGTCATGACCCCACACCCGCTCGTAGATCAGCCCACGCGAGAGCACCTGACGAGGGTGGCGCAGGAAGAACTCGAGCAGCTCGAATTCAATCGGGGAAAGCTCGACCTCCCGCTCACCTCGGCGCGCATCGCGGGTCAGGAGGTCGAGCTCGAGATCGGCGAAGACCATCAGCTCGGTGCCGCCACCGGACCGGCGCAACAGCGCGCGTACCCGTGCCACGAGCTCCTCGTTCGCAAAGGGCTTCACGAGGTAGTCGTCGGCGCCGGCCTCGAGACCCGCGACCCGGTCACGAACTGCATCGCGCGCGGTCAACATCAGCACCGGCAGCTGGTTCCCCGCCGCGCGCAGCTGCTCGCAGACCTCGACTCCGTCGCTCCCGGGCATCATCACGTCAAGGACCATCGCGTCAAATCCTCCTGCGCGCAAGCGCGCGAGAGCTTCGTCGCCGTCGCCCGCGATCTCGACCTCGAACCCGTTCGAGACAAGGACACGCCGAAGCGCGTTCCGCAGCCTCCGGTCGTCATCGACTACGAGAATCGCCATCAGAGGATTGTGCGCGACGTCTCTGAAACGAACCTAAAGTTGCATCAGCCGCCGTGGGCCCTGGCATACGCGTTGTACGCGGCGTTCGAGGGCATGTAAGGCGGCCGGTAGGTCCCGCAAGCCTGGTTTGCGGCCTCGAACTTCGGCGAGCCTTGGTTGATTCCCACGCTGGCGGGGTCGGGAATACGGCCGTCGCTGGCGGGATCGGGGAAGTTCGGGACTCCGTGGCTGCGCACGCACTGGGAGTAGCTCAGCGCCTGCGCTCTGACCTGTTGCACCTGGGCGGCGCTCGGCGCGCTGCGAGTCGGGAGCAGGTGCTGGCAGACAGCCTGGGCCGCCTGGACTCGTGAGGCGCTGGCCCCCAATTGCTCGGGCGTGAGCTTGGACTTGTCGAACACGCCGCTGCTGTTCGGATCCGGCCAGTTCGGCACCTCGTGGGAGCGCATGCAGGTGGCGAACGCGACCGCAGGGTTCTGTGGCGCCGACGCTGCCGGGGGCTTCGAGGAGGAGCCGCCGCACGCGGTGACGAGCAGGACCAGCCCGGCTGCGGCAAGGCTCGCGGCCCCGGCCTGGGCTCTGGTAACGGTCGGAGCGCTCATCGAAGGCTGGCCGGCTGCTCTTGCTTCTCGCAGGTCGTCTGCGCCGCCTCGAACTGCGGTGAGCTCGGATCGATTCCCGGAGGCAGCGCCTGGCTCGAGCCGGTCGGGTCGGGGAACATTGGGTAGCCGTGCGCGCGCAGGCACTGAGCGACCTTCAAGCCGAACGCAAGCTTCTCCTGCCGCTGCTGGGGCGTCGCTGTGCTGCCACCGCGCGCGAGCGTGCTCTCACAGGCTTGCTGAGCCGCCAGCGAGGTCTGCTTCGTCACCCCGAGATCCTGCTGGGTCAGCGCGGGGAGCTGCCCCTGGCTGTCCGGATCGGGGAAGTTCGGCACGCCGTGCTGTCGCACGCAGCGGGAGAACGCGAGCATCTTCTGGACGTTCGTCGCCTGCGAGCTCGTCGTCGGTGCGTTCGCGGAATTGGTCTTTGCCGCGGTCGTGGCCGAGCCGAGTTGCGCCACGCCGCCGGCGGTCGAACCGCCGCATCCAGATACGAGCAGCGACAGGCCGACGAGCCCGGCCAGCGCAGAAGCGAGGAGCGCGTGACGCCAGTGGTCTCGGAAGAGGTTCACGCTTCGATGATCGCCGGATCGGATAACACCGGCAGGAGCTGGCGATGAAAAGTCGATGAAAGCCATGGGACACGCCGGCGGGGGCTGCCGCTGTGATTCGGCCCTCACGGAGACAACCTGGACTTGCAGGCCTGGTATGCCGCTTGGAACTGAGGGCTGTTCAGATCGACCGCGGTACCCGGCCCGATGTCGAGGTGCCCCCGGCTGTCCGGGTCGGGGAAGTTCGCGACTCCGTGCGAGCGGATGCAGTGTGCGTAGATCAACATGGTGCTCCGGTACTGCTGCACCTGGATCTGCGTGGGCCGGCCGCCGTTCGGAACCAGGTGGATACAGGCTCCCTGGGCGTGCTGGAACTCCGAGCTTCCGACCCCGAGTTGCTGCGGGGTCTTCTTGGGAAGGGTTCCATCGCTTCCCGGGTCGGGATACGCCGGAACCCCGTGGGAGCGCATACAGCGGGAGAAGGCGATCGCTCCATCCACCCCCGGCAGCGCTCCTGCGCGGGTGGAAGTGCTCGTTGTGGTCGAGGCGAGCTGCGCCACGTGACCGTCCGAAGGATGGCCGCCGCATGCGGCGGCCGCGAGGACAAGGGTGGCGGCGCCGACGAGGGCGCGCACGGCGGCGGACGCCGGTCTCATCGCAGACCGAGCGTCTTCTGCGCCTGGCTCTCACACGCGAGCTCCGCCGCCTGAAACTGGGGCGAGCTCGAGTCGATGCCGGCGCCGCCGAGATTCTGGCTCGTTCCCTCGCTCGAGGCCGTCGGGTCGGGGAAGGTGGGGTATCCGTGAGCGCGTAGGCAGCCGGCGACCTGCAAGGCGAAGGCGAGCTTCTGCTGACGATCCTGCGGCCTCCCTGCGCTCCCGCCCTTCGAGAGCAAGGACTTGCAGGTCTCCTGAGCCGACACCGACTCCTGCTTGGACGCAGCAGAATCGGAGTGGAACGGCGGATACTGCCCCTGCGAGTCGGGGTCGGGAAACGCCGGCACGCCGTGCGAACGCATGCAGCGCGAATAGGCCAGCGCCGAGGCCACCGCCTGCTGCTGCGCCGACCCGGTCACGCCGGTGCTGGTGGTGCCGCTCGTCTTCGTCGCAATCGTGGTCGAACTACCTTGCGCCACCGAAGCCCCGGATGAGCTGCCGCATGCGGACACGAGCAGCGACAGACCGGCCAGCGCGGGGGATCCAAAAGCGAGGAGGACGGGCCTCATGCCGCCGATGATCGCCCGGCCCGATAACAGGCAGGCGAGCCGACCATGAAAAGTCGATGAAAGCGGCTTCGGGCGGCCCTGGGCGGGCCGAATTGGGCGACACTGACTCGTGTGAACGGCGATGAGAGCACGGGAACGTCGATCCTGGTCGTCGAGGACGACGAGCAGATCGCGGAGCTGATGCGCGATTTCCTGGAGGCGGAGGGCTACCGGGTGAGTCATGCGGCCACCGGGCGCGCGACGACGGAGCACTTTGAGCGGGCGCGGCCCGATCTCGTGCTGCTGGACGTGATGCTTCCCGACGAGTCGGGCTTCGAGATCTGCCGCCGGCTGCGCCGCGACTCGAGCGTGCCGGTGCTCTTCCTGAGCGCCCGCGACAGCGACGCGGACAAGATCCGCGGGCTCGGGCTCGGCGGCGACGACTACATCGTCAAGTCGGCGACCCCGGCAGAGGTGGTCGCCCGCGTCAAGGCGGTCCTACGCCGCGCCTCCGCGACCGGCGGGCTCCAGAGGCTTCGCTTCGGGGAGCTCGAGGTCGACCTGGCCGCGCACGAGGTGAGCAGCGACGGACGCCAAGTTGACCTCTCGGCCCGCGAGTTCGCGCTGCTGCGCGCGCTGGTCGAGCATCCGCGGCAGGTGCTCAGCCGCGACCAGCTATTCGAGCTGGTCTGGGGCTCGTTCGGCGACCGGAGTGCGGTGGCGGTGTACATCGGCCGCCTGCGGCAGAAGATCGAGCCCGACCCGTCGACGCCGCGCTACATCATCACGGTCTGGGGCGCCGGCTACCGCCTCGATCCGGGCAACCGATGAGACAGCCGCCGATCCGCATCCGCACCTTCATCCTCGGCACCGTCCTCCTCTTGCTGGTGCTACCGACACTGGCGGGCGGCGCGGCCTGGCTGATCGAACGCAACCACCAGCAGGCGGGTACCCGGCACCGGCTGAATACTGCGCTTGCCTACGTCACCTCCCATCGCACCGACCTGCAGGAGCCGGCCTCGGCCCAGGGGTTCACACGCTTGCTCAACCGGCTCGACATGCTCGCGCAGCTGGTCCTGGTCACGACCACGCCGCCCGGGAAGAACCAGATCTATCTGAGCCCGGCACTGAACGTCGGCCAGCCCCTCGAGAAGGAACAGGCCCGCAAGGCAAAGGCCGCGCAGCCGGACACGACCCCTGCGAACGCGCCGGCCGAGACGACTGCGTCCTGGAGCGATTCCCAACGGCTGATTGCAGCCGGAACGTCGAAATCGCAGGCCACGCTCGTCACCGACCTCTACTACCGGCCGCCCTCACGCTCGACCCGAGCGCTCGTCGCGCTCGTCACCGGCGTGCTTGTGCTCCTTGCCGGCTTGGCCGTCGCGGTCTGGCTCGCCGGACGCTGGATGGTCGCGCCGCTCGCCAGGCTGAGCGCCCAGGTCGACAAGGTCGCCGGCGGCGACTTGACGATCACTGTCCCACGCAGCCGGATCGGCGAGATCGCGAATATCGCCCAGGCCGTCGAGGGCATGACAGACGCGCTCGGCGAGACGGCGCAGCGGCGCGCCGAAGCTGACGAGGCGAGACGGTTCCTCGTCACGAGCATCGCCCACGACCTGCGGACGCCGCTCTTCGCCTTACGCGGGCACTTGCAGGCGATCGGTGCCGGGCTGGGCGACCCGGCCGTCCATCTCGAGCGGGCCGAAGCGAGAGCAGACGCGCTCGAACGGCTGATCGGCAACCTCTTCGCCTACACCCGGGACGACTACACACAGCCCGCGCCCACGCTCGAAGCCGTCGCCGTCGCCGATCTCCTCCGGGAGGTCACAGCCGGTCTCGAGCACACAAGCCGCGTCGGGGCCAACACCTTCGACCTCGAAGGCGATCAGGGGCTCGCAATCGTCGTCGATCGCGACCGCATCAAGCGCGCGCTCACCAACATCCTCGACAACGCGCTTCGCTACAGCCCTACGGGCGCCCCTGTCCAGCTCAGCTGGGTCGCCGAGGGGTCGACGGTCCAGCTCACCGTCCAGGACCGCGGGCCGGGAATCGACCCTGATCTCCTTCCGCACATCTTCGAGCCCGGCATCCGGGGAGCCCCGGCAGCCGGCAGCATCGACAGCGGCGCCGGGCTCGGCCTCACGATCGCGAAGCGCCTCCTCGAGCACCAGCACGCCACCCTCTCGATCCACAGCCGCCCGGCCGAGGGGGCAGTCGTCACGGTCGTGCTCCAGCGATCGACGCTGAGCCCGGCGGGCCAGCCGAACGGTCGCCCGCGCTAATCCCGGAAACGATTCGCGAGCTGCGTCCGCGTCTTGACGTCGAGCTTGCGGAAGACCTTGCGCAGGTGATACTCGACGGTGCTCGGGCTGATGAACAGCTGAGCAGCGATCTCCCGGTTCGTGTTCCCCTGTGCGACGAGCCGCGAGATCTGCGCCTCCTGCGGAGTGAGTTGACCACGGTTGTCGACAGTGCGTTTTCGGGCGTGCTCTCCGGTCGCCTCCAATTCCACGCGTGCACGCTCGGCGAACGCCTCCATGCCGAAGTCCGAGAAGAGATCGTGTGCCGTGCGCAACTGCTCGCGTGCATCGAGCCGCCGGCGGCGGCGCCTCAGCCATTCGCCGTAGAGGAGGTGGGCGCGAGCGAGATCCGCCGCCATCGGAGAGCGACCGAGCCGCTCGATCGCCTCGACGTAGAGCCCCTCGGCCACCTCGTCCTCTGCGAGGAGAGCATTCGAACGGGCAAGGATCCCCAGCGCCCAGTCGGTTCCGCTCGCGCCTGCCCGCTCGTCAAGGAGCGCTCGTGCAGCGGCAGCAAGGTCAGGTCTCCCGGTTCGAACAGCCGACTCGATCAGCTCAGCGGCACCCCAGTTCGACGTTCCGAAATCACTCGGATGCTCACCAACACGGAGCGCCGCCGCTCGCGCGTCTTCGTACCGGCCGAGGCCGTTGTAGAGCACTGCTTCGGCCCAGTCGAGAACCGAGAGCCCCAGCCCCTCTCCGCGATCCAGCACATCGGTGCGACTGTTGTCGATCAGCGAAGCCGCCTCTGGCTCTCGGCCGCGGAACGCGGCCAGCGCCACTGGCGCGTACGGGGCGAGGAGGCTGCCCGTCGCTTCCGTCGCCGTCTGAATCTCCTCGATCAGCGACGCCGCGGCAGTCAGCTCGCCCGCGAACAGATGCGCGTAGGCGCGCTGCCCGAGCGCGACCGGAAGCTCGCCCAGCGCGCCCGCTTCGCGCGCGATCCGAACGTGGGCGTCGGAGATCGCGTGCCAGCCTGCGTCGTCCCACACATGCACGGACACGAGCGTTGCGACCCACTTCCAGCGCAACTGCTCGTTCACGGGCATGACTCCAGCGTCGAACGACTTGAGAGCTCGCCGCCAGAGCGGCAGGGCAGCCTCGTAACCGTCCGTGAAGAACGATGCGATCGCATCGAGGAACAGCTCGAGCCCATCGAGCTCAGCGGGGCGTTTCGTCCTCACGGCGAAAGCCACGTCGCTGGCGGATGCTCCGGGCGCGGCCAGGCGACCGGCGAAGAGCGCCGCCGACATGGCGTCGAGATAGGTCTCACAGCCGAGCAATCGCGACAGTGGCGCGATTCGCCCAGCGGCCTCGAGGAGCATTTTCGGCGCATCGCCGCCATGCGTCAACGCGAATGCGAGCTGGGCCCGCAGCAGCTCGACGCGTGCGCGATCGACCTCATCGAGCGTAACGACATCCGCCGAGGCGATCAGAGCGATCGTGTCGTCAAGCGCTCCTGCTCGAAATTTCGTCTGAGCCGCGATCAGCGTGCGCTGCGCGCGATGTGCGGGCTCGGGGGTGAGTGCGGCAGCGCGTTCGAGAAACGCGGCCGCAGCTGCGAAGCCGCCTCGCGCCTGGGCTCGTACGGCGGAGCGCTCGAGCTCGCTTGCCACCTCCTCGTCGGGCGCCGGCGCCGCCTGCGCACGGTGCCACGCGCGGCGATCGGGGTCGAGCTGCGGATCGGTGGCGTCCGCCAGCGCCCGGTGGGCTTCGCGCCGCTCGGCCGGGTCGGCCGCGCCGTACACCGCCGACCGAACGAGCGGATGACGAAAGACCACCACACCGTCGAGCTTCAGCAAGCCTTCCGACTCGACGGCAAGCGCCGCCGTCTCCGGGATCTCCAGCTGCTGCGACGCGCGCCCGAGCAGCGCAGGATCGCCGACGGGCTCCGCAGCCGCGAGCAGCAGCAATCGCCGCGCGTCACGAGGAAGCTGCGCCAGACGTCGCGCGAAGCTCTGCTCGATCCCGGTGGACAGAGGGAGCGCCGGCGGCAGGCCGAACCCGCCCGCAAGCTGGGCGGGTGTCAGTCCTCGCGGCAGCTCGATCAGCGCGAGCGGATTCCCGCCGGTCTCGGCGATGATCCGCTCGAGCACGGACTCGTCGAGACGCGCGGCGAGAACAGAGTCCAGCAGCGTTCGCGCATCTCTGCGGCCCAACGGCTCGACCCGAAGCTGGGGGAAGCGGGCCAAGCCACTGCCCACCACACGCGCCGCGAACACGAACGCGATTCGATCCGCGAGCAGCCGGCGAGCCACGAACGCAAGCGCTCGGGCGGACGCGCCGTCGAGCCACTGCGCGTCATCGACCAGGCAGAGGACCGGCTGCTGCTCGGCGGCTTCGGAGAGCAGGCCGAGAACCGCGAGCCCGACAAGGAATGGGCTCGGCGGTAGTCCCGCGCTGAGCCCGAAGGCAACGCCGAGAGCGTCACGCTGAGGAGCAGGGAGCTGCTCGCCGAGCTCGAGCAGCGGAGAGCAGAGCTGTTCGAGCGCCGCATAGTCGAGCTCCATCTCGCCCTCGACGCCTGCGGCCCGCACGAGACGAAAATCCGCGCCTTCCTCGACCGCCTGCTCGAGGAGAGCGGTTTTGCCGACCCCAGGCTCTCCGTGAACCACGAGGACGGCGCCGTGGCCATCACGCGCCGTCTCGAGCAGCCGTTCCAGAACGGCCCGCTCGCGCTGCCTGCCAACCAAATGCTCTGCCTGCACCTTCACGGCCATCTCGGGGAGCATGCCACTCCGGTCACGGACTATGGGTTTCCGGGATTCGATGGCCGGTTTCGGCGATCACGATCCCCGAATGAGCGAAACCGACAATCTTCCCGATTACGCACCAGTCCCGCGGTCGGCAATCGGCCCCGCGCTGAACGATCAGGGCTACTACGTCGGCCGCGTCGAACGGAACCTGTACTGGATCACCGACGGCACCTACCAGTCGGCGTTCCTGACTACATCCGACGGCGTCGTCCTGCTCGATGCGCCCCCGACGATCGGCAACAACATCCAGCGCGCCGTCGACGAGATCGCGGCCGAAAACGGCGTCAGCAACAAGGTGACCCATCTCATCTACTCCCACCACCACGCCGACCACGCCGGAGCATCGTCGCTGTTCGACAAGAACGTGACTCGCATCGGCCACGAGGAGACTCGCCGTCTGCTGCTTCGCGACGACGACCCCGCCCGCCCGCCGAACGAGGAGACGTTCGGAGACCGCCGCACGCTCGAGATCGGCGGCGAGCGAATCGACCTGGCCTGGCACGGCGCGAACCACTCGCCCGACAACATCCTCATCCATCTGCCCGACCACGATACGATGATGCTGATCGACATCGTCAATCCCGGCTGGGTGCCGGTCTACAACTCCAACCTGACCGAGGACATCCCCGGCTACCTGGAGGCACCGGCCAACGCGCTCGCCTACTCGTGGAAGCACTTCATCGGCGGCCACCTGGGCCGGCTCGGCACGCGCGACGACGTGACCCTTCACCAGCAGTACATGGCAGACCTCGACGCCAGCATCAGGCACGCGATCGACACCCTCGATCCGACGGCGTACTACGTGAAGTACGGCGAGAACATCTGGGCGGCCGTCAAGGCACATCTCGACGCGACCGCGGCGGCAGCCGCAAAGCCGGTAGTCGAGAAGTACACCGGAGTGCTCGCCGCCGCCGATGTCTTCACCGAGCACACGGCGTTCTGGGTGATGGAGTCGATCCGGCTCGACCTCGGCTACGGCTCACAGGTGCATCCCTGATGGACAGCCCGGCGCCCGACCCACGCCGCTGGCAGGCGCTGGCGCTCGTCTGCGTGGCGTTCTTCATGACCGTCCTCGACGGCACGATCGTCACCGTCGCGCTGCCGACGATCAAGAACTCGCTCCATGTTGCTGACAACACGCTGCAGTACGTGCTGATCGCGTACACGATCACCTTCGGCGGCCTCCTGCTGCTCGGAGGCCGCGCAGCGGACCTGCTCGGCCGGCGGCGGCTGTTCATGATCGGCGTCGCGGTCTTCTCGCTCGCGTCGCTCGTCTGCGGGCTTGCGAACTCGATCGGCGTGCTGATCGCCGCCCGTGCGGTGCAAGGAGCCGGAGCGGCGATCGTTTCGCCCGCGGTGCTGTCGATCATCACGACGACGTTCGACGAAGGCTCGGAGCGCAACAAGGCACTCGGGATCTGGGGAGCCATCGGCGGCAGCGGTGCCGCAGCGGGTGTGCTCTTCGGCGGCATCCTCACCAAGTACGCGGGCTGGGAGTGGATCTTCTTCGTCAACGTCCCGATCGGCGCGCTCGTGCTCGCCCTGACGCGCCCGATCGTCCGCGAGAGCCGGATCCCGGCACTGCGCGGCTTCGACGCTGCGGGTGCTGTCACGATCACGTCCAGTCTCTCGCTGCTCGTCTATGCGATCTCGAAGGCGCCCGACGTCGGCTGGGGATCCGGGCGCACGATCGGGCTGCTGATCGTCTCCGTGGTGCTCTTCGCCTCGTTCCTCGTGATCGAGACGCGGAGCCCGTCGCCGATGGTCTCGTTCGACATCTTCCGCATCCGCACGGTGACCGGCGCGAACGTCTGTGGATTCTTCCTCGGCGCGGTCGTGTTCTCGAACTTCTTCCTGCTGACGTTGTACGTGCAGCAGGTGCTCGGCTACTCCGCGCTCAAGACAGGCCTGACGTTCCTCGCAACAGCCGGAACCGTGGTCGTCGTTGCAGGCGTCTCGCAGGCGCTCGTGACGAAGGTCGGCCCGCGGCCGGTGATGACCGTCGGCCTCGCGCTGATCACCGGTGGGATGCTCTGGTACACGCAGATCCCGGTGCATGGCTCGTTCGCCACGCATCTCCTGCCTGGATATCTGCTGGTCGGCATCGGCATGGCGTTCTCGTTCATCCCGATGTCGATCGCGGCGCTCGGGGGCGTCGAGCCGCAGCGGGCCGGCCTCGCCTCGGGGCTGATCAACTCGGCGCAGCAGATCGGCGGCGCGCTCGGCGTCGCGATCGCCTCGACCGTCGCCTTCTCGCACGAGAAGACGCTGCTCGCGTCGGGACATTCGCAGGCTCAGGCCGCAACAAGCGGATTCGCCCTCGGCTTCTGGGTGATTGCCGGAATCAGCGCAGCGTCGGTCGTCGCGTGCCTTGCGCTCGTTCGCGGGACGGCCCGGGCGCCGCTTGTAGCTGCGGTCGATCTCGACTACGGATCGCCGGTGCAACCCTGATGGCCAGCCTCCCGGTGCGCGATCCATTCGCCGATCACCTGCTCACGCCGCAGAACTCGGCGCTCGCGGTGATCGACTACCAGCCGTCGCAGTTCGGAGCGGTCCACTCGATGGATCAGGGCCTCCTGCTCAGGAACATCGTCTCGACCGTCAAGACGGCGAAGGCATTCGACATGCCGATCATCCATTCGACGATCAACGTCGCAACCGGACGCGGGCAGCCCACCGTGCCGGAGCTGGCGGAGCTGCTCGAGGACTATCCGCCGATCGACCGGACATCGACGAACGCCTGGGAAGACGCCGACTTCCTCGCCGCCGTGCGTGCTGCCGGACGGCGCAAGCTGATCCTGTGTGCCCTCTGGACGGAGATCTGCATGGCGTTTCCGGCTCTCGACGCCCTGCGAGAGGGCTATGAGGTCTACCCGGTCGTCGACGCGATCGGAGGCACGAGCGAGGATGCTCATCGCACCGGCCTCGAACGTGTCGTCCAGGCGGGAGCGCAGCCGGTCACATGGGTCGCGCTCGCGGTCGAGCTTCAGCGCGACTGGGCCCGGGAGGAGACCGTGGCCGACGTGATCGAGATCGTGCTCACGGAGCGGCTTCTGAAAGAATGACGGCTACGGCTGCCGCCGATCAGACAGCACGCGAGTTCCTTCGCAACGCCGATCCCGTGCTCGCACGGCTGATCGACGAGCGGCCCGATTTTCACCCGCGCGCGTGGCTCGAAGAGCTGCCGCCGCTTGACGCGTTTGGAACGTTGATCTTCCAGGTTGCCGGGCAGCAACTCTCCGTCGCGGCAACTCGGACGATCGTCTCCCGCCTCGAAGCGCAGTTCGGCGGACACCTGCCATCGCCGGCCGAGCTGCTCGCGGCCGATCCACAGGTGCTTCGAACGGCAGGCTTCTCGACTCGCAAGGGCGCGACCTTGAGAGAGCTCGCCGAACGGTTCGTCGATGGGCGACTGAGCGACGCAGCGCTTGCCGAGATGAGCGACGAGGAGGTCGAGGCCGCACTGACCGAGGTCCCGGGAATCGGGCCGTGGTCGGCGCACGGATTCCTGCTCGTCGCCCTCGACCGGCCAGATGTCTATCTCACCGGAGACATCGCGCTGCGGCGCGTGATTCGACGCGTCTACGGCATCGACCATGTCCCGACTGCAGAGGAGCTGATCGAGATCTCCGACCGCTGGCGCCCCTATCGGAGCCTGGCGGTGAGCTACCTGTTCGCGTCCGAATACGACGGCTGAGCGCCGAAGCACCCCTAGCCGTTCGCGTCAGCCAGCAGCTGGCTGACTGCCCGCGTCCGCGAGATCAGGACGCACCCGAGCAGCGCCAGCACCAGGCCTGCGATCAGAGGAGCCCCGTCGAAGATCGCCGAGCCCCAGTGCTCGCGGAGAAACAGCGGCTCGACGACGATCGGCAGGAAGGTCTGGACAGCGGTCGAGACCGGAACGACGGTGGTGGCGGGCGAGCGCTGGAACGCCGTCATCCCCGTGATCGTGGCGGCGACACCCATTGCCACGCCCACGGCGGCCCAGATCACGGCCTTCGAGAAGTGGCTGCCGATGTCGTCGCCGACGAGCTTGGTTGCGATGTTCGTCGCAGCGAACCCGCAGCCGGACGCGACGATCATCGACACGGCGCCGTCCCAGCGCGTCCCGCGGAGCGCGAACGGGTAGAGGCCGAGGATCGAGATCCCCGTGACGACTGCGATCACGACGATGCCTCCACGATGGGCTTCGACGTGGCCAGGGGCTCCCCACGCCACGAGCGCAACCCCGCCGATAATCCCGAGCACGCCGATGCTCTCAAACAGGCCGACCCGCTCGCCGAGCAGCCGCTTGCCGATCACCAGCAGCAGCAAGAGGCCGCTCGCGAGCGCGGGCTGGGCAATCACGAACGGCGCGTCGGCATAGGCCAGCAGCTGAGGCCCGACCCCGATCAGGCCGAGCGCGAAGCCGAGGATCCACCGGGGGTGATGGAAGAGCCGCCAGAGCAGCGTCACGCGCAGCCCGAGCGCCTTCGGGGCAGCTCGCGCGTCGAGCGCCTGCAGCGCCGCGCCCAGATTGAAGAGCGCAGAGGCCGCGAGCGCCGAGAGAAGGCCGATCACGAGCGTCGTCTTCACCTGGCCGGCGCCGGCGCCGCATGGGGAAGGAGAGACGAAACGGCGTTACCCGCGCCGGAGCGCCGGCAGCACCCAGTCCCGGTAGACGCGGATCGCACCCTCGGGATCATTGCCTGAGCAGTTCATCGCCGAGATCACTGTCGGCCCCAGCGCTTCGATCTCGAGCAGCCGCCGCACGTGCTCGTCGGCGTCGCTCGAGATGATCGAGAGCTGCTTGTAGTCCGCGTCGCTGATCGTCGCTTCGGCATTCGCATACATGGCCTTCGGGTCGTGCCAGTCCTCGACGTAGTACTCCGCCGGCTGTGCTCCCTTCCACACGCGGGCGCCTTCGAGCGCGGCTGCCTCGTCTTCGTCCCAGGAGAACGACGCCTGGAGGATGATCTCCCCCGCGTCTCGACCGTCCTCGTCTCGTTGGGCCCGGTAGATCTCGATCAGCTTCGGCGCCTCCGGATTCGCGAGCGTCCAGAGCCCGTCGCCATAGCGGGCGGCCAGCCGCGCGGCCTCGGGGTGAAAGGCAGAGACATAGAGCGGCGGAGGTTTTTCGGGCCGGGTGTGGAGCTTGGCAGCCTTCGTCTCGAAGAACCGCCCTTGCTCGGTGAGCGTCTCGCCGTCCCACAGCCGGCGGATGATCCACAACGCCTCTTCCATGGCCGCGAGCTGCCCCTTGCCGTCAGGCCAGTCGCAGCCGAGCGGGGACTCGTTCAGGGACTCCCCGGAGCCCATGGCGAGGAAGGTGCGACCGGGAAACATCTCCTCGAAGGTGGCGAAGGCCTGAGCGACGAGCGCAGGGTGGTACCGCTTCAGCGCAGGGGTGACCGCGGGCCCGATCGCGCAGGCTGCCGTGGCCTGCGCCGCCGCGCCAAGCCAGATCCATGCCTGCCCGGACTCGCCTGGCTCCCACCACGGCTGGTAGTGGTCGCTGCAGGCGATGCCGTCGAAGCCGGCCTCTTCGGCGAGCTGCGCATGCCTGAGGAGCACGCTCGGCGGAAACTGCTCGTGTCCCGCACCGTAGAAGTACCGAATGCGCCCGTTGCCGTTCATCACCGGAGAACGTTCCCCGCCGAGAGCGTTCAAGAACCTCGCGGCCGGCCCGAAAACGGACGAGCGGTAGCGCGCGTCAGCAGATGTCGCACCGAATGCGCCGGCCGCGAGGGGTCACCGGCTGCCGTAGCGGAGATACACAGCGCCGTTTCCGAACCGGCGCTCATCCAGCAGCTCGAGATTCAGCCGAGCGCGTAGATCAGGGAGGGAGCGCTTCCCGCCTCCAACGATCACCGGCACGACGAAGAGCTGGTACTCGTCAACCAGTCCGGCGGCGATCGCCTGGGCCGCCAGCTCGGCCCCGCCGACGGTGAGGTCGTGGTCGGCGTCTCGCTTCAGCTGCTCGACTGCCCGCGCCTCGAACGCGCGCTCGATCCTTGTCCGCGCGCTGGAGGTGGCCTGAAGCGTCTTCGAATAGACGATCTTGCCGGCCCTCTGCCAGATCTCCGCGAAGTCCTGAACGACAGGCGAACGGGCTGCCAGCTCGGGTGGGCTCTCCCAGAAGAGCATCGTCTCGTACATCCGCCGGCCGTAGAGATAGGTCCCGACCGGACGCTCGAGCTCGTTCACGAACGCGTGCAGCTCCTCGTCGGGCGCGGCCCAGTCGAACCTGCCCGTCCGGTCCTCGACATAACCGTCGAGCGACGCGATCGATGAGTAGATCAGCTTGGCCAAGGCTCCTCCCCCTGCCGTTTTGGGACCGGTCTTTCCGGCAAGAACTGATCAGGAATGTCGTTCAGCGCCTTGGGATCGTACGCCGAGAGCCCGATCGTGCACGTGGTGGTTGGCGGTGCGTGCTTCTTCGCCACCATGCTCGCCTGCTGCGCGATCGAGCCCTCGTGGACGGCTGTTCGAATCGGGCTCAGCTACTACGGAAACAGCATCACGACGTGCGCTCCCTATGCGATCGGCTTCGTGCTCTGCATCGGGATCACCGCCCGCGGCCTCCTGCGGATCCGGCCCAGCCATCCTGCCGCTCGACGCTTCCGGCACGCCGTCGGCCTCGTGCTGACGCTGATGGTTCCGATCCCGCTCACGCCCTACCGGCTCGATCTCGTCTTCGACTGGCTTCATATCGGAGCCGCCACCTTGCTCTTCCTCGCAGGGCTCATGCTCGGGCTCTGGCTTGCGTTTCGGTTCAACCGCACTGGCCGCGCGAAGCTCTGGTTCGCCCTCGAAGCGCTCGCCGCCATCTCGATCCTCACCGCCCAGCTCGGCGTTCACGACTACATGATCCCGAGCGAGCTGGCGTTTCAGCTGAGCGTGCTCGGGCTGATCGTGCACAGTGTCCGGCGGCTCTCGGCGTGCGGCCTTGAACGGCGCACGAGTTCTTGACGAAGGCGAGCTCCGTCCCGATACTTGACGTTTACGTCAACGAGAGGGAAGGCATCGCTTCCCTGTATGGCAGGAGGCATGGCTACACGGCATGCGCGCAGGCAACGTCGAGCGGGCGGTTCTTGTCGTCAATCCGCGGGCGAGTCGCGTCACCCCGGATCGCGTCGCCCAGGTCGAGCGCATCCTTCGCTCGAACTGCCAGATCGAGACAGTGTTCACGACCGCTCCGCGCGATGGGATCAGGATCGCCGAGGACGTCAGCAACGACGCCGCCTTCGACGGGCTCTTCATGTACTCGGGCGATGGCGGCTTCAACGAGGTGCTCAACGGGGCCGGGCCCGAGCTTGCGATCGGCTTCATCCCGGGCGGGCGAACGAACGTCTTGCCGAGAGCGCTCGGGATCGGGCGGAATCCGTTCGCGGCAGCGCGCCAGCTCGCTGAGGGCGCCCAGGCCGGGCGGCGGCGGCGGATCTCCCTCGGCCGGGCAAACGGCCGCCGCTTCGGCTTTGCAAGCGGTATCGGGCTCGACGCCGAGCTCGTCCGAATGTGGGAGAGCCTGGGGCGGCGGCGAGATGGCCGGAAGCGCGGCGACATCGTCTTCAGCCTCACGGCGCTACGAGTGTTCTGGAAGAAGCGCGGGCTCATGGCTCCCGCTCTCGAGATCTCGGGAGTTGGCCCGGCAGCGTCCGCCGTCGCCGCGAACGGCGATCCCTACACCTACCTCGGGCGCGCGCCGCTCCACCTCGCGCCGCGAACATCGTTCGAGGCGGGGATCGACGTCGTCGGTCTCCGGGAGCTGAGGCCGGCGCGGCTTCCCGCGCTCGCCACCTTCCTGATCTCCGGCCGCGAGAACCGCCTGAACGGCGATCTGATCCGCCTTCGGGATGTCGAGCGGGTCGACGTAACATGTTCGAGGCCGCTGCCATTTCACGTCGACGGCGAAGACCTCGGCGATGTCATGCATGCGACGTTCGAGTCGGAGCGAAATGCCGTCGAGGTGATCGTGTGATGAGCGAATTCGACCTGCAGGCGCTGATCGATGCCAATCTCGGCAGCGAGCTCGATCTCCACGCGGCGACGGTCAACCCGCAGTTCGTGCGCGTGCTGCGGACGATCGGCTTCGACCGTCACTGGGCCCGGGCTTCGGGTGCCTACCTCTACGACACGGCAGGGCAGCGCTACCTCGACATGCTCGGCGGCTACGGGATGTTCAACGTCGGGCGCAACAATCCGGCCGTCCGCAAGGCGCTCGTCGACGCCCTCTCGCTCGAGACGCCGAGCGCGGTGCAGCTCGGCGTCGGCACGCTCCCGGCGGTGCTCGCGAAGCAGCTGCTCGAGCTCGCGCCCGCCTCGCTGCAACGAGTCGCCTTTACGAACTCCGGCACCGAATCGGTCGAGGCGGCGATCAAGTTCGGGCGCGCGGCGAGCGGGCGCAGCCGGGTCGTCTCGGCCGACCACGGGTTTCACGGATTGACGCTTGGCTCCCTCTCGGCAAATGGGAATCCCGAGTTCACCGACCGCTTCGGCCCGTTGCTGCCGGGATTCGCAAAGGTGCCGTTCAACGACCTCGACGCCCTCGAGGCCGAGCTGCGGCGGGAGGATGTCGCGCTCGTCCTCCTCGAGCCGCTGCAAGGAAAGGGGATCATCCTGCCCGAGCCCGGCTACCTCGAAGGCGCGCAGGCGCTCTGCCGCCGCTACGGAACGCTCTTCTGCGTCGACGAGGTGCTGACCGGCTTCGGGCGCACCGGCCGCACGTTCGCCAGCGAGCACTTCGGGCTCGAGCCCGATCTGATGACCGTCGCGAAATCGCTCTCGGGCGGCTACGTCCCCGTCGGGGCGTGCCTGCTCAGCGAGCGCGTCTTCGACAAGGTCTTCGACTCGATGGAACATGCCGTCGTGCACGGATCGACCTTCGCGCCGAACGACCTCGCGATCGTCGCCGGGCTCGCGACGCTGCACGAGCTGGCCGACAAGAATCTCGTCGAGCGGGCCTCGCGCACCGGCAAGCTGCTGCTCGAGCGAACCCGGCCGCTCGTCGAGTCGCACAGCGTCGTCCGCGAGGTGCGTGGCCTCGGTCTCGCCTGGGCGATCGAGTTCCAGGAGCCGGACCACGGCCGCATCTCGTGGCAGCTGCTCGAGCGGCTCCAGCAGGGGATCTTCTCCCAGCTCGTCGCAGTGCCGCTCTTCACCGATCACCAGATCCTGATTCAGGTCTCCGGGCACCGTCAAAACGTGCTGCGCGCGCTTCCTCCGCTCACGCTCTCGGAGGAGGACGTCGAGACGTTCGCCGTCGCGCTCGAGCAGGCCGTCGCGGCCGCGACGAAGCTTCCCAGCTCGATGATGCGCTTCGCCGCCCGCGCGGTTCGCGCCGGACGCGGCAGCAGCAAGCAGCCGGTCGCCTCCGAGTGACCTAGTGGCGGCCTGCGGCGACCGCCCGCCACGACTCGCGGAGGGAACGCGTCGTGGCGAGGACGGCCGTCGGCTCGTAGCCGCAGTGGGCCATGCAGTTCGCGCAGCGTGGATCGCGCCCGCGCCCGTACAGATCCCAGTCGGTCGTTTCGATCAGCTCGCGATACGTCTTCGCATACCCGTCGCCCATCAGGTAGCACGGCCTCTGCCAGCCGAACAGCGAGTAGCTCGGGATGCCCCACGGCGTGCACTCGAAGTCGGCCTTCCCCTCGAGGAAGTCGAGAAAGAGCGGCGTGTGATTCAGGCGCCAGCGCTTGCGGCCACCGTCTGCAAAGGCCTCGCTGAAGAGCGCCGTCGTCTTGGCGACGCCGGGGAAATGCTCCTGGTCGGGCGCCTTCTCATAGGCGTACGCGGGTGAGATCTGGATCCCGTCGACCTCGAGCTCGTCGTTCAGGAAGTCGAGCACGTCGCGAACGGTCTTCGGTGTGTCGGTGGAGAGGAAGGTCGTGTTCGTGTTGACCCGGAACCCGCGCGCCTTCGCCTCGCGAATCGCCTCCACCGCCTTGTCGAAGACCCCGTCGCGCTCGACGAATTGATCGTGGCGCTCGCGAAGGCCGTCGAGATGCACGACCCAGGCGAAATAGGGAGACGGCTCGAAGAGGTCGAGCTTCTTCTTCATCAGGATCGCATTCGTGCAGAGGAAGACGAACTTCTTGCGGGCAATCAGCTCCTTGGCGATCACGTGCACCTCGGGGTGCACGAGCGGCTCGCCGCCGGCGATCGAGACCATCGGCGCGCCGCACTCGTCGATCGCGGCCAGCGCCTGGTCAACCGGCATCCGCTTCTTCAGGATGTGGTCCGGGTACTGGATCTTCCCGCAGAACGAGCACGCGAGATTGCACTGGAAGAGCGGCTCGAGCTCGACGAGAAGCGGGAAATGCTCCCGTCGCCGCACCTTCTGCGCCAGCAGGTAGCGGCCGATCGCGATGTTCTGGCGGAGCGGAATGCTCATCGCGGAGCCACCTGCTGCGGCAGGCGGAACCGGAGCGACTCCGTCGTCGTCGTGCGCTCATCGACCTCCGCACCCCCGAGTGCGTCGAACGCGTCGATCAGGCGATGGACGAGCCGCTCGGGCGCGGAGGCGCCGGCGGAGAGCCCGACCGTCGTCGCCCCCTTCAGCCAGGCGGCATCGACCTCGGTCTCGTCGTCAACGAGGTAGGCCGGGGTTCCTTCGCGCTCGGCGACCTCGACGAGGCGCAGCGAGTTGGACGACGTCCGCGAGCCGACGACGAGCACGAGGTCGGACTCCTGCGCGATCTCGCGCACGGCCTGCTGCCTGTTCGTCGTCGCGTAACAGATGTCGTCGGAGCTCGGGCCGCGCAGGGCCGGGTAGCGCTCCTTCAGCGCATCGACGATCTGAGCCGTCTCGTCCACGGCCAGGGTCGTCTGCGTGAGATAGGTGACCTTGCTGGGATCGGGCGCCTCGACCAGCGCCGCCTCGCGCAGGTCCTGCACGAGGATCGTCGCCTCGGGCGCCTCGCCGTAGGTCCCTTCGATCTCTTCGTGACCCTCGTGCCCGATCAGGAAGACGGTGTTGCCGGCAGCGGCAAACCGCCGTGACTCGGCATGCACCTTGCTGACGAGCGGGCAGGTCGCGTCGATCACGTTCAGCCCGCGCTCGGTTGCCAGCTCACGTACCGCCGGCGAGACGCCGTGGGCCGAAAAAACAGTGGTCGCGCCCACGGGGATCTCGTCCAGCTCGTCGACGAAGACCGCGCCGCGCCGCTCGAGGTCGGCGACGACATGCTCGTTGTGGACGATCTGCTTGCGCACGTAGACGGGTGCGCCCCGCTGTTCGAGGGCGAGCTCGACGATCTCGATCGCGCGGTCGACACCGGCGCAGAAGGAGCGCGGCGCGGCGAGCAGGATCCGTTTCGGGCCCAGGGCGTCCGCCCACTCCTCGAGCGCAGGCCCCACACGGCGGAGAGCGGTGAGCGCCCGAACACCGGCGATCGCGGTGCGCGGATCGAGCAGCTCGCGCTCGGCGCGCTCGACCACGACGCGAACCACTGCGAGCGGCCGGCCGTCGGCCGCGTCGGCGAGCCAGGCCGATTCCATATCGACGGCAATCGCACCCTCGTCGTAGAGATAGCGCCGCTCGGATGGACCGGTGAGCCGCTCGGCGGACGCGAGCGGGCCCACGTGCACCTTCAGCCCGCGCCGCCGCAGCGCCGCGGCGAGCAACGCGCTTCCCGGAACCGGAAATGGCTCGTGACCAGGACGACGGAGCTCCGAGGCAAGCACGACGTCGCCAGGCTCGAGCTCCGGCGCGACCGCGGCACAGACTCCGACGACCGCGAGCCCGCGGACGTTGTCGACCGCAAGCCCGCGGGCGGCCGCGATCCTCGCCCGCTGGGCGCCCATTCCGGAGCGGAGCAGCCGCCACTCGGGCGATCTGCCGATCGCCGCCGCTTCCACCCGCAGCGGCGCGAACACGAGCAACGATGGACGAGTCATCTCAGTGCCCCCTTTCTGCCAGCATGCGGCCGAGGGCCGATACCGGGAAGACCTGCCGGTAGAGGTGATAGTTGAGGTAGAAGTCGCCGGGGAAACCGGTGCCCGTGTACCAGGGCTCGTCCCAGCTCCCGTCGTCTTTCTGGCTCTCGACAAGGAAGCGGACGGCGCCCTCGGCAACCGGGCCAGTCTCACCAGCGGCGTGGAGCGCGAGCAGCGCCCAGGCCGTCTGCGACGCGGTCGATGCGCCGCGCCCCCGCCACGAGTCGTCTCGATACGAGCGGAGATCTTCGCCAAAGCCGCCGTCCTCGTTCTGGACGGCGCCAAGCCAATCCACTGCGCGCCGGATGCTCTCATGCCCGCCGAGCCCGCACGCGACGAGCGCAGGCACGGCGGCGCCCGTCCCGTAGAGATGGTTGGCGCCCCAGCGCCCGAACCACGAGCCGTCCGCCTCCTGCTCGCGCAGCAGGTACTCGATGCCTCGCTGGGCCGCAGGGCTCTCGGCGAGCCCCTCGAGCGCGAGCGCTTCCAGCACGTGCGCGGTCACGTCGGCGCTCGGCGGGTCGGTCACCTCGCCGAAGTCGCAGAACGGCAGCTTCGACGGCAGCCTGCTCGTGTTGTCGGCGTCGAAGGCGCCCCAGCCGCCGTTGCTCGACTGCATCCCGAGCATCCAGGAGACGCCGCGGTCGATGGCCGCGGCGCCAGCCCCGGCACGCCGCAGGGCGATCACGATCTCGGCTGTGTCGTCGATGTCGGGGTAGTTGTCGTTCGCGAACTCGAACGGGAAGCCACCTGGCTCGAGCTTGGGACGGCGTACCGACCAGTCGCCTCGCACCCGCACTTCACGCTCGGCGAGCCACTGCGCTCCGCGCGCGATCGAGTCGTCGTTCGGCGGCACACCGGCATCGAGCAGGCCGATCAGCGCCAGCGCCGTGTCCCAGACCGGCGACTGGCAGGCTTCGATCCGGCGGCCGAGCTCGTCCTCGATCGTGAAGCTGTCGAGCCCCGCAAGCCCCTTGACGAGCGCCGGGTGCTCGAGTGGGTAGCCGAGCGCATGCAACGCCACGATCGACCAGACCCAGGGTGGCTGGATCCCACCCCACGAGCCGTCGGCCTCCTGCCGGTCGAGGATCCATTGCGCGCCCGTGTCGAGCGCCCTGCGCCGAACGGCACGGAGCGGTCGCCGGGCGTAGAGGCGAAGGCCGCGGTCGATCAAGGTGAAGGCCCGGCCCCAGGCGTCGAGCGGCGGCGCCGCGGGCTCGACGCCGCTCCGCAGCTCGTCAACGGAGAACGCGACCGGCTCGACCGGGCGCAGGGTCGTCGCGATCTGGAGCGGGACGATCGTCTGCCGCGCCCAGCAGCCGAACGAGTAGATCGAGAGCGGCGCGCGCGCCGGCAGCAGCATCTGCTCCGGTGGCAGGACGGGCACGCGCGCCCAGGACCACAGCCCGAGCAGCGAGAGCCACATCCGCGTGAAGACACGCGAGGCCTCGAGCCCGCCCTGGTCGCGGATCAGCTCTGCCGCCAGCCTCATGTGCTGCGCGTCGGCCGGATCGCCCGCCAGGCGCAGCGCGACGTACGCCTCGGCGGTCGTCGAGAGGTCGGCGGGGCCTCCGTAGAAGGTCGCCCAGCTGCCGTCGTCACGCTGTTTCGACCGGATCCAGCGGGCGGTCGCAGCGACCTGCTGCTCATCGAGCAGGCCGAGGTAGTGCCGCAGGAACAGATCCTCGGCCTCGATCGTCACGTTCGTCTCGAGCTCGCCTTTCCACCAGCCAGCGGGATGCTGGAGCGCCCTGAGGTGCCCGCTGGTGCGGTCGAGCGCGCTTCGCACCGACGATCCGAGCGGCGTCGCGATCGCCGTCATGCGACCGGCTCCAGTCGTTTTGCGTCAGCGACGGCGCTCGCAGGCCGTTGCGCAAGCGCGGCGCGGGCGGCAGCCACGCCGCTTCGAACGGCTCCTTCCATCGTCGCCGGCCAGCCGGTGTCAGTCCACGCGCCCGCGACATAGAGACCCTCGACGCTCGTGTGCGCACCGGGACGGAGCACCTGGGTGCCGGGGATCCCGCGGAAGGTCGCGCGCGGCTGCCGGGTGACGAACCCGTCGAGCAGCTGCGCGTTCCCCGCCGCCGGCAGCAGGCGGGCGAGCGCGCCAACGTAGCGCTCGCGCAGCTCCTCTTCGGGCTGGCCGATCTCGGCGTCGGCGCCCGAGATCGAGATGCAGATGAACTGCCCTTCCTCGACACCTGATGCGGCTGTTCGGTCGAACACCCATTGCACCGGCGAGTCGACCGCGGCGGCGAACGGCTGATCGAGCACAGGCCGGTCGTAGTGCAGGTGGACGTTCACGATCGGGCTCGCTCCGAGACCTTCGAGCGCCTGCGGATCGAGCGTCCCCTCTGGCAAGAGCTGCGCTGCGCTGTCGTGAGGCACGGCGACGATCACCGCATCGGCTGGCTCTTCCGTGTCGCGAAGGTGAACCTTCAGGCCATCGTCCGTCCGGTCAATGCGGCGCACGGCTGCGCTCGTCTCGATCCGCGCGCCGAGCGAGGTCAGCGCGGCGGCGGCCGGATCGGCGTGCAGCTGCTGCAACGGCACGCTCGGCACGCCGATGTCGCACGCGTCCGATTCGTCCAGGAGCCCGGTGCGGAAGACCTTGACCGCCAGCGCCAGGGAGGCGTCGTCGGCAGAGAGGTTGAGCGTCGGCAGCGCGATCAGGTTCCAGAGCGCTGCCACAGCGCGTTCCGACTGCCCGTGCGCGCGCAGCCAATGGCCGAAGGCCTGGCGATCGAGCTCTGGATCGGTGGGGTCGAGCGAACGAAGCGCGAGCGCGGCGCGAGACGCCATCAGGCGCTCGCGAAGGCTGAGGTGCCCGTAGCGAAGCAGCGTCGAGGTGAGATGAAACGGCGCCGGCAGCGAGTTGCGCTCGAGCGTCGAGGCAGGGCCGTCAGGCGAGAGCACCGGAATTCGAAGTCTGGGCTGCAGCTCGAGGAGATGATCGACTCCGAGCCGGCGCAGGAAGCTCCGATACGCCGTGCAGCAGCGAAGCGCAACGTGCTGCCCATTGTCGAGCCAGTAGCCGTGCCGCTGCACGGAGAAGGTCGCTCCTCCGAGCCGCGACCGCGATTCGAAGAGCGTCACGGTCGCACCCGCGTCGGCGCACTCGAGCGCGGCAGCGAGACCAGCCAGCCCTCCGCCGACGACGGCAATCCGGCGACTGCTCACGCAAAGCTCCCGATCAAGCTTCGGGTCAGCACCCAGCCCTTCTCCCAGCCGCGCAGCGACGGGCGAGCCTGGAGGACGAGCGACGGCTCGACCGCGATCCGCTCGAGGATCCGGTAGTACGAGCCGCTCATGGCCAGCACGGACGCGGCGCTGCGCCGGTCGACCAGTGGCACGAGCGTGAGGCCGCGCTCGAGCCAGCCGAGGGCGCGTTCGGCCTCGAACGCGACGAGCAGGTCGACGGCCCCTTCGATGCACCCGTCCCGGACCGCGCACCCGAACCTGGCCAGATCCTCGCCCGGGAGATACACGCGGCCCTGGCGGATGTCCTCGTTGAGGTCGCGCAGGATGTTTCCGAGCTGGAGCGCGACGCCGAGATCGTCGGCGAGCGGTCCGGCGGTCGCGCGGTCCGCCGTGTCGAACAGCCCGAGCGCGAGCCGGCCGATCGATCCTGCGACCCGCCTGCAGTACTGCTCGAGCTCCGCAAACGTCGTGTAGACCTCGCCGTGCACATCGGCCTCGGCGCCGTCGATCAGGTCGTTGAACGCCTCCAACGGCACCGGAAAGCGGGCGGCGGTGTCAGCGACCGCGACGAGCACCGGGTCGCGGCTCTCCTCGATCCGGGCCAGCTCTGCGCGGATCTCGGCGAGCTCGGCCAGCTTCCGGTCGCCCGGCAACGGGCCGTCGGCGATGTCGTCGATTCGGCGAGCGAGCGCGTAGACCGCGAAGACCCCGTCGCGGCGGTCTGCGGGAAGCAGGCGGATTCCCGAGTAGAAGCTCGAGCCGGAGCCCCTCGCGATCCGGCGGCACTCGTCGTAGGCGGCGGCGAGCGCAGTCACGACGTGCTCCTGAGGGTGTGGATGATTGACCGGATACGGCGCAGCGCATGCGGCCGCGGGGCGACCGGGAGCACGGCGTAGTCGCTCTCCGAGAGCGCGTCGATCGCCGCGCGTCCACCGCCGATGTAGCCGGCGATCGCGAGCCGCGCGCGGCCGTCGAGCAGGGCGAGGAGCCGCGCCCCCTCGTCGAGGAGCGCGCTCGCCCGCTCAACCTCGAATGCCAGGAGCCGCCGGAGCGGCAGGCTCGCGGTCGCGGCCGAAAGATCCTCGTCCGTGACCCCGAAGCGCTCGAGATCCTCCTCGGGCAGGTAGACGCGCCCCTGCAGAAAATCCTCGCCGACGTCCTGCCAGTGCTCGACGAGCTGAAGCGCCGTGCAGACAGCGTCGGAGAGCGCGACCCGTTCTGGCGTCGCGACGCCAAAGACGTGCAGCACGAGCTCGCCCACCGGGTTCGCCGAGAGACGGCAATACCCGACGAGATCCGCGAAGGTCGGATAACGGCTCTGCACCTGGTCCCTCCGGTTTGCGTCGATCAGGCGCAGGAACGGGTCTCGCGGGAGATCGAGCGCTCGGATCGTCGGCGCGAGCGTCTGAAGCAGCGGATGAGCCGGGGCTCCGCCGAATGCCCGCTCCAGATCGTCCTCCACCCAGTCGAGCAGCGGGAGGCGGTCGCCGGGTGCCTCGTCGCCGATCTGGTCGACGAGCCGCGCGAAGCCGTAGATCGCCAGCAGATGAGCCCGCGTCTCCCGGCGGAGGATCCTGAGCGCGACCGGGAAGTTCTCGCTCGACGCACGCAGCAGGATGGTCTCAGGTGAGAACAGCGGGACGCCTGGCCCAGACAGCTGAGTGACAGTCAAGCTCACTCGCCGATGACCTGGATGAACACCTTTCGCTTCCGCGAGCGATCGAGCTCGCAGAAGAAGATCCTCTGCCATGTCCCGAGCATCAGCTTCCCGTCGATCACCGGCACGGTCTGCGACGCCGAGGAGAGCAGCCCGGCCCAGCAGTGGGAGTGACCGTTCGGGAAATCGGCGGTGTCGTCCTCGATTCCCTCGGTCCGGATCGAGAGATCGTCATGCCGGTAGTACCGACCCTCCGTCGGGGCGAGCGTCGGGAGCAGCTCCGCAAAGTCGTCGGCGAAGCCGGACTCGCGCTCGTTGATCATGATCGCGCAGGTCGTGTGGGGCGAGTAGACGAGCGCCATGCCATTCGTGATCTCTGCGCGCTCGACGACGCCGCGAACATCGTCGGTCACATCGATCAGCTGCGCTGCGTGCTCGGTGACGAGATCGTGATTCTCGAACCGGTGCGTCACGAGAGCGGCCTCCAGACGCGATACGGACCCCGAAGCTCGCCGCGCGCCCACGTAGGCCCTTGCTCTACAGCCCTCTTCGACGCCGCGGCTCGGTTCGATACTGCGTGGCACGAATCAGATGAATGCATCCGATCCTCCAGGTAAAAACTTTACGTCAACGTGAGGTAATCGACAATACCGTTACAGGCTCGGGTGGCGCAAACATTTCGAAAAACACACCCTCCGAACCGTGTTGTCTCTCCTACCCCTCGACCGCAGCTCACGGCCCTCCGGCTCACCAGAGCCTCATCTTGGCTTGGTACCTTGCTCGTAGCGTCAGGAAGCCAACTCGGAGTCACTGCGAGGCACACGAAGCTCGACTAGACGATGCGTGGTGTCGGCGAACACTCGTTGGGAACGACCTACCGGGAGAGCGATCTTTCTCCTACCGACTACGGGAGCGGTCAGCGTGGCTTCTCGTAGAATCGGGCGCGCCGACCGGGCAAGCGCAGGCAGCGACTGGACGGAGCTCTGCTTCGACATGATCTCAGGCCTTCCATACGCTGCGCCTCCTTCCAAACCAGCTTTGTCGGCTGCCCGTCGCGCGCGGCCGGCCTGCGGAGGGGCGAGCTCATGAGCACGAAGGGACGCGATCGCACGTACCGGATCGGCGAGCTGGCCGAGCGCATCGGCGTCACCACCCGAACGATCCGCTACTACGAAGAGATCGGCTTGCTCGCCACGAGCGCGCGGAACGAAGGCAAGCAGCGGCTCTACCGCGAATCGGATGTCCTCCGCTTGCAGGAGCTCCTTCGGCTCCGCGACCTGCTCGGCCTCTCGCTCGACGAGCTCACGGCCCTCGCCGAAGCCGAACAGGCCCGCGCCGCGCTTCGCGACCAGTGGCACGACGACACGAGCGACTCGGAGAAAGCCAAGATCGTGATGGCCGCGATTCCGCTCGTCGAACGGCAGCTCAAGCTCGTGCAGGCGAGACAACGACGCCTGACCGCGTTCCGCAAGGAGCTTTCGAACCGGCTGAACATGCTGCGCCTCAGGCTCGACGAGCTGCAGCAAGGCTGAACCGCCGGTCAGGCCGGCCTGATCGTCTCGCGAGCGTGAGCGCGCTTGACGGCTACCGAGAGGGTCTCGATGTCGTATTGGCCCTGGTAGCGCCGCCCATTGATGAAGAAGGACGGCGTGCCGGTAACGCCGCTGAGGTCGGCCGAATCGACGTCCTCGGCCACCCTGGCGGCGCCGTCACGCGTGCGGAGATCGTCCTCGAACCGGTCCGCGTCGAGCCCGAGCCGCTCGGCTGCCTGGATCAGGCCTGGGAGATCCAGCGCGTCCTGGTGCTCGAGGAGGTAGTCGTGCATCTCCCAGAACTTGCCCTGCGCCGCCGCGGCCTCGGCGGCTTCGCTCGCCTGCTGCGCGGCGGGATGGACGTCGTTGAGCGGGAGGTGCCGCCAGACGTAGCTGACGTCGCCCTGGTCGACGAGCAGCTTGCGCAACGCCGGCTCCGCCTGGCCGCAGTACGGGCACTCGAAGTCGCCGTACTCGACCACGGTGACGGAGGCGTCGAGCGGCCCGCGAATGTGGTCCCGCTCAGGATCGACCGCCACGGCGAGGTCGACGATCAGCTCGCTCGTTCCCAGCATCGCGCGGGCGCGCATCTGCTCCGGCAGCGACTCCGTGGCGCGGAACACGACCCAGGTGAGAATCGACGCGCAGAGTGCACCGGCGAGAATGCCGATCTTCGCTTCTTGGAGCTCCTGGCCGCGAAAGGCGAGAGTGGCGATCAGCAGCGAGACGGTGAAGCCGATCCCGGCGACCGATCCGGCACCCAAGACGGCAGCCCAACCGACCGGCGGACGGATCTTCCCGCGTGTCAGCTTCGTCACCAGCCACGAGCCGCCGACGATCCCGGACGGCTTGCCGATCAGGTAGCCGAAGAGAATGCCCAGCGTGACCGGAGCTGTGCAGGCGGTCGAGAGGAAATGCGCGTTGATCGCGATTCCGGCATTCGCGAGCGCGAAGAGCGGGACGATCACGTAGCTCGTCCAGGGGTGGTAGAGCTGCAGGAAGCGCTCGTTCGGCGAAATAGCCGCGGCGAGGCCGACCTTCGCGGTGCGCGCGAGCTCGGAGGTCGGTTGCTCCCGGAAGCGCCTGAAGAGATCGCTCGCGCGCTCGAGGTCGGTGCGGGCCGCCGGGTAGGCGAAGGTCAGGAGCCCCATGCCGAGGCCGACCACCACCGGGTCGACGCCGGATTTGAAGAGCGCGACCCAGGTCGCGGCTCCGAGCACGAGATAGACAGGCCCGTAATGGAATCCGGCAATGTGGATGAGCACGATCGCGACGAAGATCCCGATCGCGACGATCAGCATCCCGGCCGAAAGGTGGCCGCTGTAGACCAGTGCGATCACGGCAAGCGCGCACAGGTCGTCGACAACGCTGACGGTCAGCAGGAACGAGCGCAGGCGCCCTGAGAAGCGAGGCCCGAGCAGGACGACCACGCCGAGCGCAAATGCCGTGTCGGTTGACATCGCGGTGCCCCAGCCGTGGGCCGAATCGCCACCGGCGTTGAAGGCGAGGTAGATCGCGACCGAACAGACCATTCCGCCGACTCCAGCGGCGAGGGGAAGCGCGAGCCGGCGCCGCTGCCGCAACTCGCCCGTGTCGAACTCGCGCCGCGCTTCGAGCCCGACGACGAAGAAGAAAAACGTCATCAGGCCGCTGTTCAGCCAGCCCTGCAGATCCTGCGACAGGCCGTGGTGACCAACGCTGACCGAGAGTCGAGTCGTCCAGACGCTCTCATAGGAGGACAGGTCGACATTTGCCCAGATCAGCGCACCAAGTGTCCCGGCCAGCATGACGGCTGCGCTTCCCGCCTCGGTGCGCAGGAAGGTTCGCAACGGCGTCTCGAGATTCCGGGCCCAGGCGGTACGGCCCGAGAACGGTCCAGCAGGTGTCTGCGTCTCGCTCATCGTCGACGCATTCTCGTTGTCGAGAGGCCGGCCAGAGGGGCCTACCGTGGACCAGTCGGCAGCGGCGGCCGTGAAGGTGTGAGGTGGGGCGGGTCGCACGCGTGCGACCCGCCCCACCTCACACCTTCACGGCCGCCGCTGCCG
>DASZPQ010000022.1:0-29723 GCA_035550275.1 Gaiellaceae bacterium | reverse complement strand
CCCGGCGAGCGCGAGGAGACCAGCACCGCGAAGGTATGGGTCGCCGACGGCTCCTCGTCTCGAAAGGCAACGGCCGTCTCGTAGCGGTGATGGCCGTCGGCGATCAGAAACGGCGTGTCGAGCTCGAGCTCGCCCGAGTCGATCGGCCAGACGCGCGTGCGCACGCCGTTTTCTTCCACGTCCAGCTCGGGCTCGCCGTCGGGCCTCGTCACCGGAGGCTCGGCGTCGTAGAGGAGGAAGATCGGCTCGAGTTGAGTTCGAGTCGCACGGAGGAGGCGAAGCCTGCCTTCCTTCGGGCCCGCGTGGGTGCGCTCGTGCGGAAGCACCTGGCCGGCCGAATAGGGCGTCGCCTCGATCGACCCGACGATGCCCTCTCGTGTTCGAGCCACGCCGTCAGGCCCGACGTAGTCCTGGGCGACCCACCAGAGCGCCGGCTCCTGTTCGCGCAGCGCACCCGATGCTCGCCAGTCGGCGAGGGCGCTCGCAGCCGCGGCTTCCGATTCGGGAAGCGTCAGATGAACGACGTTGTACGGACTGCGGGCAAGCAGGTCGCGGCGGGCGGCGGCGTCGATCACGTCGTAGGGTGGAGCGACCAGATTGGCCAGGGGGCCGGCGACCGTCTCGTCGTACCGAAGCGCGCGAAACGGGCGGATCGAGGGCACGACCTGAGGCTACCGTAGACTCGGCCTGTGATCTCCGAGCTCGCGGAAGACCGCACGGTTGAGGGCGTCTTCGCAGTGAAGACGAAGCGAAAGATGCGCACGAAAGCCGGCGCTTCCTACCTCGCGCTCGAGCTCGTCGATCCGAGCGGCAGGATCGAGGCTCGCGTCTGGAATGACGTGGAGCTGCTCGACGGGCGCTTCGGAGAAGGCGACGCTGTCCGGGTGCTCGGCCGGGTCGAGCGCTTCCGCGACAAGCTTCAGCTCGACGTGCGCACCCTCGAAGCAACCGACGTCGATCCGGCCAGCCTGACTCCGACGATGCGGCGCGATTCCGAGGAGCTGAACGGCTTCCTCGAGTTCCTGGTCGCCGAGATCTCGCATCCCGGCCTGGCCGCGACTGTGGCCGCGACGCTTCGAGACTGCGACCTCGCCGCCTATCCGGCGACGCCGGAGGATCACCACTCGTACGCAGGCGGCCTGCTCGAGCACACCGTGGGCGTTGCGACGCTCTGCCGCGAGACGGCCCAGCTCCATCCGCGCCTCCGCGCCGAGCTGCTGCTCGCCGCCGCACTCGTCCATGACGTCGGCCGGACGCTCGAGCTCGGGCGCGGCCCCGCGTTCTCGCTGACCGAGGAAGGACGCCTGCTCGGGCACGTCCACCTCGGCTTGCGGCTGATCGAGGAGCACGCCGAGGGATTGACGACCGCTCAGCGGGCCGAGTTGCTCCACTGCGTCGCCGTCCATCACGACCTCCGTGACGCGCGGACTGCCGAAGCGGCAGTGCTCTACCACGCGAATCAGCTCGACGCGATCGCCGCCACACGTCCGGTTGGTGTCCCTTCCGGTGATGCGGCCGCGCCTCCGGGCCGCTAGCACCAAGCGATGCAAGGACGCAGGGAGCCTCGATAGTCGTGACTATCGAGGAGAGTGAGGGCGCGGCAATGCGCCGCGTGATGGCGAACCGGAGGCGCGGAGGGCATCGCCGGGAGGGATACGCATGACGGCAATCCTGCTCGCGCTCGGCGCGAGCCTCGCGTGGGGCGTCGCCGATTTCGTCGGGCCCTGGAAGGCACGAGCCCTGGGCGCGCTGCGCGTGATGCTCTGGGCCCAGTTCGGCGGGCTGACGGCGATCACGATCGTGGTCGCGATCCATGCGACGCGTCCACACGACTGGGCGCTCTTGCTCGCGATCCCTGCCGCGCTCTCGGGGACGCTCGGCCTCTATGCCTACTACCGCGGCATGGCGGTCGGAGCGATGGCGGTTGTCGCGCCGATCGCGGGCGCCTCGGCGATCGTGCCGGTGATCTTCGGGCTCGCGACAGGCGACCGGCCCTCGCCGGCCCAGATCGCCGGGATTGCCTGCGCGCTCCTCGGCGTTGGACTGGCCTCACAGGAGCACCAGGAAGGCCAGCGTCAGATCGCATCCGGAGTGGGCCTCGCGATCCTCGCGGCGATCGGATTCGGCTTCCACTTCCCTGCGATGCACGCGGCTGGAAAGGCGGACGCGCTCTGGGCGTCACTCGTCTTCCGCCTGGCGGCGGCCGCAATTGTCCTCGTTGCCGTGATCATCCGCCGGCCTCCGATCCGCGTCAGTGGCCGCAATCTCTGGATCGTGCTCGGCGTCGGAGTGGGCGACACACTGGGCAACGTCCTCTTCGCCGGCTCGGCGAGCCGCGGCCTCGTCAGCCTCACCTCGGTCCTGGCATCGCTCTACCCGGTGATAACCGTCGCGCTCGCCGCGCTGACGCTGAAGGAACGGGTGGCGAGCCTTCAACGGGTCGGGATCGTCCTGACGCTCGCGGGCGTCGCGTTGATCTCGGCCTAAATACGACTGCGGCTTTTTTAGGGGCATTTACGCCGGCGGCTCGCCCAAAACAGCGGCGGATTTGAAAAAGATGCTTGCGCTCGCCGTGCCGATGCACTATGTTCTGCCCGAACAACTATGCAGACACCTCACCTCCACTCCTCCCGTCCCGAAGCGCCGTTGACGCCGGCTGCGTGGCGCAGCAAGCGGATGACCGCTGGCTCGGCCCGCCGGACGGAAACTGCCTTGACCCTCGCCGCAAGGCGTATGCGCTAGGAAACTAGCCATATTGCACGGAAGCGAGGGCGACCAATAGGTCGCCCTTTTTGTTGTGAATCCAGCCCGAAGTTTGATCGAGAAAAGGTGATGCTCAGCGTGACAACGATCCGAACTACCTGAGGCCCCGCCTAAGAGAGAAAGGCCTCTCTGCGCTGCGCGCAGAAAAACGCAGACAAAACGTGCTGCTGCTTTTGCCTGCACTTTTTCGGACAGCGCCGAGACACCGGGCTCCAAAGCTCCTCCACGTCGGACACGATCCAGGGACGAAGAGCAGGTGAGTGGCATGAACAAGATCGTTCGCCCGCACGCGAACGTGAGCAGAAGGACGTTCCACCCACTCGCTGCGCGGTAGAGGAGCGGCTGTCCTCGCGAGCCTCATGAGCTCGAGACCGTGGGTTCGAATCCCACCCGCGCGACCTTCTCAAAAGACCCGGGATCAATCCGATCTCGGACGGCGTCCGCCCGGACCGGGCGGACGTGTCACGCACGACGACAAACCGAAAGGAGGCGATCGTGAATCGCCTGATCCTGCTTCGGCCTGTCGCCTCGGATCCAGCGCCCGCGCACCTGCGCCCTGCGAAGGTGATCGCACTTTGCGTTCGCCGCGAGGCACAGAACGACCCACGGCCACCGGCTTCACCGCCGGACCGGCCCAAGGCGGCATGAGCCGCCGGCAACGACGCGCCGTCGCTGCGCCCGTGGGCGACGGCGCGTCTCGCCTTCTGTTCTAGACGTTGAAGCGAATGTTCAGCACGTCGCCGTCACGGACGACGTAGGTCTTGCCTTCGAGCCGTTGCAATCCCTGCCTCGATGCCTCTGCGTGCGAGCCCGCGGAGACGAGGTCCTGCCAGTCGATCACTTCGCAGCGGATGAAGCCACGCGCGATGTCGGAGTGGATCGATTCGGCCGCGTCGAGCGCCGTCGACCCGCGGCGAAGCGTCCACGCCCGCGTCTCCTTCTCCCCGGCTGTGAAGAACGAGATCAGGTCGAGCGCGTCGCGCAACCGCCGAACGACCTCCTCCAGCGCCGAGCCGCCGCCGTCGCGGAACGCTGCCGCGTCCTCTTCGGAGAGCTCCGCGAGCTCGGCTTCGAGGCCCAGGTCGATTCCGCCCGGCCCGTTCTCGACGGAGATGAGCGGCATCGTCGTCAACGGCTCGAGGCCTTCCGGCAACTCGCCGGGCCACTCGCTGAGCGGCTTTTCCGCGTCGATGTGCGCAAGCACCTTCTCCAGCACCTCGACCTCGGCCCGCAGCTTCTGATCGCCTGACTTCGCCTGCTTGACGATCCGCTCGAGGCGCTTCTCGACGTGGTCCCGGTCGGCGACGAGCAATTCGAGCTTCAGGTTCTCGAGATCCCCGGCCGGATCGGCTCCAGGCGAGAAGCCGTCGAGGACGACGAGCAGCGCATCGACCTGGCGAAGATTGCCGAGGAGCGCCGGCCCTGTCCCCGGGACGTCCTGAACACGGATCGCAGCGGCAGTCACCTTCTTCGCGCTCACGAGCTCCGCCAGAGCATCGAGCCGCGGATCTGCGATCGCGGTCATGCCGACGTTCGTCTTGCCGTACTCACCGCCGACCGTCTTCGTGAGCGCGGTGAAGAGGGTCGTCTTCCCGGAGCCCGGGAGGCCGACAATCCCGACTTCGAGTGCCATACCGGGTGTCTAGGACGCGCCGAAGCCGACGCGGCTCTCGCGCGCGAAGCGCTTGACGAAGACGATCTTGCGCACGGCCACCGAGTAGCGGCCGTCCTCGGCCTCAAACGACACGGCGCCTTCGGCGCGGTCGGTCAGCGCACGATCGAGCTCGTCGGCGACCGCAGGGACCACGAAGACGTTCAGCGCCTGGCCGCCTTCGAAGGCGATCTCGATCCGGATGCGATCTGCGTCAGCCACGTGACACCAACTCTGCCAGGACGCCACCGGTCGCGTGCGGGTGAACGAACGCAACCTCGAGCCCGAAGAGCCCGTGGCGCGGGCTCTCGTCGATCAATTCGGTGCCTTCTGCCGCCAGACGGGCCAGCTCATCGCCGACATCGTCGACCTCGAAAGCGACGTGGTGCATGCCCGGGCCACGCTTGGCGAGGAACTTTCCAACAGGCGTATCGGGCCCGAGCGAGGCGACCAGCTCGACGCGGCCGTCACCGACCAGCATCGACGCAGCCTCGATCCCCTGATCGGCCACGGTCTCGCGGTGCTCCAGCTCGGCGCCGAAGAGCCGCTGATACGTGTCGACCGCCTGGTCGAGGTCCTCGACCGCGACACCGAGGTGATGGATTCCCCGAGCCGCCATGCCGTCGATGCTAGCGATACCCAAGCGGCCGAGGCGCAAACGTGTCACCATCGGGGATATGCGGGTTCGGTTGCTCGCCGCTTCTTTTGCGTTGACGGCGCTGCTCGCCGGGTGCGGCGGTAGCTCGCCCTCGACCACTTCGACGTTCACCCCCACCGCGGAGACGACCACGGAGCCGATCCCGTATGCGCCGCTACCGAACGGCGAGAAGGGAAAATTCCCCGAGCAAATCGTCACCGACGCGATCGCCGCAGCGACCAAGGCCACGACAGTTCACATCACCGGCTCGGTTATGAACCAGGGCAAGCCGCTGAAGCTCAACCTCGACCTCGTGACGGGAAAGGGCGGATCCGGCACCGTGTCCGTCAATGGACTGACCTTCCAGATCGTCCGGATCGGCGCAAAGGCCTACTTCAAAGGAGACACGGCGTTCTGGAGCCATTTTGGAGGCACCGGCCTCGGCCCGATCCTGAACGGGCGCTGGATCGAGGCATCTGCGCTCACCGGCGATCTCGCATCGTTCACGCCGCTGACCGACGTGAACGAGCTGTTCACGAGCGTCCTCGGAGCCCACGGCCCGCTGCTGAAAGGCTCGAACAACGTCACGATCGACGGGAAGCCCGCAATCGGGATCGTCGATACCGGCCAGAACGCCACGCTCTTCATCGCGGCGAACGGGGCTCCCTATCCGTTGAAGCTCGAGCAGAGCGACGGAGGCCTCGTCACCTTCGACAACTGGAACGCCCCGGTCTCGCTCCAGGCGCCCAAGGGCGCGGTTGAGCTCGACAAGCTGAAGTAGCGCTAGCCGTTCGGGTCGGCGTTCAGGGCTCTGATCATGCCGACGGTCTCCGAGGCGCGAGACTCCGGCTCGACATCGCCGAAGAGCTCGAGCAGCTCATCGCGTGTGAGCGTCTCCTTCTCGAGCAGCGCGTTCGCGACGCGATCGAGGATCGCGCGGTGCTTCTGGATCAGCCGCAGCGCCTCGGCGTATGCATGGTCGGTGAGGCGCGACTGCTCCTGGTCGCGCATCTGCTTCGTCGCCTCCGAGAGCGCGTAGTTGTCGGCCCGCATCGTGCGCGACTCGGCCCCTTCGCCCATGCCGTATTCGAAGACCATCGAGCGGGCAAGGGTCGTGACCTTCTCGAGATCGTTGGCGGCGCCGTTCGTCACCCGCCCGAAGACGACCTGCTCGGCCGCGCGGCCGGCGAGCGCGACGACCATCCAGTCGACGAGTTCCTCCTTCGTATGCAGATAACGCTCTTCCTCGGGCAGGTTCAGCGTGTAGCCGAGCGCGCTGCCACGGGCGATGATCGTCGCCTTCTGCACCGTCGAGGCCTCGGTCATCAGATGCGACATCAGCGCATGGCCGCCCTCGTGGTAGGCGAGGATGCGCTTCTCCTTGTCGGTGATCACGCGGCGCTGCTGCAGGCCGGCGATCACCCTGTCCATCGCCGACTCGAAGTCGGCGTGGATGATCACGGTCCGGTCGGTGCGGCCGGCGGCGATCGCGGCCTCGTTGCAGATGTTCGCGAGATCGGCTCCGGTCAGGCCCGCGGTCTGGCGCGCGACCGAGGTGAGATCGACATCTGACGCCAGTGGTTTCCCGCGCGTGTGGACGGCGAGGATCTCCGAGCGGCCCTTCAGATCGGGTGGCTGGATCAGGATCTGGCGGTCGAAGCGGCCCGGCCGGAGCAGCGCCGGGTCGAGATCCTGGAGCCGGTTGGACGCGCCCATGACCACGACCTGATCTCGCGGGCCGAAGCCGTCGAGCTCGACGAGCAGCTGGTTCAGCGTCTGATCCTGCTCGCGGTTGAACGAGTTGCCGCTCCGAGCGCGGCCGACGGCGTCGAGCTCGTCGATGAAGACGATCGAGGGCGCGTTCTGGCGCGCCTCTTCGAAGAGCTTGCGGATCCGCGCCGCGCCGAGCCCGGCGAACATCTCCACGAAGGCCGAGGCACTCTGCGCATAGAAGCGCGCGCCCGACTCGTTCGCGACGGCCTTTGCCGCAAGCGTCTTTCCCGTCCCGGGCGGCCCGTGGAAGAGGATCCCCTTCGGCACGCGAGCGCCCATGCGCTCGAACCGCTTCGGGTCGCGCAGGAAGTCGACGACCTCCTGGAGCTCTTCCTTCGCCTCGTCGAGCCCTGCGACCTCAGCCCAGGTGACGGACGACGACGAGCCCGGCGTGATCTCCATCGGCTTCACGCGCGGCATCAGCTTGATCGTCCGCCAGAGCAGCCAGACGACGACGCACATCAGCCCGAAGAACATCACCGGCAGCCAGGTCAGCGCGAAGTTCTGCATGAAGGACCCGAAACTGGCGACCGGCGGCATCCAGAGACTCATCGGCAGCGCGAGCGCTGGGCTAAAGCGCGGCGGTCTCGAGCTCCGCGTTCTCGAGTGCGAGACACGCGTTCAACGCTGCCTCGGCGACCTCGAGCTGGGCCGCGCTCGGCTCCGCCGTCCCCACCCGGTGCTGGAGCTCGTGGCCCGGGCGGGCAAGCGCATGAGCGAGCGGGTTGTCGGGATGGCGCTGCATCCAGCCGAAGGTCTCGGTCGCAGCGGCGACCGCGCCAAGCGCGGCGGCGGCGCGGGCGGGCTGGCGGAAGCGCAGAGGAGCTTTTGCCGCCAGCGTGTTGCCGACCACCGTGGCCGCGACCAGCGGTCCAACGAGATGCGAGCCGCAGCGCTCATGCTCCTTCGCCCGTGGCTCACCGTGCTCGTAGGTGCCGATCACGATGTGCTCGGCGCCGTGGTAGGCAGCCAGTCCCTCGCCGCGGAGGGCGAGGATCGCGGGCGTAAAGGAGAGAATGGCACCGACCAGCTCCTTGGAGGCGTCGCCGAGGCGCGAACGGCGGATCCTGGTCATCACGACGGTGCTCGCAGCCATCCCCGCGATCACTTCGCGACGCTCGAATGGCAGCTTTGCCTCGGGCAGGACGCGCTTCAGGCGCGGCAGGAACGCCACGGCCTCGAACAGCTTTGCCGGGCCGCGCAAGAGCGGATTGCGGATGTTCGAGGAGATCAGCTGCTTCCGCTCGGCGGCCACCTTCAACTCCCCATCGTCCGTGCGCACGGCGCAGGCCCACGAGGTCGGGCCATGAACGAGCACGCCGTTCGCAAGTGCCATTCCACCCAGGCGGAGCTTTTCGGACATGGATCTAGCGTACTGACTCGAGGAGGGTCTGCAGCTCCGCCGCGACGGGACCACGAGGGAGCTCGCGCCCGTCGATCGCGATCACCGAGACAACCTCTCGAACTGCCGAGCTGACGAATGCCTCTTCCGAGCGAAGGAGCGCGGGCAGCGTGAACAGGCCTTCCTGGATGCGGTAACCGGCCCCCCGTGCAAGCTCGACCAGGGCTCCTCGAGTCACGCCCGGAAGCACGCCGGTCGCCACCGCCGGGGTGAAGAGGACGTCGCCGTCGCGCCACCAGATGTTCGCCGTCGTCAGCTCGAGCACCGTCTCGCCCTCGCCGAGGAAGAGCGCGTCGTCGGCGCCTTCGCTCTCGGCGAAGGCGACCGCAGCCATCGGTGCCGCGTAGCTCGTTGCCTTCACCCCGGCAAGGAGGCCCGGCACAACACCGGATCTGAGCGTGACGAGGGCGAGGCCCCGAGCCCTGAGCGCATCGAGCCCCGGAGGCAGAGCGGCTGCGGTTACGAGCAGCGTTCGGCCCGTGTGGAAGAGCCGCAGCGCTCCCTCCTCGGTGTCCGCGGCCTCTGCGACCTGCTCGGCGAGGGCTGCCGCTCCGTCGGGGGGTGGCAGCCGCAGCGCGATCGCAGATCGCTCGAGCCGCGCGACGTGCTTGTCGAGCAGCACAGGGCGGTAGCCGCGGATACGGACAGTTTCGAAGGCCGCCGCGCCGCGCAGCAGCGCCTCGTCGTCGCCAAAGAAGACAGGCTCGACGGGGTCGACGAGGCCGCGCCCTGCGACCCCCGCAGCGAGCAGGCTCACTGGAGCACCCCGGCGCCACCGATCGACGCGAGCAGTGGCCGCGCCTTCACCCAGGACTCCTCGATCTCGGCCTCCGGCTCGGAGTCCCAGACGATCCCGCCGCCGACCCAGAGGTGGATTCGATCCTCGGTGACCGCGAAGGTGCGGATCGTGAGCGCGAGATCGAAATCGCCGCTCGGGTGGACGACGCCGAGCGCGCCCATCGATGCTCCGCGACCCACGGGCTCGAGTGCCGCGATCAGATCGAGCGCGGCGATCTTCGGCGCTCCCGTCACGGAGCCGCCGGGGAAGGTCGCAGCCAGGATCTCGCTCAAGCTCACATCCTCGCGCAGACGACCCTCGACTGTCGAGACGAGATGAGTCACACCGGCGAGCCGCTGCTGGACCATCAGCTCGGGCCACCGGATCGAGCCCGGCTCGCAGACTCGCGAGAGGTCGTTTCGCTCGAGATCCACGATCATCATGTGCTCGGCGGAGTCTTTCTCCGCGTCGACGTCCTGGCCTGCGGGACGCGTTCCCTTGATCGGCAGCGTGACGAGCTGGCGGCCGCGGCGGCTGAGGAAGCGCTCCGGAGAGGCTGAGACGATCGTCCAGTCATCGCCAGCCAACGGACGGCCGTGGAGCGGTTTCAGCCCGAGCAGCGCGGGAGCGAGGCCGGCCGGGTCGCCGTCGAATGACGCTGCCAAATGCTGCACGAGGTTCACCTGGTAGACGTCGCCGCGCGCGATCGCGGCGCGCACCGCCTCGATCGCACTCGCATACGCATCCTCGTCCCAGGTTCGTTCCCAGCGGCCGACCTCATAGGAGGACGGATCGTGGCTGGTCTCGAGCACCGGCCGGATCTGGCATGCGAGCAGCGGCAGCGGGCATGGCTCTGGAGGTGCGGGAAGCCCCGAGCGGCGTAGCGGCTCGGAGAGCCCGTAGCCGAGATAGAGATCGGCGACAACGCCTTGCCGATCCCAGAAGTGCTCGGCTGCGAGGTACTCCTCGAGCTTCGCGAAAGCATCGACCGGGTCATCAAGCTCCAACACTGAGTCGAGCCTAGCGCGGGTGCGGGAGCATACTTGCGGCGTGGGTGATCTCTTCAGCGAAGCTGCGGCGCAGCGATTGGGCGCCACCGCGCCGTTGGCGCAACGGTTGCGGCCGACGACGCTCGCCGAGTTCGTCGGCCAGGAGCACGTCGTTGGTGCAGGCCGCGCGCTGCGGCTGGCGATCGAAGGCGACCGGGTGCCCTCGCTGATCCTCTACGGCCCACCGGGATCTGGGAAGACGACGCTCGCCCGGATCGTCGCCCACACGACGGGCTCCGAGTTCGAAGAGCTCTCGGCCGTGTCCGCCACCGTGTCGACCGTCCGCGACGTCTTGGCGCGAGCACGTGAGCGGCTCGGCGCCTCGGGCCGGCGGACGATCCTCTTCCTCGACGAGATCCATCGCTTCAACAAGGCCCAGCAGGACACCCTCTTGCCCGGTCTCGAGGAGGGCCTCGTGACGCTGATCGGAGCGACGACCGAGAACCCGTATTTCGAGCTGAACTCCGCGCTGCTCTCGCGGATGCAGGTCTACGAGCTCGAGCCGTTGTCGGACGAGCAGCTGCTGGCGGTCGTTCGGCGCGGTGCGGCGGCGCTCACCGCCGAGCTGGCTCCTGACGCCGAGGAGCTGATCGTCCGCCGCTCGGGCGGCGATGCGCGCTCTGCGCTCGGGATCCTCGAGCTCTCGGTGGACACCGCTGCCGGCGCGACAGTCGAGGTCTCTCACGTCGAGGACGCATCGCGGAAACGTCCGCTCCTCTACGACAAGGGCGGCGACTCCCACTACGACTTCATCTCGGCCTGGATCAAATCGACGCGTGCGAGCGACGTGCAGGCGTCGATCTACTACCTCGCAGCGATGCTGGAAGGCGGCGAGGACGCCCGCTTCATCGCGCGACGGATGATCGTCCTCGCGTCCGAGGACATCGGCAACGCCGATCCGCAAGCGCTCGTGATCGCCGTGGCTGCGGCGCAGGCGGTCGAGCACGTCGGATTGCCGGAGGCACGGATCAACCTCGCGCAGGCGGCGACCTATCTCGCGCGGGCGCCGAAATCGAACGCGTCGTACAAGGCACTCGGCGCCGCTGCGGCTGACGTCCGCGAGCACGGCCACCTCCGCCCACCGGACGCGCTGCGCTCGGCGGCCTATCCCGGCGCCCGCAAGCTGGGTCGCGGCGACGGCTACCTGTATCCCCACGACGATCCGGCTGGATTCGAGGTCGATTGCCTGCCGGACGAGCTGAAAGGACGCGTCTACTTCAAACCGTCCGGAAACGGAGAAGAGACGGAGCGGCCACGCCGCTCGAGCTAGCCGGACGCGTCCAAACGCCACGGAGTCGTCCCCGCCCTCTGTGGAGAAATCGTCACAAAGCTGCCACGAATCGCCGGTCTCAAGCTCGGTAGAATTTGCTCTTGAGGGCGGCGGGGCCGGCTCCCCACCCTATTGGTGGGGGAACGCCAAGGCCCAGGTTCCGACGCCTGTCAGAGGATCCGGGCGCCGAGCGCGCTTGCGGCCAGCTCGACCGCAAGGATTCCGGTCTCGTTCGCGCGGTCGAGGATCGGGTTCACCTCGACCAGCTCGAGCGAATCGAGCGAGCCCGCCTCGGCGACAAGCTCGAGGATCAGATGCGCCTCGCGGTAGGACAGGCCGCCGCGCACCGGTGTGCCCACGCCCGGAGCGAACATCGGATCGACGACGTCGAGGTCGAAGCTGACGTGGAGGAAGGCCGTTCCGGCGAGGAACGCAAGTGCCTCGCGGAGGACGCGCTCGAGGCCGAGACGGTCGACGTCGCTCATCGTGAAGACCCGCGCGTCGATCTCGTCGATCACTGCGCGCTCCCCGCTGTCGAGCGAACGCACACCCACGAGCGCGACTCGCTCGACCGACGGTGTCGGCCACGCGCTCGACTCGAACTCGGTGCCGGCGACGCCGAGGGCAGCCGCGAGCGGCATCCCGTGGACGTTTCCGCTCGGAGAGGTCCCCGGCCGGTTCAGGTCGCCGTGCGCGTCGACCCAGAGCACTCCACCGGGGCCATGAGCATTTGCCATCCCGCCCAGCGTCCCGATCGCAATCGAATGGTCTCCGCCAAGCACGAGTGGCAGGAACCCCTCGGTTCGCGCTTGCGCGACGAGCTCGGAGACTCGCGCGCACGAGCGCTTGATCGACTCGAGATACCGCGCCTGCGGGTTGCCGATCTCCGTCGCCTCGGGAACGTCGACGGTGACGTCGCCCCAGTCAACCCACACTCGCCCGAGGCTCGCGATCCGCTCGTGCAACCCTGCGTGGCGAATTGCCGACGGGCCCATGTCCACGCCTCGCCGGCCTGCTCCGAGATCGAGCCCGGCGCCGATCACGGCGACCGGGCGCTTCGTTTCCGCCGATTCCATCCCATCAGGCTAACCTCGCCGTCATGGATGACCTCATTCAGTCGCTCGCGTCGGTCGACGCGTTCACCACGAAAGACGGCTCCACGATCCGCGAGCTGCATCACACGAGGGCGCAAAGCCTCGCCGAAGCGACCCTTCCGCCGGGCAGCTCGACGCAGCGCCACTACCACGCCCTTACGGAGGAGATCTATTTCGTGCTCGAGGGCGAAGGCGAGATGGAGCTCGACGGTGAGTGGCGCCACATCGCCCCCGGCGACGCCGTGCTGATCCCGCCGCGCGCCTGGCATTCGACGATTGCGGCAACCCAGCTGCGCTTCCTCTGCTGCTGCGCCCCGCCGTATTCGCACGATGACACCTACTTCGAGTAGGAAGATCGCGCTGGGCGGCTAGACTGCCGCCGCCAGGCGAGGTAGCTCAGCTGGTAGAGCACACGGCTGAAAACCGTGGTGTCGCCGGTTCAAGTCCGGCCCTCGCCACTATTGTCCCGCGCACGGAAATCCTAGAATTTCCGCGCTCTCCTTTTTCTCAGCTCGGGGTGGACGAGCACGGGCTCAGCCCGCGCTCTTGGCAACTCCCGGCTCATCAAGCCGGTCGACCCCGTTAAATCCGGAGCGGAATGATTTCCAGTTGGTCTCCTGGCCTTGCGCCGGTCAGCTTGCCGGCATTGCCGCCGCTGATTGCGACCGAGTAGGCGCCGTAGGAGTCTTCGTAGAGGATCAGGTCGCCTCGGCTCGCGTCGGCGAAGGTCTCCGCGACGACTGCGTAATACGAGTCGACAGCCAGCACCAGCTCGACGCGATTGCCGGGACGTAGTCCGGCGGCGCCGATTTGCTCACCGTCGACGTTCAGCTGGAGGTTGCCGAAGCGATCGACCGCGACCACCGTCGCGCCGAGATGGTCCGAGCTGACGATTGCGGACGGCAGCTCGATTCGTACGAGCGTTTCAGGGTCGAGCTCGTCCCCGAGATCGTCAAAACGAGCACCGCTCGCCAGATGCGCCGCCACGGGCGCGAAGACGTCGCGCGCATGAAACGTGCGAGAGACCCGATCCAGGTGGAAGCGCGGATTCGTCAATTCCCGGACCGCCGCGATCGACTCCGTTGGGGCCGCGAGCGAGAGCAAGCCGTTGTCCGGTCCCACGTAGATGCGGTCGTCTGCCGCGCGAATCGCGATTGCCCGGCGATCTCCGCCGACGCCTGGATCCACGACGGCGAGGTGGACTCCAACCGGCATGTACGGCACCGCGCGAGCGAGGAGCAACGCCCCTTGCATCACCGCCTGCGGCGCGATCCCGTGGGTGATGTCGATGATCTCGACGTCGGGCGCGATGCCCTTCATCACCCCGCGACAGACTCCGACAAAGTCATCCTGCAGACCGAAATCGGTCAGGAATGTGATCGGGCCGGGCATGTCGCAGGGACATTACCCCGGCCCCAGAGATCCTCGAGGAAGCTCTTTGCGCGGGGCCGTCACCCCTTGCACACCGCGCGGCAAACGCCTCAGACTCGCGAGCAGCGCCCTTGCGTACGACGGATTCGTCAATGTGACTCGTAACGAGTCGGGTAGTGGGTTGTATGCAAGACGCTTGGCGAGTTGGGGCTCGGCTCTTTTCAGCGTGGCGAACGCCGCTACTTTTGACACAAATTGCACCCGCGCCACGCGAGAGTTCGAACGAAGCAGCTTGACGACGGCATTCTCCTCAGCTCGCGACGCCGATGCCTCGAAGTAAACGGTGACTCCCGTGAATTTCGCGGCATGAGGGCTCGCGAGCACAGCATTGTGAGCGAGGCCCGTAGACCTGGGCGAACCGCCAGTGATCCGGAGGGACACAGTCGTCGCAACCGCAGCAATGACGATGCCCACAGCGACGTAGCTCCACCGGCGGCGCCGATGGCGTCTCGCCTCTTCAAACAGAGCCTCGGGATTCGGGCGACTATATGAGGATGCCGATTCAACCAGCATTGGAGCTATTATCAATAGCACCATGGTGGGTGTCAAGCCGCTGTGAGCAGCGCTTATGGAGAGCTGGCGAACCGCTCAACCGCGGCAACGAGGCCGTCGAGGTCGTGGCTTTCCGCCTCGACTCGGACATCGAGGCCCACCTCGCGCGCCACGCGAGTGGTCTCGGGGCCGATCGAGACAGCAGGGGTTGTGCCGCCTGTCCACGCATACGCGCGCGCGGCCGAGCCCGAGGCGAGCACGATCACGTCGCCGTCGGGCGCTTCGGGCGAGAGCAACCGCGTCCGGTAGAGCGGGATGAAGTCGGCGCCGAGTGCGTCGATCGGACCTCGCCGCGAGTTCTCGGCTGCGAGATAGACGACGGTCCCCTCGTGGGCTGGAAAGTCGGCGATCAGGCCATCCTGGGAGTGGACTGCCGGAACGAACGCCGGCTCGATGCCGTGCCGACGGAGCGTCTCGGCGGTGCCAGGGCCGACCGCAGCGACCTTCGGCAGATTCACAGCGCGCCGCGCGACCTCGTCGGCGCCATTCGGGCTCGTCACGATCGCCCACTCGTATCCGGCGCAGTCGATCGGCTCGTCGGACGTGCGCTCGATCTCGATCAGCGGGCACTCGACCACCTCGTGCCCCAGCGCCTCGAGCCGCTCGACGAGAGGTCCCGCCTGTGCGCGGGGCCGCGTGACGATGACTTTCACGCTGCGCGGCGGGCAGAGGCTGCGACGAGAGCCTGAGCCAGCTCGATCGGATCCTCACCGCTTGCGCGTTCGAGCCACGAGCCGTCTTCCGCGGCGATCAGCGCGGTGAGCAGCTCCCCGTCGTGATGCGCTGCCACGGGCGCGAGACAACCGGCGCCGACAACGGCGACGCAGGCGCGCTCTGCCTCGACCCGCCGCCGTGTCTCGGCATGGCCGGCGTGCTCGACGATCTCCTCCTCGCCAAGCCGAACCTGAAGTGCCACCGCTCCCTGCGCAGCCTCGGGCAGCATCTCGCCGGGCGGAATCCGCAGGCCAATCGCGTCTTCCAACCCGAGCCGGTCGAGCCCGCAGGAGGCAAGCACGAGCGCGTCCAGCCCGCGCTCCTTCAGCTTGCGGAGCCGGGTGTCGATGTTGCCGCGCAATGGCTCGACAGAGATCGTCGGCTCGAGCGCCAACAGCTGCGCCCGCCGGCGGACGGATGCGGTGCCGATCCGCATTCCCGGCTGCAACTCGGAGGCGCCGACGAGCGCATCACGCGGATCGTCTCGTTCCAGATAGGCACCGACAACGAGGCCTTCGGTATCCGTCGAGGTCATGTCCTTCGCCGAGTGCACCGCGACGTCGATCCGCCCGCCGAGCAGCGCCTCCTCGATCTCCTTCACGAACACGCCTCGCTCGCCGATCTGGCCGAACGGGCTCGTGCGGTCGCGGTCGCCGGCAGTCGTCATCGGCACGATCACGACGTCGTAGCCAGGGCGGCGAATCGCCGCTGCGGCGAGCTCGGCCTGGACGAGTGCGAGCCTAGATCCGCGCGACCCGATGCGAACGAGCACAGTTCCGTCCTCTCGAGGTCTGGGGCGTGCCGCACATCTTCTTGCGCGACCGGACCCGCAGGAATGCTGCCGGTGTCTGAACTGGCAACGGTCGATCGACGCGCGCCGGCTTCTTCGTCAACGGTCCTCCTCGTCGAGCCCGAAGAGATGCCGAACTGCGTCCGCATAGGTCTCGCCCTCTTCCGCCGCCGCGGCTTCCTTCATCCGCACGGTCGGCAAGTGCAGGAGCTTGTTCAAGATCTGCGAGGTAGCCGCTTCGACCGTGCGGCGCTCCTTGTCGGAGAGACCGCCGAGCTTCGCGAGCTCGGCGACCCGAATTTCCTCGGCGTGCGAGCGCAACGCGGAGATGGCCGGCACGACCTCGAGCGAGGCGCGCCAGTCGCGGAACCGTTCGGCCTCGAGCGCGACGAGCTGCTCCGCCTGAGCGGCTTCCGCCCGGCGGTCAGACAGGGTCTCCGCGACCACAGCCTCGAGATCGTCGATGTCGTAGAGGTAGCAGCCGTCGAGCGAATGCACCGCGGGATCGACGTCGCGCGGCACCGCGATGTCGATGAAGAACAGCGGATGATGGCGGTGAGCAGGAATGTCGCTTGCCTTGAGCACGAGCCCAGCCGCGCTCGTCGACGAGAGCACGACATCGACATCGCCGAGCTTGGCCGGTAGCTCCTCGAGCGTGAGCGGCGCTGCGCCAAACCTGGTCGCCAATTCGTTCCCCGCCTCGGCGGTGCGGTTCGCGACGTAGGCGATGGTGGCTCCGCGCGAGGACAGGTTCACGGCCGCGAGCTCGCCGATCCGTCCCGCGCCGACAAGGAGCACGCGGCGACCGGTGAGGTCTCCGAAGACCTGTTGCGCGAGCGCAGCCGCAGCTGCAGGCACCGACGCGGGGTTCTCGCCGATCGCGGTTTCGGTGCGCACGCGCTTTCCGATCTGGAGCGCCTGCCGGAAGACGCGGTCGAGGAGCGGCCCGGGCGACGCGGCGTCGAAGGCAGCTCGCACCTGACCGAGGATCTCGCCCTCGCCCGGAATCAGCGAGTCGAGCCCGGCGGCGACCCGGAAGAGGTGCACGGCCGCCGCCTCGTCATGAAGCTGGTAGACGACGGGGTCGAGCGGCTCGCCGGCCAGCTCTTCGAGCGACGCAATCGCTCGGTCCTCATGGCCATTCGCGAGATAGATCTCGGTGCGGTTGCACGTCGAGAGGCAGACGGCATCTCCAAGCTCGCGTGCGAGCGAGGCGGCGCGCGCGAACGGCAGCACGACCCGCTCCCGCAGCTCAACGGGCGCGACGTGATGCGAGATCCCGACGAGCGACAGCCTCAAAAGTGGCTCCCGGCAAGCGCGATGCGCACGAGGATCACGAGCACAAACCCGCCGAGCGCGACATACGCGGCGCGGCGGCCGGTCAAGCGGAACGCAAGGAAGCCCGCATAGAGAAGCCAGGTCAGGCCGGTCACCGCCATCAGCGCGTCGGCGCCCCCGCCGTCCTGGTCAAGCCGGACGAAGCCGGCAATCAAGCCGAGCGTCAGCAACGGCAGCGAAACGGCGATGGTTCGGCCTGTGAGCCGCTCGAGCGACGCGAGCGGCGGGAGCCGGAGCCGCAGAATGTCGGCCGAGCGCCGCTTCAAGCGCCGGTCCTCCCAGAGATAGAGGGCAGCCAGCGCGGCAGCGACGGTGAAGCCGGCAAAGGCTGCGAGCACGAAGCCGACGTGCAGGACCAGGAACACGTTGCCGTAATGCGAGCGCTCGCCGGCCGCCGTGCCGCCGCCGACGCGGGCGACGACGAAGAGCACCGCCGCGAGCGGCATCAGGGCAAGCCCGAGCAGCCGGTAGCGGTCGCGGCAGCCCCAGATCAGGTAGATCCCGACCACGAACCAGACGAAGAGGCTGAGCGAACCGGCCCAGGTCGACCACGGAAAGCCGTCGGCCCGGGTCGCTTGCAGCGTCAGCAGCGCGGTCTGGGCGAGCCAGCCAAGCCGAACGCCCCACGTCCCGAGCCGCGTGAACCGGGGCGAGGTGTAGGCGAGCGCCGCCTCGCCATAGCCAAGCAGCGCCGGCCAGAAGAGGAGCTCAACCACTGCCGTTGCCACCGGCCTCGTCGTGAGCGCGCGCAATCTCGACCAGGCTGGCCACGTCCCGCTGCAGCCGCTGGAGCTTCGACGCGATGATCAGGACATAGGCGAGCACCCCGACGAAGACAACGAGGTACGCGGCGGCGGTGTATTTCTCGGATGGGGTCATGTGAGGATCTCCCGCAGCTCACGGAGGTGCGCGTCGAGGCGCTTCCCGGCCAGTTCGAGGTTGTACAAGGTCGCAAAGAGAGACACCATCGCCGCCCAGGCAACGCAGAAGGTGAAGAACTGGGCGTTCGACATCTGAGGGCCTGCCGCCTTGAAGACTTCCGGATGCTGCGTGGCGATCGTCCGCGAAAGGCGGATCGCGAGAATCGAGATCGGGATCAACACCACGCCGAACAACGCGTAGACCGCGCTCATGTTGGCCCGGCTCGGGCCTGCATCGACCGAGTAGCGGAGCATGAAATACGCGCAGTAGAAGAGGAAGAGCACGAGGAAGAGCACGAGCTCGTCATCCGTCCAGACCCACCAGACGCCCCAGGAGATCTTCGCCCAGAGCGTCCCGGTCAGGAGCACGAGCGAGCCGAAGATCACGCCCTGGTGGATCGCGACATAGCTCTCGAGGTCGGCCTCTTCGGGGCGCTTCCAGAGATGGAGGAGCGCCTTCCAGGCACCCCAGCCGAACGCGACATAGGCCGTGAGGGCGAGCGGCACATGGAAGTAGAAGATCCGCTGCGAGAGACCCTGGTCCTGGTCGGTCGGCGCGTAGAAGAAGATCAGCGCCATCGCAGCCGCAAACAGCACGGTCGTCAGAGCCGCGAGCATGGGCAATCGGTTGTCTTTCGTCGGCCTCATGACAGGGGAATCGTACGTGGTCATGTCTCAACGACGACGTACTCAAAGGCGCCCCAGGCGAGGAGCGTGAAAACGGCGTCGTAGAGGACGAGCAGCAGGAGGTACTTGCCGCCGGGCTGAACGCTCGCCCCGATGCCGCCGACGACGATGGGGATCGAGAGGGGGAGGAAGAGCAGCGGCAGGATCAGCTCACGGGCGCGGCCCGCAACGGCCATCGCGCCGGTGAGGGTCCCGACCGCGGCAATTCCGATGTCGGCGAGGGCGACCGCTGCGACCGTTCGACCGTTGACGCCGGAGAAGAACGCCGCGAACGCGGGCAGCGCGACGACCTCGGCCAGGATCAGGAACGCCAGGACGGAGAGGGCTTTCGCGGCCCAGATCGCGCTCCTGTCGCACGGTGTCAGGACGAGCGCCTCGAGCGTGCCCTGCTCGCGTTCGGGCACGAATGCTCGCGTCAAGCCGAGCAGGGCCGTGAAGACGATCGCGATCCAGAGCAGTCCGAGCGCCGCGGTGTGATTCGAGCCGTCCGGCAAGGCGAAGTGAAAGACCGTCAACGCCGAGATCACGAAGATCAGCATTGCCGGCAGCGTCTCCTTGGCACGAAGCTCGAGCAGGAGGTCCTTGCGCAGGAGCGCGGCGACGGCGGACGCGTAGCTCATGCGAGCGCGAGCCTCTGGGTCACGAGCTCCGAGACGCGATCTGGATCGTGCGTGGCGACAACAAGCGTGCGACCGGCGAGCTCGGTGAGCGTCTCGTCGAGCAGCTCGGCACCTGCGACATCGAGCGCGTTGAAAGGCTCGTCGAAGACGAGGAGGTCGGGATTGTGGAGGAGCACGCGGCAAAGGCCCAGGCGCTGCTGCATGCCCCGCGAGAACGTCGAGACGCGCTGGTGGCGCACCTCCCAGAGCCCAAATCGCTCCAGGAGCATTCCGATCCGCTCCGCGCGCTCGGGCACGCGATACAGCCGCCCGAAGAGCGTCAGATTCTCGAGCGGCGTCAGCTCGCGGTAGACGAGGGGATCGTGGCCGAGGTAGCCGACGAGCTCCCGGCTCGGCAGCTCGAGCTCGCCACCGCTCGGCGCCGCCAGCCCGGCGAGCACACGGAGCAGCGTCGTCTTGCCCGAGCCGTTCGCGCCCGTCACGAGCAAGAACCCGCCGCTTGGCAGGTCGACGTCGACACGGCGGAAGACGCGCTTCTCGCCGTAGCGCTTTGAGAGATTGCGGGCTTTGATCATCAGGGCGCTTTGTATGGGGGGCCCTACGCGCGCCCCTACCTGAACGCTACCCGCGATTCTGTGCCGTGTCTGTCACAGCTCTGTGCCAAGAGCGTGCCGGCTCATCCACACGTCGGGCAGTCGCATTTCGCGGTCGTGGCGGATAACGTCACCGTGTGTTCGAACGGTTCACGGAGTCGGCGCGGCAGGTAATCGTGCTCAGCCAGAACGAGGCTGTGGCGCTCCGGCACGACTACATCGGCACCGAGCACATCCTGCTCGGGCTCCTTCGCGAGGAGAGCGGCCTCGCTTCGGCTGTCCTCGTTTCGCTCGAGATCAACTTCGAGGCCGTCCGTGCCCAGGTCGAGCGGATCGTCGGCAAGGGCGATGCGGACGGCACCTCCGGCCAGATGCCCCTGACGCCCCGGGCCAAGAAGACCCTCGATCTCGCGCTTCGAGAGGCGCTCGCGCTCGGCCACGAATACGTCGGAACCGAGCACATCCTGCTCGGGCTCGGCCAGGAACGCGAGGGTGTCGCTTTCACTGTCCTGCGCCATTTCGGAGCAGACGCCGAGACGATCCGAAATCGCGTCATCGCGATGCTCTCGGATCCCGAGCGGCGAGAGCCCGCCGCAGCGCCCGACCGGTCTCGAGCCGCCATTCGCGTGCCTCCTTGGGAGTACCGGATCGAGCGCGTGCCCGGCGTCAGCGACCTCGCCGAGGATTCGTTGAACGCGCTCGGCGGTGAAGGGTGGGAGCTCGCGGGAGTCGTGCCGGGCACGGCAGAGGTGGCGCTCCTCTTCAAGCGCCGCAGCGTCTAAGCGACGTCGGCGAGCACGAACGCGAAGAACGCCACGCTGATCACGCCGTTCATGGTGAAGAACGCGGCGTCGAGCCGGCGCAGATCGTTCGGCCGGACAAGCGAGTGCTCGTAGGCGAGCAGTGACGCCACGCACGCGACACCCAGCCAGTAGAGCCACCCCACGTCGAGACCGAGCCCCGTGATCACGAGGAACGCAACCGTCGCGAAGTGCATCGCCCGCGCCCCGGCAAACGCCCCTCGCTCGCCGAACCGCGTCGCCCACGAGTGGAGCCCCTGCTCACGATCGACCTCGACGTCGAAGAGCGCGTAGAAGAGGTCGAAGCCGGCGACCCAGGCGGCGACAGCCGCGCCGAGCGTCCATGCCTGCCACGGCAGAGTCCCCTTGACCGCCGCCCACGCGCCGACAGGCGCCAGTCCGTCAACGGCGCCGAGCCAGAGATGGCAGAGCCACGTGAACCGCTTCAGGTACGGGTAGACGACGAACGCCACGACCGGAATCGGCCAGAGATAGCGAACCAGCGGGTCGAGCTGCCAGACAGCGAACAGGAAGATGGCGAGCGTAGCGAGGCAGAACCCGACGACCGCGCCGATCGTCAGCTTCCCGGACGGCAGCTCACGGGTCGCCGTCCTCGGGTTCCTCGCGTCGATTCCTGCGTCGATCAGGCGGTTCAGCGCCATCGCGAGCGAACGCGCTCCTGCCATCGCGACGGTGATCCAGAGCAGATCGTGTGCCGAAGGGATGCCCTTCACGGCGAGGAACGCGCCGACGTACGCGAACGGAAGCGCGAACACGGTGTGCTCGACCTTGATCAGGCGGGCAAAAAGCGAGGCGTGGCGCATCAGGTCTGAACGTGCTCGCTTGGGGTGTCGGCAAGCAGCGCCAGGGCGTGCGGGAGCGCCGGACGCAGCAACTCATAGCCGTCCCGGCAACCGCCTGGTGAGCCGGGCAGGTTCACGACAAATGCTCCACCCACGACTCCGGCGACGCCGCGCGAAAGCATCCCGTGCGGTGTCTTTGCGGTCGAGTCTCGCCGCAGCGCCTCGGGGATCCCCGGCACGACGCGATCCAGTGTCGCCACAGTCGCCTCGGGAGTCACGTCGCGCGGGCCGAGCCCGGTGCCACCGGTCGTGAGCACGAGCGCCGCGGCAGACGAGAGCTCGCGAATCGCGTCTGAGATGAGAGCAGCGTCGTCGGGGACGACCCGCCGCTCGACCTCGTAGCCGTCCTCTCCGAGCAGCTCGTTCAGGACATCCCCGCTCGCATCGTCCATGGCGCCGCGCGAGACACGGTCGGAAACGGTGAGCACTGCGGCTCTCAACGCTCCGCCTTTGTCTTCTCGACGAGCACGATGCCGGTGATCGCGAGCTCCTTGTCGATCGACTTGGCCATGTCGTAGACCGTCAACGCGGCGACGGACACGGCCGTCAGCGCTTCCATCTCGACGCCGGTCTGAGCAGTCGTCTCGACAGACGCGACGATCTCAACCGACCCGGCTCCCACTTCCAGCTCGACTTCGACGTGCGAAAGAGGAAGCGGGTGGCAGAGCGGAATCAGGTCGCTCGTCCGCTTCGCGGCCATGATTCCGGCCAGCTGAGCCACGGCAAGCGCATCGCCCTTCGGGAGCTCGCGAAGGCGCCGCGCGGTCTCGGGAGCCATTTGCACGGATCCGCGCGCAATCGCCCGCCGCCGAGACACCGCCTTGGCGCCCACGTCGACCATCCGAATCGCACCGGAGGACTCGTTGACGTGTGAGAGCTCGGTCACGACGGCGATCCTAATGCGAGCAAGTCGAGGTCGGCGAGCTGCGCCTCGATCCACGCCTCGACGTCGTGCTCCCGAACGAAGCCGGCGATCGCCTCGGCTCGTCGGCGGCGCTCCGTCGCGGACATCGTCAGCGCCTCGTGCAGCGCATCCGCCTGCACCTCGAGATCGAACGGATTGACCGTCAGTGCCCATTCGCCGAGCTCGGCGTGGACGCCGGCGTTCTCGGAGAGGATCACGACGCCCGAGCGCTCGTTCACGAGCGGGCCCTCCTTGGCGACGAGGTTCATGCCGTCGAAGATCGAGTTCACCATTAGCACGTCGTACTGCTTGTACGCCGCCACCGCCTGCGGAAAGTTGTCGGCGATCTGGAGGTCGACCGGCCGCCAGCCGTCCGCGGCAAAGCGCTCGTTGACGGACCGCGCCTCGCGCTCGATCGCGGCGAGATACTCGGCGTACTCGGGCAGTCCCTGTCGTGACGGGTCGAGCAGGGCAAGCATCACGACACGCCCGCGAAACTCAGGCTGGCGTTCGAGGAACAACCCGAAGGCCCGAAAGCCCCGGACGATGTTCTTCGACGGGTCGGTGCGGTCGACCCGCACCACCAAGAACTCTGGCCGGCTCTCCACGATCGCCTGCTCCTCGGCGAGCACAGCCTCGCTGACGCGCAACTCGTCGAACTCCGCCGGATCGATCGAGATCGGGTGGGTGACGACTCGCACATCCCGACCGTTCCAGTGGACGATATTCGCCTCGAAATCGCATTCCGCACCGACAATGTCCGCGCACCCGCGCATGAAGGCGCGCCGCCAGCGATCGGTGTGAAAGCCGACGAGGTCGTTCGCGAGCAGGCCCTCATGGGCAGCGAGCCGAATGTCGAGCGGCAGCGCGCTCCAGTAGTCCGGCTCGGGCCATGGAATGTGGATGAAGTGCGTGAGCAGAGCGTCCGGGCAACGCTCCCGCACGAGTTGCGGAGCGAGATAGAGGTGGTAGTCGTGAAAGAAGACGGCAGCCTCGGGATCGCGCTCGAGCTCGTCGATCACAGCGTTCGCGAACCCACGATTGACGGGGCCGTATCCATCGGTCCAGCCCGCCCGCAGCTCGCGCCCTGTATTCGGCGCAGTGGCGAGCCCCCAGAGGTAGTGCTGCACGAACCAGAAGTGCGAGTTCGAGACAACATCGTAGTAGCCAGAATAGGCAACAGGATCGTGGTCGACAAGGCGCAGCCGGTACGGGGCTCCATGGCGGGAGGTCTCGTCGATCGCGCCGCCATCTCCCTCGGCGGCCACGACACGATCCTCGTCGCTCATCGCGCTCGCGATCCAGGTGACGTCGTGATTCGTGACGAGCCCGCGCAGCGCCGTCACGAGGCCGCCTCCGCCTCGCCGCGCGGTCCGGTTGCCGTCGGCGGCACGCGCGAAGCAAACCGGCCCACGGTTCGAGACCACGATCAGCTTCCTGGCCGAGCTCACTCCGACCAACGGTAGCGGCGGGTTCTCGCAAGCCGCGGCGGGCGGCGCCCGAGTAGGGTTGGGCCCGCGGCGAGCGGGAGCGGCGTCTGATGTCGCGTGCGAGCAGGCGATCGACCCAACGCGACGCGTCCGCGAGCGCTCCGGGCTCCACGTCGACAGCAACACCGAGCGCATCCGCCGCGCGGGCCGTCGCGACGAATCGCCAGAGCTCGCGCGTCGTGGGGGCGCCGGGGTCCCGGTTCACGATCAGCACGCGTTCACAGCGCTGCAAGGCAAGCAGGAACGCTTCGGCTCCGTCCGGGAGCGGCGCTGCCGGCGCGCCGTGCCAAAGCCGCCGCGCCCGGGCGCTCAGTCGATGTGTCCGCCAAAGGAGCACCAGCAACAGACGCAACCGCGACGCGTCTTCCACCCCGCGAAGCAGGTAGGCGCGCAGACCTTGCACCCGCACGTGGCCATAGCGCTGCGGCAACACCTCGTCGCCAGGGACCACGAGGAGGGGCTCGAGCTCCGGTTCGAAGAGAAGCCGGTCGAGCTCGCCGGCAAGCTCGTCGCCCGAGCCGAGCACGGCGACAAACCGGCGCGGAACAACCTCGACGCGAAGCTCGAACCCGACCCCAAACCACCGCTCATGCTCGTGCACGAGATCGACCTCGAGACGGTACTGGCCGGGTTCTCGCGGCGTGACGATCGAAACCGCCACGATTTGCTGCTCGCCTGGCGCAAGATCGGCAGGAAACGGTGTCCGCAGCGCGGCTGCGTCCGTTCCAGGACCTCCATGCCAGCGATATGCCAGCCGGATCTCCGGCATGGCCTCCTTCCCGCCGCCCCAGGAGCGGTCGCTTTCATTCGTCACGAGCACATCGATCGTTTGATCGACGTCAGCGATCAGCCGGCCGACGTCTTGGCGAAGCTCGACGCGACCGCGGTAGAGATCCTCGGACCAGGGGCAACCTGGCCAGAGACGGTCGATCTCCGCATTCGAGGCGTGCTCCGGTCTCGCCCACGGTTGTGGCGGAGCGACAGGCTCCGCCGCGGCGAGCGCGCCGGCGATCAGCATCCGGTCGGCGTCGGGTACCTCGAACGTGCGCGGCTTCTCTCGGAGCTCTGGGAGGTAGAACGCCGAATTCAGCGCCAGCCCGGCGACACGCATGCCGCGCCGTGAGTGCTCGTACTCGAGGACTTTCTCGCGCCGGTATTCGACCGGCCGGACCACGAAGTCGGCGTGCCACAGCGGTGCCTCGACGTAGCGTGCGGCGCCCGAGACGATGATCGGCCGGTGGAACTCGTCCGAGAACCGCAACGTCGCGGGATCGTTGCGCACGAGCTTCAACACCCACTCGCGGCCCCAGGGCGAGTCGGCGAGATAGTGGCCCGCATCGGGCCAGAGCCAGCGGCGGGCCAGCCAGTAGTGGCTCACGTCGTGAGCGCGAACGAGCGCCGGCAGCTCGGCGATCAATGACGCCGAGGGGATCTCGTCGTCGTCGACATTCAGGATCCACTCGCCCGAACAAAGAGCGTGCAGCCACGGGATGACCGAGTCACCCGGGTCACGATGGGGGAAGAGGCGAACGACATCGGCGATCGCGAGCAGACTCGCAGTCGCTCCCGGCTCGGCCCCGTCTTCGACGGCAATCACCACCTCGTCGACGACCGGCCGCAGCAAGTCGACGATCGCGGCCAAGCGACCCGTGGGCGACCGCGTCATCACGCAGAGAGAAAGGCGCACAGTGAGGGGCGAGTCTAAAGCGCCGCGCGCCTCGACCCGTTTTCACGTGTTTTATGCAGCCATCGGGCGGACATCGTCGTCAGCGCCGGCATCATCCGCGTGCAGCACGAGGGTGAACCGCGTCACGCCGTTTCCCGACTCGAGCTCGATGCGGCCATCCATCAACTCGGCCAGCTCGCGGGCGATCGCAAGCCCGAGCCCACTGCCCGACGCAACGGTTCCGTCGAGCCGGTAGAAGCGGTCGAACACGTGCAAATGCGTCTCGGCGGGAATCCCGTTGCCGTTGTCTTCGACCATCAGGGCAGAACGGCCGCCGTGCCGGACCGCGGCGACCTTCACAGTGACGCCGGCGGGAGTGTGAACGAGCGCGTTCTCGACCAGAATCCGGCCGATCTGGAGCACCCGCTCCCCATCGCCGAGCGCCGGGACGACGACAGGAGCTGTCCCCTCGAGGAAATGGCCCGTCGCGGCAGCTCGAGGCCCGAACTCGCCGACCAACTCCTCGCTCAGCTGCCCGAGGTCGAGGCTCTCGCTCGAGACGGTCAGCCGCCCGGCGTCGACACGAGAGAGGTCGAGCAGCACGGTTGCGAGGCGAGTCAGCCGCGAGACCTGCTCGCGGGTCACGTCGATGAACTCGGCCCGCGTCTCGGGATCGAGGTCCTCGTCTGCAAGCAGCTCGAGGTAGCCGCCGAGCGAGAAGAGCGGTGTGCGCAGCTCGTGCGAGGCGTTTCCGATGAACTCGCTCCGCGCGCGCTCGAGCGAGGAGAGCTGGAGCCGCATGCCCTCGAACGCACGTGCGAGCTCCCCGAGCTCGTCCTGGCCCGAGTCGACCACCGCCTCGTCGAAGCGGCCATCGGCGATCCGCTCTGCCGCTTGCTCGAGCCGGCGAAGCCGGCGCGTGAACAGGCTGGCGAGGCCGTAGCCGAGCAGGATCGCGAATCCGATCGCCAGGCCGCCGGCGATGAACACCCGGCGGCGCACCTCGTCGACCGTGTCGAGCTCTGTCCGAAGCGGCGACGAGAGCAGCAGCACGAACCCGTTCCCGGCGGGCGAAGCCGTCTCGGCGTACTCCTGACCGCCGCGAATCACCGTGCCCTTCGCCTCTCTCCGTCCTGCCGCCTCGAGGGCGATGGGATCGTTCTCGAACGCGACCGAGCTGCCGCCGCTCGAGTCGGCGATCGGAGCGACCAGAGAAGGGCTTGGCGTATAGGAAAGAACGACGACGCGGGCGTTGAGAATCGTCGCGATCGGGTAGGCGGTGCCGTCGACCCAGGACTGCGTCAGATATCCGGCCGTGTGCTTTGCCTCGATGGTTCGCAGCGTCGCCTGGAGACCGCTGAGCCGGTTGTCAACCAGGGAACGCTGGTACGACGGGACGACGATCAGATAGACGATCGCGAGCGCCCCCGTAACGACGAGGAGCAGCGCGATCGCCAGCTTGACGCCGACGCTCCGTAGCGGGTTCATCGATCGCGGAAACGGTAACCGACGCCACGCACGGTCAGGATGAACTCGGGACTGTGCGAGTCCGGCTCGAGCTTCTCCCGCAGGTGGCGCACGTGCACGTCGATCGTCCGCGGATCGCGGAAGTCGGCGCTCCCCCAGAGCGATTCCAGCAACATCCGCCGGCTGAAGACCCGGCCTGGTTGCGACGCGAGCGTGCGCAGCAGCTCGAACTCGACGTACGTGAGGGAAACCGGGTTGTCGTGCACGACGACGGTGCGGCGAGAGCTGTCCACCACGAGGCCGTCGAGCTCGATCCGCTCGTCCGCATCCGCGTCCGGGTGCCGGGGGCTCTTCGCCCGGCGTAGCAGAGCCCGAACCCGCGAACGGAACTCGCGGATCGAAAACGGCTTCGTGACGTAGTCGTCCGCGCCGAGCTCGAGCCCGATCACCTTGTCCAGCTCGTCGTCGCGCGCCGTGAGCATGATGATCGGCACCGAGCTCGTCGCGCGCAGGCGACGGCAGACCTCGAGGCCGTCGAGCTTCGGGAGCATGATGTCGAGCACGACGAGGTCAACCGAGTTGTCATCGAAGCAGCGAAGGGCCTCCTCGCCGTCGGCGGCCTGCACGACGAGGTAGCCGTCGCGCTCGAGCGGAAACGCCAGAAGCTTCCGCACTGCCTCTTCGTCGTCAACGAGGAGGATGGTGGAGGAGTCGGCCATGATCGATGCAGGCGCCTGCCAGGGCAGCATGCAGCAGCTCTGGTTCTTACTATAGCCCCGAGATGGCGGCGTCCCAGCCCCCGGCACGACGGCGGCGGAGGCCGCGGCGCGGCTCGATCGAGCGGCCTGTCGACTCGCGCCTGTATCGCGGGGCCTATCTCGTCCTCGTCTTGCCGCTGCTGATCGGAGCCTTCTCGATCCTCCGCCCGACCGCGCTCCCGGCCCCGCTGCTGCCGCCGGCGGACAGCAAGGACGCGACCTACCAGCTCGTGAAGACGCTTGCCTCGACCTACCCGGACCGCGCGCCGGGAACCTCCGGGGCAATCGGCGCTGCCACCTGGCTCACGAACGAGCTGAAATCGACCGGGCTCCCAGTGCGGAGCGACGCCTGGAGCGCGCGGGTCCCCGGGCTCGGCCGGGAGCAGCTGCGGAACATCTGGGCGATCGCGCCGGGCGAGTCATCGGACGCGATCGTCGTGATGGCCCATCGCGACGACACGGGCTCGGGGCCGGGAGCGAACGACAACGCGACCGGAACGGCAGAGCTGATCGAGCTCGCGCATGCCTACACCCGGCCGCCGCCGGGCCAGGCCGCAGTCCAGGCAACTCACACGCTGGTGTTCCTCTCGACGGACGCGGGAGTCTTCGGGGGACTGGGGGCACTGCGTTTCGCGCAGACGTCTCCTCTGCGCGGGCACGTGGTTGCCGTCGTGAATCTGGACGCGCTCGGCGGCGCCGGTCCGCCGCGGCTCGAGATCGCCGGTGATCTGCCGCACACCCCGGACACGGCGCTTGTGCAGACGGCCGCGCAGCGCCTTGTGGAGCAGACTGGAACGAAACCCGGGCATCCAGGCTTCTTCGCGCAGCTGGTCGACCTTGGCTTTCCGTTTACGTTGTACGAGCAGGGGCCGTTTGTCGCGCGCGGTATCTCGGCGGTGACGCTGACGACGAGCGGAGACCGGCCGGCGCCGGAGTTCGCCGACAGCATCGCCCGCCTCCAGACGAAGAAGCTCGCCGAGGTGGGGCTCGCAGCCCAGGAGCTGCTCGCCTCGCTCGACCAGGGCCTCGAGCTCACGCACGGCACGACGAGCTACATCTGGGTCGGGAACCGGATGATCACGGGCTGGGCGATCGAGCTCGTCTTGATCGCGCTGCTCGTCCCCTATCTCGTCGGCGTCGTCGACCTGTTCGCGTTCTGCCGCCGGAGGCGAATCGCGCTCCTCCCTGCCGCCCAGGCGCTGCGGAGCCGGATCGTGTTCTGGCTGTTCGCCGGGCTCCTGTTTGAGCTCTTCCGCCTCGCGGGAGCGTGGCCGCAAGGCGCGCCCCGGCCGCCGAACCCGGATCTTCCGGCAACCGACCGGTGGCCGGTCGTGGCGCTGATCGCGCTGCTGGCGCTCGTTTTTACTACCTGGCTGATCGAGCGGCGGCGCCTGCGTCCGATCGCGCCTCCGGATCCCGAGGAGCAGATTGCGGGGTACGCCGTTGCGCTGCTTGGACTCGGGATGCTCGCCTTGCTCGTCGTGGCGACGAATCCGTTCGCGCTGATCTTCGTCCTGCCGACGCTGCACATCTGGCTCTGGCTGCCGTCTCTTCGGAACAGGTGGCTGCCGCTACGGCTCGTCGTCTTCGTGCTCGGTCTCGCAGGGCCGGCGATCGTGATCGCCTCGCTCGCCTGGCGCTTCGGGCTCGGGCTGGACGCGCCGTGGTACCTGATCGAACTGATCACGCTCGGCTATGTGACCTTGCCCCCCG
>DASZPQ010000021.1:0-9459 GCA_035550275.1 Gaiellaceae bacterium | reverse complement strand
CTCGCACTCGTCCGCCGAGCGCGTCGTGATTCCCGATGCGTTCCTGACGCTCGATTACATCCTCGACCGGTTCATCTGGATCGTCGACGGCCTGGTCGTCTACCCCGAGCGGATGCGCCGGAACCTCGAGTCGTCGCACGGATTGTTTTTCTCGCATCGCCTGCTGCTGGCGCTCGTCGAGAGCGGCCTCGATCGAGGCGAGGCCTATCGGCTCGTCCAGCGCAACGCGATGCAGGCCTGGGACGAGGAGCGCGACTTTCGCGAGCTCGTTCGCGCAGACGGGGAGATCTCGTCGCGGCTCGACGATGCGGCGTTGGAAACCGTCTTCGATCTGAGCGCCACCGTGCAACACGTCGGCGTCGTTTTCGATCGACTTCGTGCCCTTACCCATCGCGAGGAGCCCGCACATGTCTGAAACCGCAACCCATCTCGGCAGCGGCAAGGTCCGAGAGCTATACGCACTCGACGATTCACGGCTGCTCTTGGTCGCAAGCGACCGGATCTCGACGTTCGACGTCGTACTTCCAACCGACATCCCTGACAAGGGACGAGTCCTGACGGGGCTCTCGGGCTTCTGGTTCGCGCGCACCGAGGAAATCGCCCCTAATCATCTGCTCGCGCTGCGTCCTGATGGGCGCTCGACCGAATGCAAGCGGCTCGAAATGCTGCAGATCGAGTGCGTCGTGCGCGGATACCTCTCCGGGTCAGGCTGGAAGGACTACGTCACAACCGGAGCTGTTTGCGGGCATGAGCTTCCTCCCGGCCTTGTCGAATCGCAGAAGCTGCCCGAGCCAATTTTCACGCCGGCGACGAAGGCGCAAACAGGCCATGACGAGAACATCGACCGCGCTGCCGGCATTGAGCTCGTCGGCGAGAAGCACTTCGACGAGGCGGAGCGCCTTTCGCTCGAGCTCTATCGATTCGTCTCGGAGTACGCCGCGGAGCGCGGGATCATCCTGGCGGACACGAAGCTCGAGTTCGGTGTCGATGACCAGGGACGGCTCGTGCTCGGGGACGAGGCGTTCACCCCTGACTCGTCACGGTTCTGGCCGGCCGACGAGTACACGCCGGGCGGGCCACAGCCGTCATTCGACAAGCAGTTCGTCCGCGACTACTGCGAATCGCTTGGCTGGGGGAAGACGTATCCCGGGCCGGCGCTCCCGACGCCGGTCGTCGCTGGAACCCGAGCGCGCTACATCGAGGCATTCGAGCGCTTGACCGAGATCCCGTTTGCCGACTACGACGCCGATCCCGGAGTCGTGCTCTCGTGAAGGCAACCGTGCTCGTACGGCCCAAGGCCGGGATTCTCGACCCTCAGGGACAAGCCGTTGAAAGCTCGCTCCGGCATCTGGGCTTCGCCGTCGGAACGGCGCGCGTCGGCCGGGTCGTTGAGCTTGACGTCGAGACGGACGATGCCGCCGAGGCTCGGAGCGAGATCGAGCGGATGTGTGAGCAGCTGCTCGCCAACCCGCTGATCGAGAGCTACGACATCGAGCTCCACGCAACCACGTGACAGAGGCTCCAAGCCAGCCGCGAATCGCCGTCACCGTGTTTCCGGGCTCGAACGACGATCGCGACGCTCAGCTCGCGCTCGAACGGCTGGGGGCCGAGGCGGTGCGCGTCTGGCACACAGAGAGCGAGCTTCCCGAAGGGACGGCAGGAGTCGTCCTCCCTGGCGGGTTTTCGTACGGCGACTATCTGCGCGCAGGCGCGATCGCGCGGTTCTCTCCGATCATGGGCGCGGTCGAGCGGTTTGCGGGCGACGGTGGCCTCGTGCTCGGAATTTGCAACGGCTTTCAGATCCTCACCGAGGCGCGGCTGCTTCCCGGAGTCCTCCGCGCCAATGCATCGCTCGACTTCATTTGCCGCGACGTTGGCCTCCGCGTCGAGCGGCGAGATACTCCGTTCACCTCACGGTGCGGTGAACAACAGACGCTGACCATCCCTGTGAAGCACGGTGAAGGGTGCTGGTTCGCGGATGCCGACCTGCTCGCCGAGCTCGAGGCAGATGGCCAAGTCGTTCTCCGCTACGAAGCCGGCGAGAACCCGAATGGAGCTGTCGCCGATATCGCCGGCGTCGCGAACGCCGACGGCAACGTCTTCGGCCTGATGCCCCACCCCGAGCATGCTGTCGATCCGCTCCTCGGATCGACCGACGGAGCGCTGATCCTCGGGTCGCTGGTCGATGCTGCTCGCTTGTCTGCGTCGGTTCTCGCCTAGGCCTCACCCGCCGGATAGCCGAGCGCCCGCGCAAGCTCCGGATGCTTGCCGAGCGCTGCTTTCAGACGGTCGATGTCGCGTTCACGCAGGGTGACTGGACCGCGCCGGGCTGCACCGCCAGTCGTGTATGCGAAACGGACGAGCGTCTCGCCGTCCGCTCCTTCGAGCAGTTGGAACACGGATGCGAACCGCTTCTCGCCGGCTCGCTGTGACACCTTCACTTCCTCCAGAACCGTTGCCGGCCCCCACGGTGTTGCCGATTTTGTAGCCATGAAACGACCGTAGCTCGAAAGGTGTGACAGGTGGTGAACGTCTCTGTGACGAAAGTGGAACTTCTTGCGATCCGAGGCGTCGCCTAGGACGGTCGGTGCTCGATGATCTCGACGCGGTAGTTGTCGGGATCGCGAACGAAGCAGAGCCGCGAGCCGCCCTCACGCACGCGGTACGGCGGCTTTTCAGGCTCGATGCCCTGCGCAGCGAGCTGCTCGAGCGTTGCATCGAGGTCATCGACCGTGATCGCGATATGGCCATACCCGGTGCCGAGCTCATACGACGAGACGCCGAAGTTGTAGGTCAGCTCGAGCCGGTCGCCGTCGCCGGGCAGCCCCATGAAGATGTTGATCGCCTCGTCGCGGATCGGCATCTCTCGCCGCTTCTCGAAGCCGAGAGCCTCATAGAAGGCAACGGATCTCTCCGGATCCGTGATCCGGTAACACGTGTGGATGAGCTCCATCGTCAAACCGTAGCGAGAAGTCAGCCTGCTCTTTCGGTTCGCATCTCACATGAGCCGGCTCCCATGCGTTAGAAGGAGACGATGACTCGGAGAGAAGCCCTCATGATCGCCTCGCTCTCCTTGATCTGGGGCTCCTCGTTCATGTTCATCAAGGTCGCCGACCGTCAGTTCGATCCAGGAGCGCTTGTCTTCTTTCGGCTGCTGCTCGCGAGCGCGGTCGTCGTGCCGGTCGCGTTTGCCGTTGTCGGCCGCGATCTGCTCTCGCTGGCGAGGCCCGTCTGGGGACGCCTGGTGGTGCTCGGACTCGTGAACACGACAATTCCGTTCCTGCTCATCTCCTGGGCGGAGACGAGACTCGATTCCGGGCTCGCGGCCATCCTGCAGGCGGCCGCTCCAATCTTCTCGGCGGTGATCGCGACTCGGTTTGGAAACGATCGGGTCACGGGCTACCGGCTCGCCGGCGTGCTGATCGGGCTCGCAGGGGTTGCCCTTCTTGTCGGATCCCCTGGCGGGGGTGGGCTGCTCGCGGCGTTGGCGGTCGTCCTCGCGGCGCTTGCATATGCCTCTGCTGCGAGCTTCGGGTCGCACATGCTGGTCGGAACACCGCCGCTCGTCGTCGCAGCAGGTTCGACGACGGCTGCGATGATCGCCGTCGCGCCCTACGGTCTCGCGCGCCTGCCAGGCACGTTGCCCGGTTGGAAGGAGAACGGCTCGGTTGCGATGCTCGGGATCGTCGGAACCGGGATCGCCTACATCATCCTGTTCGCGCTCTTGCGGACGGCCGGGCCGTCGCGCACGATCTTGATCACCTATTTGATCCCGGGGGTCGCCGTGCTCTACGGCGTTCTCCTCCTCGGAGAGCCGGTGCGCGCGATTTCACTGGCCGGCTTGGCCCTCGTCCTCGCCGGAGTCGCTTTGGCGAGCCGAGTGAAGCGGAGTCCCCGCCGTCCGTCACCGGCCGTCGCCACCGCGGCCACGGCCGACTAAGCCGTGTGGAGCAATCGTCACACTCTTGACACGCGCGGACACTGGTCGCGATCAGGCAGGCGGGTTAGGCTCGAGCCATAAGGGGCGGGCGGTGGGTCTCCCGTACGAGGTTGGCCACGCGGGCACCGCAAAAGACGTCCCACGCGACGGACGTTCGTCGAGGCCGTCGGAGACCGCGGCTAGACTGACCTCCTGACCGCAGTGGCGCAGCAACCGCTCCATCAGGCGCTCGGTCTCACTGACTGGGAGTTCGAACGCATCCAGGAGCTGCTCGAACGCGGCCCGAACGACTTCGAGCTCGCGGTGTTCTCCGTGCTCTGGTCCGAGCACTGCGGCTACAAGCATTCCGCCCCACTCCTCCGCCGCCTGCCCTCGCAAGGCGCGCGCGTGCTGCAGGGGCCCGGCGAGAACGCCGGCGTGATCGACCTCGGCGACGGCGTTGCGATCGCGTTCAAGGTCGAGTCGCACAACCACCCCTCTGCGGTGGAGCCGTTCCAGGGCGCGACGACCGGGGTGGGCGGGATTCTCCGCGACATCGTCGCGATGGGAGCTCGGCCGATCGCACTGCTCGACGGCCTGCGCTTCGGACAGCCCGACTGGCATTTCCGACGCGCCGTTGCCGGGATCGGCCACTACGGGAATTGCGTTGGCGTCCCGAACGTCGGCGGCGAGACGGTCTTCGACGAAGCGTACGCCGCGAACCCGCTCGTGAACGCGATGTGCGTCGGAATACTGCCGACCGAGCGCGTTTTGAAGGCGAAGGCGACCGGCGCCGGCAATGCCCTCGTGCTCTACGGCGCGCTCACCGGGCGCGACGGGATCGGCGGCGCCTCCGTGCTCGCCAGCCAGGATCTCGAAGGATCGGACGACAAGCGGCCGTCGGTTCAGATCGGCGATCCTTTCCGCGGCAAGGCGCTGATCGAGGTGTCGCTCGATCTCGTCGAGCAGGATCTCGTCGTCGGCCTCCAGGACTGCGGCGCGGCGGGGCTGGCGTCGTCGCTGGCCGAGATGGCCGCCGATGGCGCCGGCGTCGATGTTCACCTCGATCGCGTTCCGCTTCGTGAGGCCGGGCTCGAGCCGTGGGAGATCATGATCTCCGAGTCGCAGGAACGCATGGTCGCGGTCGTCGAGCCGAGCCGGCTCGAGGAGGTGCGCGCGGTCTGCGAGCGCTGGGAGCTTCCCTGCACGGTGATCGGCGAGGTGACGGATCACGGCGAGCTCCGCTGCTATTTCGAGAATGCGATCGTGGGCGCGATTCCGGCAGGGCTCCTGACCGAGGAAACGCCTCGCTACGAGGTCGAGCAGAAGGCTCACACGACGACGAACACCGCGCCGGACCCGATCAACGACGAGTCGAAGGAATGGATCTGCGAGCAGTACGACCAGCTGGTCGGCTCGCGCACCGTTCGCCGGCCCGGCCTCGACGCCGCAGTGCTTCGGATTGACGGCACGCGCGGAATTGCCGTCTCGCTGGACGGGCCTCCGCTCGGGGAGCGCGACCCGTATCGCGCCGGTTGGTCTGCCGTGATGGAGTCGGCGCTGAACGTCGCGTGTGCCGGCGCAGAGCCGCTCGCGCTGACCGATTGCCTCAACTTTGGCAATCCCGAGCGCGCCGAGATCGGGTGGGAGCTCGGGCAGGCGATCGACGGAATCGCGGCAGCCGCGAACGAGCTCGGGATCCCGGTCGTCTCCGGAAACGTCTCGCTCTACAACGAGACCGGCGGAAAGCCAATCCCGCCCACGCCGGTCGTCGGCTGCGTCGGGCTGGTCCGCGACGTGACCCGGGTTCCCGGGAAATGGCGAGCGGGAGACCGCGTCGTCCTCCTCCGCGGTTCAGGCGCAGACCTCGTCCGGTTCGTCTGGCAGAACGCACACCGGTTCTCGCTCGCGCACGACATCTCCGACGGCGGAGGCGCGCTCGCGTTGCGCGAAGCGGCCGCCTGGTCGGGCCTCGACGGCGAGCTGGAAACGCCAGACGGACCTGGTGTGATCGTCGCTGTGGCAGCCTCGGAAACGCTCGACTGGCCCGAGACGACCGAGCTGGGGAGCATCTGATGTGCGGGCTCTTCGGCATCAGCGCACCTGACCGCGACGTCGCTCGCCTGACCTACTTCGGCCTCTACGCGCTCCAGCACCGTGGCCAGGAATCGGCAGGCATCGCGGTTTCCGAAGACGGGCGCCTGACGGGGCTGCGCGACCTCGGCCTCGTCACACAGGTCTTCGACGAGCAAAAGCTCTCGAGCCTGCCCGGCCAGCTCGCAATCGGCCACACGCGCTACTCGACCACCGGCTCGAACGCCTGGGAGAACGCGCAGCCGCTGCTCCACAACGGCAAGGCGCGCCTCGTCGCGCTCGGCCACAACGGCAACCTGATCAACGCCGACTCGCTCCGGGACGACTTCACCGGTCACGTCGGCTCGTCGTCGGACAGCGAGATGATCGCCGCCTTGATCGCGGAGGACGACCGGCCGCTCGAAGAAGCAATCCCGGCGGCAATGGCGCAGCTCGAGGGCGCCGCCACGGTCGTCGGAATCGCCGAGGGAAGACTCTTCGGCTTTCGCGACACACACGGATTCAGGCCGCTCGTCCTCGGCCGGATCGGCGACGATCCCGTGCTTGCCTCCGAGACCTGTGCCCTCGACCTCGTCGGCGCCACGTTCGAGCGGGAGATCCTTCCCGGCGAGCTCGTGATCGTCGACGGCAGCGAGGTCCGGTCGATCCAGGCCCTGCCGCAGCCGGCTCAAGGCGCGCTCTGCATCTTCGAGTTCTTCTACCTCGCGCGACCCGACACGAAGCTCGAAGGGGTCGAGATCCACGGCGCCCGCGTCCGGATGGGCGAGCGGCTGGCGGCCGAAGCGCCCGTCGAAGCAGATCTCGTGCTCCCGATCCCCGACTCGGGGACGCCGGCGGCGATCGGCTTCTCCCGGGCGACGGGGATCCCGTTCAGCGAAGGCCTGATCAAGAATCGCTACGTCCACCGCACGTTCATCCAGCCAACGCAGGACATGCGGGAGCAGGGCATCCGGATGAAGTTCAACCCGCTCGCCGAGGTCGCAGGCAAGCGCCTGGTGATCGTCGACGACTCGATCGTCCGCGGCTCCACAACCCGCCAGATCGTGCAGATGCTGTTCGACGCCGGAGCGCTCGAGGTCCACGTGCGAATCTCGTCACCGCCGGTCGTTTCACCGTGCTACTACGGCATCGACCTCGCGAGCGAAGACGAGATGATCGCCGCCCACAACACCGTCGAGGGCGTGCGAGCGGCAATCGGCGCAACCTCTCTGGCCTACATCTCGCTCGAAGGCCTTCAGGAGGCGACGGAACGGCCGGCGTCGGCACTCTGCCGGGCCTGCCTCACGCGCGACTATCCGACGCGCGTCCCGGCCGAGACCGAGAAGCTGCGCTTCGAGCCTGCCCGGGCCTAACCGTACGCGGCCGTGTACACGGCAACGGAGAACACGCAGACGACGATCAGGAAGAGGATCCACCAGCGGTAGGGATAGAGCCGCTCCATCCGCTCGAGCCACTGCTCGACGCCCGCGACGAGCATGAATAGCGGGTTGGCGAGCCACGCGACGTAGGCCAGCGGAATCGCGCAGACGGCGATGATCGCGATCCAGACGACTCGCACACCACGATGCTACGTGGCGATCCGGAACGTCTTCGTGTCGAGCAGGAACCGGGTGGTGCTGCCCTGGCCCCCGACGATGTGCAGCTGGTCCCCCACCAGCCGCAGCGTCGCCTCGCTGATCCCGGCGTTGTTCGCGGCCCAGTTCCAGGGCAGGCCGATGCAGACAGCGGTCTTGCTCACCGTGTCGAGCGCGTGCACGAAGGGCACGTTCCTGCTCTGCTGGTAGAGCGTGTAGACCCAGCGGCCGTTGCTGCTCGTCGCACGCGTGACCGGCATCCCGGCCATCACCCAGCCGGCCTGGCGCTTGTCGGCGATCACACGTGAGAGCAGCGCGCCGGTCTTCAGGTCGTAGGCGCGCACCTGGTACTTCGTGACGTCGCTCTGCGAGACGTGGTGGATCAGGAAGAGCGTCTGGCCCCGAGGCGAGAGCGCATCGAACGAATAGTCGCCAGGCAGTGAGATCGTGCGGGTGACCCGAAGTGTCCGCGTGTCGACGACCGCGAATCCCGACTTCGACCGGAGTGCGGCGCCCGGCTGGATGTTGTCGCTCAGCACGAGCACGCGCCCGTTGGGAGAGAGGCCGCCCGTGCCGCCGTTCAGCGTCACCATCGGCACACCCCAGAGGCCCGGAACGATCGCCGAACGAACCAGCTCGCCATCCTTTTGGGCGCGCAGCTTCGTGTTGTCGCCCGTCAGCACGGCGGAGTAACTCACGTCCTGCGTCAGGCCCTGAACGCCCGGGTTGCCGTCGATCGCGCCGAGCGACGGCCCGACTGCCGATGCAGCCGGAGGAAGGACGAGGATCGAGACGACGACCGCGGCGTGAACGATGCGACGCATGAGCGCCCTCCTTTTTGACGAGTTGAAGCTTCTACACCGCTGACGTCGTTCAGGTTCCGTCGATCGCGTGTGCGAGCTTCACCGCGGCGTCCATCGTCAAGCCGCGGCCCTCGAGCCGGTAGGTGACGTTTCCGGCGACCCAGACGAGCGTGTGGCCCGCCAGGCGCGGCGGTGCGTCGGGCCCGATGAAGATGTGCTCGACGCCCGAGATCCAGATCGCAGGCTCACCGTCCGTGATCTGGAACGACTCGACTCCCGTCGAAACGCCGATCAGCTTCTTCAGGATTCCAGGGCCCCCGGTTCGGAGCTCGGTGAGGAGCACGGGGCTCGGAGTCGCGAGCAACGCCGAGACAACTCCTTCCTCGAGGTAGAGCGGCGGCGCTGCCTTCGCGGGCGGGAACTTGAACGGGGCTCCGAGCACCTGCGCGGCGGTCTTGCTGGTAACCGGCCGGCCGAGCGACGCCGCGAGGCTCTCCTCCTGCGCCGGCGGCAGGACGTCGACCCGCTCGATCGTGACCCCGCCGAGATGAAAGAAGCGCAGGATGGCGCTCCGTGCCGGCGGCACGGCGAACGAGACTGCGACCGCGAGTGCGATCACAGCGAGCACCACGACCCATCCGCGGCTGCGACGACTATGCGGCTCGAGCTGCAACTCGAGCCGCGGCGTCTCCGGCCACTCGATCTCGGCAGCGAGTGCCGACAGCGAACGATCGAGGTCAGTCATACGCCTCCCTCAGTCGCTCGAGCGCACGCGAGGTGCGCGACTTGACCGTGCCGCGGCGAACGCCGAGCACAGCCGCGGTCTCGTCCTCGGACAGCTCGAGCAGGAACCGGCAGCCGAGCACGAGCCGGGCCGGCTCCGGGAGCGCCTCGAGGGCCGCCAGGAGCCGGGCCCGCTCCTCGCCGGCGAGGAGCACGTTCTCGGGGGACAGGGCCGTGCCCCCCAAGCTCGGCTCGCGCTCGGCCCTGAGCGCGAGGCTGGCACGGCGTCCGGCCGAGCGGCGGCGGTTGCGTGCCTCGTTCGCCACGATCTGCATCAGCCATGGCC
>DASZPQ010000020.1:0-15266 GCA_035550275.1 Gaiellaceae bacterium | reverse complement strand
GGCTACAAGATGATCTTCGCCACGTCGTATGGCTACGTCGACAAGGCGTTCGCAGCCAAGTATCCGGACGTGCTCTTCGAGCAGGCGACCGGCACGGATACGTCCAAGAACCTCGCCGAGTACTACGGCGCAGGCGAGGACTCGATCTTCCTCTCTGGGATGGCGGCCGGTGCGGCGTCGAAGAACGGCAACATCGGCTACGTCGCCGCATTCGCGATTCCCGAGGTGCTCCGGCACACGGACGCCTTTGCGCTCGGAGCTCAGTTGACCCATCCCGGCGCCAAGATCCACGTCGTCTGGACGAACAGCTGGTATGACCCGGGCAAGGAGAAGAAAGCGGCTCAGAGCCTCGTGTCCCAAGGCGCTGACGTGCTCGGCCAGAACGTCGACTCGCCGGCCACGGGCCAGGTGGCGGAGGCGGACAACCTTCCGTGGGTTGGCTACGACTCCAACTCCTCGAAGTTCGCGCCGAAGTCCTGGCTGACCGGGGCGGTCTACAACTGGGGCCCGTACTACCTGAAGCGGGTCAAGGAAGCGATGGCGGGGACCTGGAAGCCGGGCTTCTACTACGGCTCGATCAAGGATGGCTTCACGTCGCTCGCGCCGTACGGCCCGCGCGTCAGCGCTGCGACCAAGGCGCTGATCGCGGCGAAGCAGAAGGCGATCGAGGCCGGCACCTTCAACCCGTTCACGGGCCCGATCAAGGAACAGTCGGGGAAGGTGATCGTCCCGGCAGGGAAGACGCTGACGGTCAACCAGCTCTATGCGGTCAGCTGGCTCGCTGACGGTGTGGTCGGCAGTCCGACGGGCAAGTAGCCGGCCGGAGGGTCGATGAGCGCGACTGCAGTCACGGCCGCCCCTCCGGGGGCGGCCGTGGCGATGCGTGGGATCACCAAGCGGTTTCCCGGCGTGGTCGCGAACGACGGCGTCGATTTCGAGGCGGCGCCGGGCGAGATCCACGCGCTGCTGGGTGAGAACGGAGCGGGCAAGAGCACGCTCTCCAACATCCTCACGGGGCTGTACCGGCCCGACGAGGGTGAGGTGCTCCTGTACGGCGAGCCGGTTCACTTCGAGTCGCCGCGGGACGCGCTCGACGCAGGGATCTGCATGGTTCATCAGCACTTCCGGCTGGTCGAGCCGTTCACGGTCGCCGAGAACGTCGTGCTCGGCGATCACCGTGACGAGGGCGGCGCGTTCGTGCTCCGGCGAAGCGAGATCGAGGAGAAGGTCGGCGAGCTTTCCGAACGCTACGGGCTCGCCGTCGACGCCCGGGCCAAGGTCTGGCAGCTCTCCGTCGGGGAGCAGCAGCGAGTTGAGATCCTGAAGGCCCTCTACCGAGATGCCAAGATCCTGATCCTCGATGAGCCGACCGCGGTTCTGACGCCGCAGGAGGCCGAGGTGCTGTTCGTGACGCTGCGCGGGATGGTCGCGGAAGGCCGGACGGTGATCTTCATCTCGCACAAGCTGCACGAGGTTCAGGCAGTGGCAGACCGCGTGACAGTGCTCCGCGGCGGCCGGTCGCTCGGCACCGTGCTCGCCAGGGACTCGACGCCTCGCTCGCTGGCGGCGCTCATGGTTGGGCGGGAGCTCGACGATGTCCTGTTGCGAGGAAGCGGCGCGGCGGGTCGTGAGCCCGGCGAGCTCGTGCTCGAGCTCGAGGACGTCTGGGCTCCGGGCGATCGCGGCGAGCCCGCTGTCAGAGGACTGTCGCTTGCGGTGCGGGCCGGCGAGATCGTCGCTGTCGCGGGCGTCGCGGGAAACGGCCAGCGCGAGCTCGCCGAGACGATCGCCGGGATTCGCGCCAAGACGGCCGGGACATTTCGGTTCCTCGGGAAGGCGCTCCAGGGCGGGGATCCGCGCGAGGCGATTGGCGCAGGAATCGCCTACGTTCCGGAAGACCGTCTTGGAACCGGCGTCGCTCCGAGCTTGAGCATCGAGACGAACCTGGCCTTGAAGTCCTATCGCGAGCGATCGCTCTCGCGCGGCCCGCTCCTGCGGCTCGGGAAGATCCGCGAGGGCGCCGTCAACCTGATCCGTCGCTACTCGATCGCGGCGCCCGGGCCGGCCGCGGCAGCCCGGGTCCTCTCGGGTGGCAACCTCCAGAAGGTCGTGCTGGCGCGCGAGTTCAGCGGTCACCCGAAGCTGCTCGTCGCCGCCTCGCCGACGCGGGGCCTCGACGTGGGCGCGATCGAGACGGTGCATTCCTATCTTCGGCAGGCCGCGGCGGACGGCGTCGCCGTGCTCCTGATCAGCGAGGACCTGGACGAGATCCTGCTGCTCGCCGACCGGATCGCCGTCATGTACGAAGGAGCGATCCTCGGCGAGTTCTCATCGGCCGACGCCGACGTGGCGGAGATCGGTCTCCTGATGGCGGGCGGAGGGCGGGCGAGCGATGAGAATTGAGCGCAGGCTCGAGCTGCCGCGGTGGCGGATCGTCGCGGTTCCGGCGGGCTCGCTCGTCTTCGCGTTCGTCTTCGCGGGATTCGTGCTGCTCGCGACGGGTCACGATCCGCTCTCGACCTACCGCCAGCTCTTCGATGCGGCGTTCTTGCAGACAGGTGCGCTTGGGCAGACGCTCACCCAGGCGACACCGCTCGCGTTCACGGGCCTGGCGGCGGCCGTCGCATTCCGGATGCGGTTGTTCAACATCGGCGGCGAGGGCCAGCTCTACATCGGTGCGATCACCGCGGCTGCGGCCGGGCTCTATTTCGGGACCAGCGGCGGGGCGTCGGCCTTCGCGATCCTCGCGATGGTCGTTGCCGGTGCCGCCGGCGGTGCGGCGTGGGCGTTGATCCCGGGCGTTCTGCGCGCGTTCTTCAAGACGAACGAGATCATCACCTCGCTGATGCTGAACTACGTCGCCGGCACCTTGCTGACGTACCTGGTCTTCAACACGGAGTCCTACTGGCGCGAGACTTCGGGGTTCAACGCGACGGTCTTTCCGACCAGCAAGACGCTGCCGAGCTCTGCCTTCTGGCCTGGACTGACGATCCACTCGCAGGGAGTGATCCTGATCCCGCTCGGCGCCGGGATCGCAGTGCTGATCGCGGTGCTGCTCTGGGTGCTGAACACGCGCACCCGGTTCGGGTTCGAGGTGAAGGTGCTCGGCGACTCGGTGCGCGCCGGCCGGTACGCAGGCATGCGCACGCGCCGGAAGATCCTCGCCGTGATGGCCATCTCGGGCGGGATCGCCGGGATCGGCGGGGCGAGCCAGGTCGGAGATTTCTCCCACATGCTGGACGCCGACCCGAACGGGCTCCAGAAGCAGTACTACGGCTACACCGGGATCGTCGTCGCGGCCCTCGCGCGCTACAACCCGTTCGCCGTGCTCGTGGTCGCGTTCCTGATCGGCGGCTTGCAGAACGCGGGTAACACGTTGCAGGGCCCCGACTTTCCATCAGGCCTGGTGGGCGTCTTGCAGGGGATCATCCTCTTCTCCGCGCTCGGCGGCGAGCTCCTCGTCCGCTACCGCGTCCGCTTCAGGCGCGGCGGCGCAGCGTCGGTCGCCGTATGAACAACTCGCTGCTCGTCGTCCTGGTCGCCTCGGGGATCGCCTATGGAACGCCGTTGCTCTACGCGGCGCTCGGCGAGCTCCTGGCAGAGCGGTCCGGGGTGCTCAATCTCGGAGTCGAAGGGATGATGCTCGTCGGTGCGGTGATGGGCTTCTGGACGGTGCAACGACTGCACGCCGGCTCAGGGATCTCGCTGGTCGCGGCTGTCCTCGTCGGCGCGCTCGCCGGCGCGCTGATGGCCGGCATCCACGCGTTCCTCGTGATCACGCTGCGGGCGAACCAGATCGTCTCGGGGCTTGCGCTGACGATCTTTGCCGGCGCCGCCGGGCTTTCGTCCTATCTCGGAAACGATCTGAACCTGGCCGACAACCCTGCTCGCCACAACTTCAGCGCGGTCTTTCCGGCGAGCTTCCAGCGCTGGCCGGTCGTCGGCCCGATCATCTTCGGCCAGAACGTGCTCGTCTATTTCTCCTGGCTCTGCGTGGTCGGAGTGCTCTTCTATCTGACGCGCACGCGGCCCGGGCTGAACGTGCGCGCGGTTGGCGAATCGCCGGCCGCCGCCGATGCGATGGGGATCGACGTGGTCAAGTACCGCTACATCCACACGCTCGTCGGCGGCGCGTTCGCCGGCGTCGCGGGGGCGACCTTCACGCTTGCGATCACGCCTCAATGGGTGAGCGGGATCACCGGCGGTGCTGGTTGGATCGCGATCGCGCTCGTCATCTTCGCCTTCTGGAGGCCCGAGCTCTGCCTGGTCGGCGCGTACTTCTTCGGTGGGCTCCAAGCGCTTGCCCCCGAGCTCCAGGCACGCCAGATCCATCTCGGCCCGACGGAGCTCTGGACGAACTCGCTGCCGTACGTGATGACGGTTGTCGTGCTCGTGCTCGCGTCGGCCAGTGGCGCCCGGCGACGGCTCGGAGCGCCGGCTGCGCTCGGGACGCCGTACGTGCGCGAGGAACGCTAGGCGGTCTCGCGGAACGAGATCGTCTGAGCGCCTTCCCAGAGGGTGAGGCGTCCAAGCGCGCGCAGGTTCTCGGCGCCTTCGATCACCGTTGCGAAATGATTTCCGGCGAGCGGGCCTGCCTTCGAGGCGAACGCGCAGTGGCCGTAGGGGAAGAGCACTTCGGTCTCGCTCAGACCACCCGGGTAGAGCAGGATCTGGCCGGGCGCCGGGTAGCAGGTCGCGTTCTCGGGCCCGATCCCGAGCTCGCGGTCGCCCCAGGGGATCCAGGTCGACTCGCCGCTCCAGCGGACATGGATGATCCGGTCCTCGAGCGGCAGGATCTTCCGGAACGCGGCAACCGTGGCCGGCGCATCCTTCTCTTCGAAGCGGGCGCGGAACGTAAAGCCGGCTGCGACGATTTCGAGCACGCCGGGACGCTAGCGGGACGCGAGCCAGCGCGCGAGCGTCTCGCGCTCGGCGGTCGTCATGTGGGTCGCGTTTCCGAGCGGCATCGCCTGCGTCTGCACGGCCATGCTGTCGATCAAGGACGCCTGGGACTCGATCTCGGCGGCCGTGTCGAAGCGGATCCCTGCAGGCGGCGCGGTGTAGCCGGCCTCGGTCGGCGTCAGCGAGTGGCAAGGCGCGCAACGCGTCTGCACGATCGCCTGCACCTTCGCGAACGCGGGCGCGGGGCCCGAAGCTTGTAACAACTTGTTACTTGGCCTGACCACCAGCGCGAGCACGACGATCGCCACGGCCGCGCTCGCGAGGATCCACCAGGCGTCCCGGCCTTCGTGGTGGAGGTTGAAGAAGTGGCGAACCCACGCGCCGATCACTATCAACGCGACGAGGATCAGCCAGGCGTGCGTGTGCCCGTAGGTGAAGGCGAAATGGTTCGAGAGCATCGCGAAGACGACCGGCAGCGTCAGGTAGTTGTTGTGCACCGACCGCTGCTTGCCGCGCAGCCCCCAGCGAGGATCCGGCTCGCGGCCCGCTTTCTTCGCCCGGATCAGCTCCCAGTGGGCCGGGATGATCACGAAGAAGACGTTGCCGACCATGATCGTGCCGACCATCGCGCCGACCTCGATGTAGGCAGCGCGCGCGGCAAGCAGCGAGCATGCCGCCCAGGACGAAAGCGCGATCTCCCCGAAGACCGCAAGGGCGAGCACCCGGTCGTGCCCGTCGAGGAGCCGGCAGAGCGCGTCGTAGACGAGCCAGGCCAAGACGAGCCCACCGATCGAGATCGCGATCGCCTCGGTCGTCGTGAGGTTGGCGACGGTCTTGTCAACGAGGAACGTCGAGGCGTGCGAGTAGTAGACGACGATCAGGAGCGCAAAGCCTGAAAGCCATGTCGTGTACGCCTCCCACTTGAACCAGTAGAGGGGCTCGGGCAGCGGATCCGGCACCGCGCGGAACTTCTCGACCCGGTAGAAGCCGCCGCCGTGAACCTCCCACGCCTCGCCCCCGACTCCGCGCGCCGTGTCGCGCGCTTCCGCGGGTGGGCGAAGATGCTTGTCGAGCGCGATGAAGTAGAAGGAGGCGCCGATCCAGGCCATGCCGGCGATCACGTGCAGCCAGCGGAAGAGCAGGTCGCCCCACGACCACCAGTAGCCGGAGATCCCTAGCAACGCTGCCATCGGTCCTCGGCGATCGACACGAGCTCGTCGAGCGCGGTTGCCAGCTCCTCTTCCCGGGTCCGCTCGAGCCGTTCGCGCAGGATGGGAACGAGCTCGCGTTTCGGCCGGCCGTTCACGAAGACGACGAAGCGGAAGCCGAACCTTGCTTCGTAGGCGCGGTTCAGCTCGGCAAGCTCCGGAGCCTCATCGGTCCCCTGCTCCGCAGCCGATCGTGCCGAGAGGGCCTTGGCCCCGATCGCCGGATGCGCATCGAGTACTTCCTTCTTCTCGTCGTCGGTGAGCGTGGTGGCAACCTCGCGTGCCCGGCCGAGCGGATCGTCCAGGACGGCGAGGCGCTCGACGAACTGCGTGCGGCCCTCGAACAGCTCCGCCAGCTCCTCGACGCTCAGCTGCCGCGGTAGGTCGCGCACCCGTAGGACGAGACGAGCAGGGGGACGTGGTGGTGGCCTTCGCCGAGCTCCAGCTCGAGCTCGACGCGCCGAAAGAACGGCGACGGGGGATGAAAGATCAAACGGTAGGTTCCCGAGCCGGCGTCACCGAGCTCTGCGATGCGGCCGTCTGAGTCGGTCTCACTCGAGGCGAGGAGCTCCTCGCCCTGCCAGAGCTCGACGCGAATCCCTGCGGCCGGCCGGCCGCGTTCGGTGTCGAGAACGTGGGTCGAGAGCGTCATCCGTCGAGTCTCTTCGCTTGGATGCGATGCTCGCGCGCGATCTCCTGCTCGTCGGCCTGCACGAGGCTGCCGCCTCGGACGACATCGACCCCGCCGACGATCAGTCGGTCGACTCGGTGTGGGCCTGAGAGAACGAGCCCGCCGACCGGATCCGCGGCGCCTCCGAGCTCGAGCCCGTCGGTGCGGAAGATCGCGAGGTCGGCTCGCTTCCCGGGCTCCAGAGAGCCGATATCGGTTCGGCCCAGCACCGCGGCACCCCCTCTCGTCGCGAGCCGGAGCGCCTCGCGGGCGCTCATCGCGGCGCCTCCCCCGACTCCGCGTGCGACGAGCAGCGCTTGCTTCACCTCGTAGAAGAGGTCGCTGCGCTCGTTCGATGCCGAGCCGTCGACGCCGAGCCCGACCTTGACTCCGGCATCGAGCATCTTTCGGACCGGCGCGATCCCGGCGCCGAGGCGCAGGTTCGAGGTCGGGCAGTGGGCGGCGCCAACGCCGTGCTTCCCGAAGCGTCCGATCTCCGCATCGGAGAGGTGGATGCAGTGGGCGCACCAGACGTCGTTCTCGAGCCAGCCGACGCGCTCCAGGTACTCGACCGGCGTACAGGCGTAGAGCTCGCGGCAATAAGCCTCCTCTTCGACCGTCTCGGCGAGATGGGTGTGGAGCATCAGGCCGAGCTGGCGGGCGAGTGTCGCCGACTCCTCCATCAGCCGGGTCGTGACCGAGAACGGTGAGCATGGCGCCACCGCGATCTGGACGAAGTCATCGTCCGCAAGCGCCGCGAGACGCTGCGTGTCGGCAAGGATCTCGTCGAGGCTTTCGACGAGCGAATCGGGCGGGAGGCCTCCATCGGACTCGCCGAGATCCATCGAGCCTCTCGATGCGACGATCCGGACGCCGATCTCCCTGGCTGCGCGAATCTCCGCCTCAACGAGCCCGGTGACGCCGCGCGGGAAGACGTAGTGATGATCGAAGACCGTCGAGCAGCCTGACAGCGCGAGCTCGGCGATTCCCGTGCGCGCCGCCGCATATTCCAGCTCATCGTCGATCCGCGCCCAGGTCGGATAGAGCGTCTGGAGCCACGTGAAGAGGTCTGCGTCCTGCGCGCGGGCACGCGTGAGCGTCTGGTAGAGGTGGTGGTGGGTATTGACGAATCCCGGCATGACGACGGCGCCACGCAGATCGCAGAGCTCCGTGGACGAATCGTCACGCATTTGTTGCGAAGGACGGCTTGCGGCCGAGTTCTCCGGCAGGGGATGATCCTGGCGGGTGGCGGGTGGTTCACTCCCCACCCTGGGTGGGGAGCTGAACGGGAGGCTGAGCGGGGAGCTGGTCAGATGTGCCGGTGGGTCGCCGGTGCCGAGCTCGGCGATCAGGCCGTTTTCGATTCGAAGCCAGCCGCGCTCATGCTCCGTGCCTGCGTCGTCCATTGTGAGAATGTGGGCGTTCGAGAAGATCACGCGGCCGCCAGCGGAACGATCTCGAACGTGTCCACGTCGACCAGGCCGTGGTCGGTGATCTTCAGGCTCGGGATCACAGACAGCGCGAGAAATGAGAGCAGCTGAAATGGCGCCTCGACCGTGCAGCCGAGCTCGGCGGCGGCGGCGATGATCGCGCGGCTTCGCGCGAGCACGTCGGCGAGCGGTGCATCAGAAAGGAGCCCTGCGACTGGAAGTGGCAGCTCTGCGATCACCTCCGCGCCATCGACGACCACGATCCCGCCGCCGATGTTCGCGAGCCGGCGGACGGCTGCGGCCATCGCAGCATCGCTCATCCCGACGACGACGACGTTGTGCGCGTCGTGAGCGACCGTCGACGCGAGCGCGCCCCGTTGAAGCCCAAAACCGCGAACGAACCCAAGTCCGGTGCGGCCGGTTCCGAGGTGACGTTCGATCACGGCGATCTTCGCCAGATCGCGCTCGGGATCGGCGATTGCCTCGCCGCCGCGGTGAGTCAACTCGTCGACGAGCGACTCCGTGACGATCTGGCCCGGGATGAGCCCGATCACGCGCGCTCGTCCGCCGCTCCAGGGAATCCGGAAGACCTCCGGGCCGAGCGCGCCGACGCGAACGGTGTGCTTCACCCAGTCGGGCACCTCGGAGCGGGGGATCTCTGCGACAGGCCGGCCTGCCTTGAGCACCGTCTCGGGGACGAACGTCTCGAGGTCGGGAAGGAGCAAGAGATCGGCTTGATATCCGGGTGCGATCGCCCCGAGTTGCGAGAGGCCGTGCCACAGCGCCGGGTTGAAGCTCGCGCAGACGAGTGCGTCTTCGGGAGGGATGCCGTAAGCCACAGCGTCGCGCACGATTGCGTTGATGTGCCCGTCGTCGGCGATGTGCTCGGGCTCGCGGTCGTCGGTGCAGAACGCGATCCGGCTCGGACCGTATTCCTGCAGGAGTGGCAGGAGTGCGTGCAGGTTGCGCGCAGCTGAGGCCTCGCGGATCAGGAGCCACATCCCGGCGCGGAGGCGCTCGCGTCCTTCCTCCGGCGTGGAGGCCTCATGATCAGAGCGGATTCCGGCCGCGGCATAGGCGTTCAAGCCGTGCCCACGCAGGCCAGGCGCATGCCCGTCGACGTGCTGTGCCAGCTCGAGCTTCGCCAGTTCGCGCGGATCGCCGTTGACGACGCCGGGGAAGTTCATCATCTCGGCAAGCCCGATCACCCGCCTGCGTCGGAGCAGACCGTCGAGATCGCCGGCGGTGAGCTCGCGGCGCGGCGACTCGAAGCGGGAGGCCGGCACGCACGACGAAGCCATGAACCAGACGTCGAGCGGGATCCGGCCGCAGACGTCGAGCAGCCAGTGGACACCGTCGGTGCCGAGCACGTTCGCGATCTCGTGCGGGTCGGCGACAACTGTCGTCGTCCCGAACGGGAGCACGAGTCGGGCGAATTCGTCGACGAGCAGCTTCGACGACTCGAGATGCATGTGGGCGTCGACAAAGCCGGGGACGATGTAGCGACCCGTTGCGTCGAGTGTCTCGACGCCGTCGTAGGCGCCGAGCCCAGCGATGAAGCCGTCGACGACGGCGATATCCGTGTCCAGCCACTCGCGGGTGAAGACGGAGAAGACCCGTCCGCCGCGGACGACGAGGTCGGCTGGCTCGTCCCCGCGCGCGACTGCGAGGCGGCGCGAAAGGCTGGTGGACATCGGACGAGAACCGTACAGTTCCGGCTTGGACGTCCTGGCTCCCCGCTCGCTCGACGAGGCACTTCAGCTCAAGGCAGAGCACCCGGACTCGTGGCTGATCCAGGGCGGGACGGATGTGATGGTCGGTCTCAACTTCGACCGTCTGCGCCCAGCGATGCTGCTGAACCTCAATGAGGTCGCTGAGCTGCGGGGGTGGTCGCGGGATGGGGACCAGCTTCGGCTCGGCTCGGGGTTGACGTACGCGGAGGCGATGCGACCGGAGTTGGCCGAGCTCTTGCCGGCTCTCGCAGAAGCAGCTCGCACCGTCGGCTCGCCGCAGATTCGTAACCGCGGCACGATCGGTGGAAATCTCGGAACCTCGTCGCCCGCCGGGGACGCGTTGCCGCCGCTCCTGATCGAGGGCGCCGAGATCGAGTGCGCATCGGTTCGAGGTGTCCGGCGCCTGCCGCTCGGCGAATTCGTCACCGGTGTCAAGCGAAACGCGCTCGAGCCGGACGAGCTGATCACGGCGGTGCTGGTGTCGCCATCTGGCTCGCCACAGACGTTCATGAAGGTGGGCCCGCGGAATGCGATGGTGATCGCGGTCGTCTCGCTCTGTGTGAGCGCCGGCGACGAATTACGGGCGTCGTTCGGCTCCGCCTCTCCGCGGCCGGTGCTCGTGACTGCGCCGCGAAGCGACGCTGACTCGTTTCCCGAACGTGTCGCCGATGCAGCCGCGCCGATCGACGACGTGCGGGGTACCGCGGCATATCGACGTCACGCGCTTCGCGTCCTGACGAAACGTGCCCTTGAAAGGACGATGGCGTGAGGATTTCGCTGCGCGTGAACGGCATTGAGGCCGAGGCTGACTGTTGGGAGGGCGAGTCGCTGCTGTTCGCGCTGCGCGAGAAGCTTGGCTACCCCGGATCGAAGAACGCCTGCGAGCAGGGCGAGTGTGGTTCGTGCTCGGTGTTGCTTGACGGAACGCTTGTCTGCGCGTGCCTCGTGCTGGCGGCGCAGGCGGATGGCCACGACGTCGTCACGGTTGAAGGGCTGGCAGATGGTGAGAAGCTGCACCGCGTGCAGGAGGCGTTCGTGGCCGCGGGCGCCGTGCAGTGCGGCTTCTGTACGCCGGGGCTTGTCGTTGCGACTGCGGATCTGCTCGCGCGGGTTCCCTCTCCGTCGGATGACGAGATCCGCGAGGCGCTCTCCGGGAATCTCTGCCGCTGTACGGGCTACGCGAAGATCTTCGACGCGGTTCGCCTGGCCGCGGAGGCCGGGTCGTGATCAATTGGCACAGTTTTTTCACGAAGGACACCTTGCCCGGCGTGCGCCCGAAAGCGATGATCCTGGCGGGTGGCGGGAGGTTCCTTCCCCACCCAGGGTGGGGATCTTCTGGAGTGGCAGAGTGGCATTCCTGTAGCTCGATCGGGGCTTTGGCATGGCGGTGACCACGACCGGCACGCCGAGGACGCTTCAGGTTGGCCGGGTCGGCGACAGCGTTCCGCGTGTCGATGGGACGCCGAAGGTGAAAGGCGAGTTTGCGTACTCGAGCGATCTGATCGCGCCCGGGATGCTGTGGGGCCACACGGTGCGGAGCCCACATGCCCACGCTCGCATCGCGGCGATCGACATCTCCGAGGCTCTCACGATGCCGGGCGTGCACGCGGTGCTCACCCACGCAGACGTTCCGGGCGAGAAGTACTACGGGCTCGAGTTCTCGGACCAGCCGGTGCTCGCGATCGACCGCGTGCGGTATTTCGGCGAGCCAGTCGCGCTGATCGCAGCTGAGCATCCGGAGCAGGCGCGCCGCGCGGCGGAGAACGTCCACGTCGAATACGAGCCGCTACCGCCCGTCGTCGACATGGAGCGCGCGACCGAGTCGGAAGACCTCCATCCGGAGAAGCCGACGCGTGGCCACGGCTACCTCGATGATCCACGGCCGAATGTCGTTCGTCGCCTCGTGATCCGCCATGGCGATCCCGACGCGCAGGCTGAGGTCTCAGTCGAGGGCGTCTACGACATCGGCACGCAAGATCAGGCCTTCCTCGGGCCAGAGTCCGGGCTCGCCGTCCCGGATGGCGAGGGCGGGGTCGACATCTATGTCGCGACGCAATGGCTTCACGTCGACCGGCAGCAGGTCGCGCCTTGCCTCGGCCTTCCGCTCCATCAGGTTCGGATCCATCTCGCCGGGGTCGGCGGCGCCTTCGGCGGCCGTGAAGACCTTTCGATGCAGCTGCACGGAGCGTTGCTCGCCCTCCATACGAACCGGCCTGTGAAGATCGTCTACAACCGCGAGGAATCGTTCACCGGTCATGTTCACCGTCATCCGGCGCGGATCTGGGCCGAGCACAGAGCGACCCGCGAGGGGAAGCTCGTTGCCGTTCAGATGAGGATCCTGCTCGACGGCGGCGCCTATGCCTCGAGCTCGACCGCGGTTTGCTCGAACGCAGCGTCGTTTGCCTGTGGGCCGTACGCGGTGCCGAATGCGCTTCTCGACTCGACCGTCGTCTACACCAACAATCCGCCGTGCGGAGCAATGCGCGGCTTCGGCGCCGTTCAGACCTGCTTCGCGGCTGAGGCTCAGATGGACAAGCTTGCCGCGGCGCTCGAGATCGACCCGGTCGAGCTGCGGCTCCTGAACGCGATGGCGCCCGGAGACATACTTCCCACGGGCCAGGTGATCGACGGCTCGCTTCCGATCGCCGAGGTGATCCGTCGTGCCGCCGCGCTCGTGCCGCCCGAGCCGGAGGAGTTCCCGCGCGATCCGCTCCGTCTCCCCGGCGGCGCCGGCAACACCACGCGCGGCGAAGGCGTTCGCCGCGGGGTCGGCTTCGCCGTCGGTTTCAAGAACATCTGTTACTCCGAGGGCTTCGACGACTACTGCGCCGCCCGGGTGCGGCTCTCTGCAGACGGCTCGGCCGAGGTTCACTGCGCCGCAGCCGAGGTGGGCCAGGGCGTGACGAACGTGATCCTCCAGGTCGCGCGCACGGAGCTGGGCACCGACAACGTCGTCGTCGCGTCCCATACGACGGCGACTGTCGATTCGGCCGGCTCCGCGTCTGCATCCCGCATGACCTGGATGGCCGCCGGCGCGGTCCGCGACGCCTGCCGCGCGGCGCTCCTCGAGCAGGAAGCAAAGGGCGGCGACGTCGACGTCGAGCGCATCTACCGCCACGCCCGCACGACACCCCTCGACCCGGAGACGGGTCAGATCACCGGCGAGCGCGCCCACGTCGCGTTCGCCGCCTGCGCGATGCGAGTCGTCGTCGAGGTCGATGTCGACCTGGGCCTGACCCGCGTCGTCTGGATCGGAGCCGCGCAGGATGTCGGCAAGGCGGTCAACCCGCAGGCGGTCGAAGGCCAGATCGAAGGCGGCACCGCACAAGGTCTCGGGCTGGCGCTGATGGAGGAGATCCAGACCCGCGACGGCCTGATCACGAATGCGAGCTTCACCGACTACCTGATCCCGACTGCGCTCGACATGCCGCCGGTCGAGTCCGTGATCATCGAGGACCCCGAGCCGGACGCGCCGTACGGCGCAAAGGGCGTCGGCGAGCCGCCGACGGTCGTCTCAACGGCTGCCATCGTCTCGGCGCTCCGCGATGCGACCGGGCTGGAGCTTGCGCGGGTTCCGGTGCGAGCAGACGATATCGCCCAGGTCTGAAGCCCCGGCAACCCGGGCGCACGTCTCCGAGCATCGCCCTCGGTCGCGTGCTTTAGCCTGCTTGGCGCGAATGAGCGACGATTTGCCGGAGTTGATCGTGGATGACGCGGCGGCGTGGGCCGCCTGGCTCGCGGCTCGGCATGCGGCTTCGGACGGCGTCTGGCTCGCGCTGGCGAAGCAAGGCGGGGACCCACCGACTCGGTTGAGGTACCAGGAGGCCTTGGAGGAGGCGCTCTGCTACGGCTGGATCGACGGCCAAGTCCGTCGCTACGACGCCGACAGCTACCGGCAGCGCTTCACCCCGCGACGGAAGCGGAGCGCCTGGTCAAAGCGAAACGTTGGCTTGGCAGAGCGCCTGATTGACGAAGGGCGGATGAAGCCGGCAGGCAAGGCCGCGGTTGACCAGGCCCGCTCCGATGGACGCTGGCAAGGTGCCTACGCCGGGTCTGCAACGATCGAGCTGCCGGACGACCTCGCGGAAGCGCTCGCAGCCGAGCCGAAGGCGGCGGCGATGTTCGCGCTGCTCACGAGCCAGAACCGCTACGCGATCCTCTACCGGCTCGCAACCGCAAAGCGGTCGGAGACACGCTCGCGCCGTCTCGCGGAGTTCGTCGAGATGCTGGCGCGTGGCGAAACGATCCACCCGCAGCAACGTCGGCCTGAATGACGAGGCGTGGTCTGCGACCTGCCCACCGTCACGCGCTCAGGTGCCATAACACCACGCTGGCATAGCCAAACGCCCGTTTAGGCCGGCTCTGGGCTTCGGCCGAGACCCAAGCTCGGTTTTACTCTTTGAACCGGCTGCGGTACGGTCGAGAGATGAATCACGGAGATCACTCCGATGATTGGTTCGACCTCGACGAGCCTGGAGGATCCCGGCCGGCGAGCTTTGGGGATGAGGAGGGCGACGAGGACTGGCTTCGGGATGTTCCGCCTCCACCCCGTTCATGGGCCGAGACCGTTGACAGGCGCGTCGTCGTCGTCGCGCTGACCGGGTTGACGTTCTTGATCGCGGTGCTCGCAGCAGCAGGTGTCTTCTCGAGCAGCCCCAAGACTTCGGTGCCGCCGGTGACAACGACGACTCCGCCCATCACCACGACGCCGAATACGCAGACGACGACGACCACGCCAGCTCAGGCTGTCTCCGCTCCCACGACGACCCTCAAACCGGCTGACACAGGTGCACAGGTGCGAGTGCTTCAGCGCGCTCTCGCGCGGCTCGGCTTCTCGGCCGGAAAAGTCGACGGCCAATACGGCCCCGCAACCCAAGCCGCGGTCACGCGATTCCAGACCGCAGAAGGGCTCACCGCCGACGGAATCGTCGGCCCCGTGACGCTCGCCGCGCTGAAGACCGCTCTTCACGGCACCTGACCCGTACGAGCTGCCGATCCCTCCCCGCCCGGCGGAGGTGGCATAGTCGTGCCGATGAAGCCGGACCGCATGATCGCCTTCACGGACGGAGTGATCGCGATCCTGATCACGATCCTGGTGCTCGAGCTGAAGCCGCCTGCCGGACGCCAGCTCGGCGACATCCTGCACGAGAAGAGCCGGCTGCTGGCCTACGTCCTGAGCTTCGTGTTCGTCGCGATCTACTGGGTCAACCACCACCACCTGACGCAGGTCGTGCACCGGATCGACGGGCGCACGCTCTGGGCGAACATCCACTTGCTCTTCTGGCTCTCGCTGACGCCGATTGCGACGGATTGGCTCGGTGAG
>DASZPQ010000019.1:0-4966 GCA_035550275.1 Gaiellaceae bacterium | reverse complement strand
GTATCCGTTGCCTGAGGCGCAGATTGACCGGTTTATGTTGAAGGTGCTGACTGATTATCCGTCGCATGATGAGGAGTTGACGGTGGTGCAGCGGTCGTTGGAGCCGGTGCCGGCGTTGAATCAGGTGTTGGCGCTCGACGACTTGAAGCTGCTCCAGGGCCGCGTCGCGAAGGTCTATGTCGATCCTGCGATCATCAGCTGGGTCGTCTCGATCGCGACCGCGACTCGGCGCCCGGCGGATCACGGTGTCGCGAGCGTTGCTCCGTACGTCTCGTTCGGCGCTTCTCCGCGTGGCCCGATCAGCGTCGTCGCAGCCGCACGCGCGATGGCGCTTCTGCGGGGCCGTGACTATGTGATTGTCCCCGATATCGAGGCGGTGCTTCGTGACGCGCTTCGTCATCGTCTGGTGCTCTCGTACCAGGCGCTGGCCGAGGAAGTCACGGCCGACACTGTGCTCGAGGAGGTGCTCAAGGCTGTACCAGCACCACAGATCGACCTGAATCGCGCGCCCGTCGCGGCGTGAGCATTTCGGCAGGCACCGAAGGTCAGGAAGGGGAGGGGTAGAGCATGGCGAGTCTCGTCGATGTCCTAGATCGCGTACGGACGCCCGCAGAGCCTGGTCCAGGGGCGCTGACCTCAGAGAGCCTGCGCGCGCTCGATCTCGCGATCGGGCGGCGCGTCGGCGGCATGCTGTCCGGTGACTACCGGTCGGCGTTCGCCGGCGTCGGCACCGAGCTCTACCAGGTGCGTGCCTACGCGCCCGGCGACGACGTGCGGCGGATCGACTGGAACGTCACGGCTCGCACCGGCCAGACCCACGTGCGGGTCGAGCTCGCCGAGCGGGTGCTCGTCACGTGGATCGTCCTCGACGCCTCCGCCTCCATGCAGTTCGGCACCGCTGACCGGCGGAAAGCGGACGTTGCCGAAGGCGTGGCGCTGGCGATCGGGCACGCGGCGACTCGGCGTGGAAATCGTCTCGGCGTCGTCTCCTTCGGCCCGGACGAGCCGCATTTCCGCAAGCCCCGCCAGGGACGGCGCGGCTTGCTGCTCGGGCTCGCCGCGCTTCGCGATGCTCCGGCAGGCAACGGGTCGCTCGGCGAGGCGCTGAAGCTCGTCGGAGGCCTGGCGTCGCAGCGTTCGCTTGTCGTCGTCGTCTCGGACTTCCGTGGGCCCGTCGACTGGCAGACGCCGCTGCTGCGTGTGGCTGCCCGTCATCCGACGCTCGCGGTCGAGATCCGCGATCCGCGCGAGCAGGAGCTGGCAGATGTCGGAGAGCTCCGGCTCGTCGATCCCGAAACGGGTCGTCAGCTGCGAGTCGACACGCGCGATCGCGTTCTGCGGGAGCGTTTCGCTGTCGCGGCCGAGGAAGAGCGCCGCGGGCTCGTGACGATGCTCGCCTCGGTCGGCGTGCCGCATATCGCGCTCTCGACACAGGGCGACTGGCTCAAGCCGCTGGCCGCGTTCCTGAGCCGGAGCGACCGTAGGTGACATTCGCGGCGCCGTATCTGCTCTTCACGCTGCTTGCCGTTCCGGTCGCGGCGATCGGCTATTTGCTGCTCGAGCGGCGGCGCACAGCTCGCGCTTCGGCATGGTCGACGCGGGCGATGATGCCGAACATCGTCCGGCGGCCCTCGGAGCGCCTGCGCTACGTGCCGGCGGCCCTGATGCTGATCGGGTTGACGTTCCTGCTCGTCGGCTTTGCCCGCCCGCAGCGCGTGCTGAACAGCGTCAAGAGCGGGGCAACGGTTGTGCTCGCCTTCGACGTCTCGGGCTCGATGGCCTCGTCCGACGTCCATCCGACCCGGATCATGGCGGCACGAAACGGCGCCATTCAATTTCTGAACACGCTGCCGTCGAAGTACCAGGTCGCGGTCGTGACGTTCGCCGACAAGGTGAATCTGGTGGTGGCGCCCACGACCAACCGCAGCCGGGTGATCGCCGGGTTGCCGACGCAGATCACGCCGCTGGGTGGAACGGCGATCGGCGATGCGATCGACGGCTCGCTTGCCGTCGCCGTCCGCGCGGTCGGCAAGAGCCATCCCGGAAACCCACATCCGCCCGCCGCGATTCTCCTGATCTCGGACGGCTCACAGACTGCGCAGGGGACGAAGCCTCAGGACGCCGCCGCGAAGGCGCGTCTCGCGGGCATCCCGGTCGACACGATCTCGGTCGGGACGGCCAACGGCCAGGTGACGCAGCAGCAGAAGCTCCAGGGCGGGCAGGTCAAGACGCAGACGTATCCGGTGCCGGTCGATCCCACCACGCTTCAGGTCGTCTCGCATCTCACGGGTGGGCAGTTCTTCAAGGCATTCTCGGCGCAGCAGCTGAGCCAGGTCTATCGCAACCTCGGCACCCACACGTCCAAGGCGAAGAGCAAGCGTGAGCTCAGCGCCCTCGCGACGGGGATCGCGCTGGTCTTCATCCTCTCGGGCGTCGTCCTCTCCGCTCTCTGGTTCAGGAGGTTCGCATGAAGCGTTCGCGCAGGCTCGTCGTTGTCGTCGCGAGCTTGCTCGTGCTCTCCGGCGCGGTCTTCGCGGCCGCCAGCCTGGCGCGGAGCTCGGCAGCCCCGCAGACGACACAGGAATGCCACAAGGTCAAGGTCTGCGTCCACGTGGTCGGCCCCTGGGTTGCGGTGCCCGGCACCGGCGAGGCGACCTGGCTGCTCGAGTGCTCGAAGCGCCAGGGCTCTGTCGGTGGAACCGATGCACGTGCGAGCTCCGTCCACGTCCATGTGTGGTTCGACGGACAGATCGGCGCGCCGATCAGCCAGGGAGTCACCACCGGCAGCTTCCTCCTCTTCCATGCGGTCACGGACAACGGACAGCCTGGGTCATTTGAGCCATTGCTGGGCTGTATCCCGGTGAAGAAGCAGAGCGCGAGTCGCTCGACGCTCTCTGCGCGGCGCATCTCCGCGGGCATCCCGGGGACGCCGGTCGGCGTGCCGCTCCAGCCGCGAGGCACGCTCGTCGTCCTCCAGGCCGGCTCGAAGCAGACGACGAGTCAGAGCTGCCAGAAGAAGGAAACGCTGGTCGGCAGCTGGAACGGGCTTGCCTTCGGCACGAAGGACCCGCCGACGGATGTTGGCTCGGTGCTCGGATCCGTGACCGTGAAGACATCGGCTGAAGGGACCTCCGTGAAAGCTGCGATCCAGACCGGCGGCTCGCTGCCGCTGACCGACGAAGCCGAGGTCCAGATCGGCGCGGTGTGCGCCCCATGAGCGAGCTCGGGACGATCCATCACTTCACGTTCATCGCCCCGCATTACCTCTTTGCGCTCGTGCTGGTGCCGCTGTTGCTCCTGTTCATGGCGCTCGTCCGCCGTCAGCGCTCGAAGTACATGGTCGCGTTCACGAACATGGACGTGCTCGCCGGCATCGTCGAGAAGCGACGCGTCTGGTGGCGCCGCGGGATCCCGATCATCCTGATCGTGCTGGCACTCTCGACTGCAGCTGCGGCGCTCGCCCGGCCGCAGGTTCACCTGATCGCGCCCGACCGGAACGCGACGATCATCCTGCTCGTCGACGTCTCGGGATCGATGCGCGCGACCGACGTCACCCCGACGCGCATGGGAGCAGCTGTCGACTCGATGCGCATCTTCCTCGACAAGCTGCCGAAGAGCGTGAAGGTCGGCCTGGTGGCGTTCAGCTCCGACACCGAGGTGCTGGACACGCCGACCACCGACCACACTGCGATCGACAGCGGGCTCGACTTCCTCAGTCCCGAGGCGGGAACAGCGCTCGGCGACGGGGTCGCGGGTGCGGTGCGCCTGGCCGTTTCCAGCCTGAATGCGGCCGGGGTGCATCACAAGCCGGGTGAGTATCTCCCCGCCGCGATCGTGCTCGAGTCCGACGGCGCGCAGAACCGCGGCACCTTCACGCCGGAGTCGGCGGCAAAGCTCGCGAAGGCCGACGGGGTTCGCATCTACGGCGTCGCGCTCGGCACCAATCACGGCAAGGTCACCTACGGCTACGGCCTCTACGCGCAGTCGATCCCGGTGCCTCCGGATCCCGCCGCCGTGAACCTGCTCGCGAAGACAACCGGCGGCAAGGCGTTCACGGCCGATACCGCCAAGTCCCTCGATGTCGTCTACCGCACGCTTGGCTCGAGCATCGGGCGCCACAACGAGGTGCGTGAGATCACGTCTTGGTTCGCGATCGCCGCCGCGATTCTGCTCGTCGCCGGCGTCGGCATCGCCCGCGCCTGGGGTGCGTCGCTGCCCTAAGCGGTCAGGTCGAGATTCAGCTCGCGGAGCGCGAGGAAGACGGCTTCGCTGAACGTGGGGTAGGGCTGGATCACGTCGAGCAGAACCTCGATCGGCGTCTCGGCGCGGATCGCGAGCGTCAACTGCTGGAGCCATTCGCCCGCTTCCGGTCCGACCGCAACGGCGCCGACGACGACGCGCCGTTCGGGGCTGGCGGCGATCTTCACGAAGCCTTCGCGCTTGGGGCGCTCGTACGTCGAGAGCCGAGGCGTCGACTGCAGCGACCAGCGCGAGATTCGTCCTTTCAGCTCGCCCACGGTCGCGACCTGCGGATCGGTGAAGATCGTCGCGGGAATAGCGCGATGATCCGCCCGGGTCTCGCGTCCGGAGATGTCGTAGGCCGCGATCCGCGCGTGGTACTTGCCGACGTGGGTGAACTGCGCAATCCCGGTCACGTCGCCGATCGCCCAGACATTCTCGGCAGCGCGCATCCGCTCGTCCACCTCGATCCCGCGCTTGCTGGTCGTGAGCCCAAGCCCGTCCAGCCCATCAACATTCGCACTCCGCCCGGTCGCCAACAGCAGCCGTTCGAACTCGAGCCGCTCCCCGGAGGCAAGTAACAACTTGTTACTTGCCTCCACGGCGCGCACCTCGGCGCCGAGGTGGATCTCGACTCCGTCGGCACGCAGCGCGTCTTCGACCAGAGTTGCCGCCTCTTCGTCGATGCGCGGAAGCAGTCGCTCCTCTACCTGGACGAGGGTGACCT